>DATJLH010000218.1:0-7534 GCA_035490615.1 Cellvibrio sp.
CGCCCTCCCTGCGCTGATGAACCAACTACGAATCACCTGCCGATATAGATCTGGATGAATGTATTCAATTGAAAGTTGTAGTGAAAGGAAAAACGGCCGAGTTGTTTATTAATACCGCCACACCACCTGTGCTAACTGTTGACGATTTAATGTATTTGGAAACATCCGGCGCTATTGGATTATGGGTGGATATCGGCACAGAGGATTACTTCTCGGACCTCCGAGTGACACAGTGAAACTGATGAGGAAAATGATATGCCAGTAGTCAATATTTCAATGTTTGAAGGTAGAAGCGATGAAGCTAAGCAAAAAATTGCTAAAGACGTTACCGAGTCTATAGCAAAAAATGCTGGCGTCGATCCACAATACATCTACATTATTTTTGAAGATGTTGCGCCAAAAAATTGGGCTGTTGCCGGCGAGGTTTACGCTGAAACGCTTAAAAAGCAGGGAAAGTGACGGCTCTGAAGAGCCGAACAGTGACATACAAAAAAAGGCGAGATCCGAAGATCTCGCCTTTTAATTTTCACATCAGCGCTTGGTGCGCTAACACGCTACCTTAATATTTAGATAGCTTGAATATTTTCAGCTTGCGGGCCTTTTTGGCCTTGAGTCACGGTGAAGCTAACGGCTTGGCCTTCAACAAGCGTTTTAAAGCCTGAACCGGCAATAGCGCTGAAGTGAGCAAAAACATCCGCACCGGATTCTTGTTGAATAAAACCGAAACCTTTAGCTTCGTTGAACCATTTTACAGTGCCAGTAGTAGATTTAGACATAGTGTTACCTATTAAACAAAAGTAGATTTACCCGAACGGGCGTTGAGCAGGAAGTCAGGAAATTACTTATGTAAACAGGACGAAATAAAACTACTGGAACTTCGAAGTGAGGGCATAAATACTAAACGTACTTTCAAGCTGGGTTCGAGTCTACGCGCATCCAGCGCGATGTCAACAAATGGTTTTTCTGCAACCGCAGCATGCCCATGTTCAGCTTATGTCACGATCAAGCAGGCAATCGATAAAAGCGCGAAGCGACGGCAGGATATGACGCCGGTTTGAATAATAGAGATATAGCCCCGGCATGGTCGGTGACCAATCAACAAGAATGCGCTTCAACCTGCCATCTTCTAGCGCCTCTGCTATCCCGTCATCGTTGTACGCATAGAGAATCCCTAGTCCTTGCAATGCCGCTGGCACGACAATGTCCTGATGATTAGCAATGACCGGGCCGCCAACAATGGCTTCGATAGCGCTATTTTTATTTTCGAAATTCCATCCGGCAATTTTGCCACTGCCTGGAAAGCGCCAGTTGATACACGCGTGGTGATGTAAATCGGCGGGGGTTTTAGGCTCACCCTTTTTAGCCAGGTACTCCGGTGAGGCAACCGCCAGTAATTTGATATCCGGTGTAAGACGGACCGCAATCATGTCTTTTTGCAGTCGCCCACCCACGCGGATGCCGGCATCGAACCCGCCGCTCACAATATCGCTCAGGCCATCGTCGATCACGATGTCAAGTACCACATCGGGATAGGCTGCGTGAAAACGGCCGAGTCGCGGCGCAATGACCTTTTTCGCCGCCATACTCAAGGTGTTTATCCGCAGCGTACCGGCGGTTCGGCTCGTCGCACCCACCGCCTGTGCGACGGCATCGTCCATCTCGCGCAGCATCGGGGCAATGCGTTCATGAAGCCGCCGCCCCGACTCCGTTGGCGAGACACTCCGCGTCGTTCGATTGAGCAGGCGAACGCCCAGGCGAGATTCAAGCTGCCGCATGATCTGGCTGAGCGCCGACCGCGATAGCCCAAGATAATCGGCGGCGCGCGCAAAGCTCCCCCGATCAACAATTGCCACGAAGGCTTTTAACTCGGCAAATTCTGAACCACGCATTGTACACTCTTCTCTACATAGTCTGATTAGATTGTAGGTGATTCTCTTGCCGATGCGAAAGCGCCATCCTAGGGGCTCTTTAACCTGAAGGGCCAACACAATGAACGAACTCAACTTACCTGAACCTATTGCCGCCTACTTCGAGGCTGATAAACGCGACGGCCAGGCCGTGGCACGCTGCTTTACAAAAGACGGGGTGGTAAAGGACGAGGGGCAAACCCACGTAGGCCTCGCTGCAATCGAAGCCTGGAAGACCGCAGCATCCGCACAATTTTCCTACGTTACCAAGCCCGTCTCGTTCGACAAGCAGGAGCGCCATTGCATCGTAACGGGCCGGGTGACCGGCGACTTTCCCGGCAACCCGGTGGATCTTAAATATGTCTTCTTGCTCGAGCGTGGCAAGATTGCATCACTGGAGATCACACTATGAGCTTTGATCTGCAACTGACGGGCATGCGCGCCCTGGTCACTGGTGGTGCTCGCGGGGTGGGTGCGGCGGTCGTTCAATCATTAGCGGAAGCGAACGCGCAGGTTGTCGCGGTTGCTCGCTCGCGGCCCCAACACTTGGTCGACAAGGTGCACTATATCGCGGCCGACCTAACGACAGCAGAAGGTGCGCGTCACACAGCAAACCTGGTACAGCAGCATTTGGGTGGTATCGACATTCTCGTTAATGTGGTCGGCGGTTCCAGCGCCCCCTCGGGTGGATTCGCAGTGCTCGATGATGCGGAATGGGCGAAAGAGCTTGACCTGAACCTCATGTCCGCCGTTCGCCTGGATCGCGCGTTATTGCCGTCAATGATCGCGCAGCGTGCCGGGGTGGTCATCCACGTTACATCCATCCAGAACGTCCTGCCATTACCCGACGCGACTATCGCATACGCCGCCGCCAAGGCCGCGCTGTCGACCTACAGCAAGGCACTGTCGAAAGAAGTCACGCCAAAAGGCGTCCGCGTCGTGCGTGTTTCACCGGGCTGGATCGAAACCGAAGCCGCCGTAGCGCTTGCCGAGCGATTGGCAGCCCAGGCTGGTACGGACTATGAGGGCGGTAAGAAAATCATTATGGATGGGTTGGGTGGTATTCCCTTGGGGCGCCCTGCAAAACCCGGCGAAGTGGCAGACCTCATCACCTTTCTGGTTTCGCCGCGAGCGGCTTCGATATCGGGGGTCGAGTACAGGATAGATGGTGGCACCGTGCCGACGGTTTGAAACCGGTGCCCGCAATCGGTCATTACACGATTGCGGGCCGCTAACGGAAAGGCTGTTATTGAAAGGTATACATACCAAGCTCAGCGATATTGATACTGCCTTCTTCCAACCCATATGCGCGGCGATAGAATTCACGCAGTGGCAAGAGATCAAAACTGACTTCCTCGGTAATCACCGCTTCGCAACTATCTTCTGTGAGATGCTGCAAGGTTGCGTGGACTTGCGGAGGTTGGCTTTCCATAAACGGCTGGCTGAGAAACAGATCGAAGTCATGCGGTTTACAACCGCCCGCGTAACGCACCTCCAGTACCACAATATCGTCCATAAATTGTACGTTGATAATGCTCACAGGCGTGGGATTATCGGGTACAGCATCGTCATTGACTATTTGCGCTGGCTTGTCAGAGAAAGTCGTTTTGTTTTCCAGAGATTCACACTCTCCTTCGAATGCAATCGCCGCGCCTGCAATTGCAGCGGTGCATCCGTTTCCGTATGTGGTGTATTCGTGGGTTGGGCAATCATTCCCGGTGCACGAAATATCCAGAGTGCTTTTAGCGCAGAAAGGCTGATAAACGGCGGGGCAGCTTAAGTCACTGTAGGGCGACTGTTTATCTGATCCACCACAGGCAGTGAGCGAGAGCGCAACAAGGGGAGTGAGCGTGTGGATTAACGCTTTTTTAATGGCCATAAATAGTTCCTTTTGTATGTGTTATTAACCCTGTTGATGATGCACAAATCTTGTCACGCGTCCGCAAGAGTTACAATTAAGGACGCGGCCCAAAATGTAAGAAATTGTACCTGTCACAACCCACCACCCGCACCGGATTACATTGCGCCAGCGCGCCATCTTTAAACCTAATCACAAAACCCAGCTGTAAAGGATCGGGCGCGCCGGGATAGTAATCTGTACTCACAGCCTGCGCACCGCTGGCGATGGCAGCGTTCGCTTTAGAAAAATCCTTGCGCCGTGCTTCCTGCGTGCCCGCATCTGTCCGGGTCCGTACAATTAACCCCGCTTTAACCCACTGTTTAATTTTTTCGCCATCGACTAAAGGATCCTGAACAATTTGAATCACGCCTTCGGGTTGATCATCAGGATACCAACCAAACATTGGCCGACCGGTGAGCGATGGATGACCCTCGCGATAGGCATCAGAAACCGCCTGACGTACGTCGAACAAAATATAAATGCGACCGCGCGCAGCGAAGAGCAACGGCCAGCCGTGACTGCGTACTGCCTCGCGCAATGTCGGCGCACTGCCGCGCACTTCATCGGGCGTAATAAGACGACCCGCCGGAAGCACCGAAAGAATCTCGGCATCGAGTGCATTGAGTAAGTTTGGATTATCGAGCGGCAAGGGATCGGTAATACCCGGACGGCCAGAAGGCGTGTCAGCCGCATTGAGCGTGATCATTATCGGCAAATGCTCAGGATTCGCGCGCGACCAGCGATCAATTTCACCAAGGCAACCAATAAGCGTCGGGCACGTGCTGAGATAATCAACATCGGGATTATGCAGCACTTTGAATCCAGGTTTGAGCATGGCCGCGCGATCAAAGCTCGTGGTCTTGCCCACCTTACGCGCCCAGGCCTCACCTTTGGGATCAGCATAGCGACCGCCTTGTGGATCAGCAAAAATATCCAGCTCGAACTGGCGAACACCAGCATCAAGCTGCTCGGTCAAGGTCACGTGAAAGTACTCAAGACTGTCGGCCTGCCAGGGGTTTGCGGCGCGAAGTTTTTTCATGACAGCATCGGGAATCTGCGCTTTAAAACTGTTATGCGAACCAACGACCTGAATGTCGTTCATCTTAAGGGGAGGTGCGACCTGCTCCGGTCGCGCCTCCTTTGCCGATGCTGAAGCCAGCATCAGACAGATAACCGCGCTCACCAGGCTACGCACAAAAAATATCGGTCGCTTGATCATTGTTATTCCTCAAGTTACTTACGCAGGAAACAGGCGTGCGCATGTTAAACGGTGCGCTATTGCCTGCGGGGTGAGCATGATGAGTGGTGAATATGAAGGATTTGTGAATCGTTGGGAATGGGGCGCGCATTAGCCCCGACTTATGGCTTCTGGGGGCGGCGGGTAGCTGGAGGGCTAATCGTTTACCGTAGAAGTTGGCGCTAACGCACCAACTTTCCTGAATATAAATCTTCGACCGGAAAAATCATTGTGTAATCATCCCAATCCAAATTCCCATCTTCAATCTCGAAAGTAAGAAAGCCTGCCTCCGATTTATAGCGTTCATAATCAGGATGACCAACGGAAAATATAAAAGGTGCGAAATCAACGAGCCTATGCTCACCATCAGAGAATTCAATATCCAAGATGTGAGACTTTATGTGTTTTGCGTTTTTAACGGATAGTTCCGACATTCTTTGATTCCCGCTCCAGCGCTGATATAGGTACGATATGCCCCGATCTAATACGCAAATTCCTCAAGTAATTTCACTTTGAGAATGCTTGTTTTCAATTGATCAGTGTCTTGAAGGAAAACGATTTCTTATAAATATCGCGTCAGCTCATTTTCTTAAAGTCCGCAGATCCTATCTGCGGAGTACAAGACTTTATATGGGAGTCTCGAAGTGTGTAATTGATTTACTGTTTAAACGATTGAAACTAAGTCCGTCAAAAATAACAGACCCTTTAGATTGTGTTGCTGCAATAGCATCTTGAATCGCTCAGTACCATAAAGATTAACAAAACCGGCATATTCTGATTGGAACACCAGAAGATCCTTAACCGTCTGCTCTTTAAAAACCAGTTTTTTCAAATTGACATATTCACCTTCATCGACAAGGCGATCACTCTGTGATAAGTCAACAGCTTCCGTTCCAGTCTTCATCGTTACATGGCATAACCAATAGGGAACCCCTTCGCATGAAATAGGAAGTAACTCGCCGTGCTTTGCCAATTCATCCTTTAATGCGGTGTAAGCTTTCTGATTTAATATCAAGTTGTTTGAGGTAAACCAAAGCGTAATATCCGGCGGTGTAATGACACTTCGCGTATCGCTGTCGTCTTGAAACGTTATTTCCATGGGCTGCCAGAAATCTTTCCACTCTGGCTCATCCAATAAAAAGTAATCACCAATCCTGGCCTCAACCTCGTCGGGTGACAGATAGGCATTGAGATAATGACTACGATCAGCGCGCAATTTATAAACCATGTTTATACCTTTATGCCGGAATACCACGGCCTTTTTTGAGCATTACAAACTCGGGGAAATCACCAGTCTGTAACATTCTGGCAACTAGCTGTAAATTGGTTCTCATTAATCCCTCTTGACGGAGCGGGGAAAGCCTTCCATTGATCCAATAGTAATAATTGTATCGATGAATGCGGCTATGGGGCGGAGCACTGGGAAATTTAGGGTGGGGTGTCGCTGCCGTATTCTCCGGTAACCAGCAGCCATTATCCGGATCATCGATACGAATTTTTAACTTCGCCAAAATAATTCTCAGTTGTGCTGAAAGAGAATGCCTACCTGCGACAATCGCATGAGGATGACAACGAGATGGACGAGAGCCTAGCTTTTCCTCCAAATGGCGGGCAAGCCGAGCCGAGTTGTGTTCTTCAGCTCTGAGTGACTGGGTCGACATAGAATTGGCTGCACTCCGATACCGCTCGATACCTTCCTGGATCTGAGCAGCAACAATAACCTTGTTGATATCGGATTGAGACAGTGAGGTTTCTTTGCTAGCGACGTTATTAATAACTCTGTCGAGCATGTTCATTTCATGGTAAAGGGTAATTTTTTCTGGTATCGACATTTCTCAACATCCATATAAGCAGGTTAACAAATAAAGTCAAAAGCCGATCTTTAAAATCTCTTTAGAAGAGACAATACTAATCACTAAATGGCGTGAGCAGATAGGCCGCTGTCATATCAGGAGCGATGGTTAGCCGCTCGATATAGTAAATTGTGACGTTCTTCTCGCTCCGTTCCAGCATACCGATATAAGTGCGATGTACTCCGGCATATTCCGCAAGCTCTTCCTGAGAAAACCCAAGCTCCAGCCGTTTGCGGCGAATATTGGCAGCAGGAACGCTAACAAGTTGGCATTGATTAGGTTGTATAACCATTCGCCAACTTTGCCAACTGCATACTATAATTCTACATGCCCATGATTAACAAATAATTTTTCAGACAGAATAAATGTGGCCCGATGATAGGTGAAATTATTTACTGCTAGATGGTGGGGCCGGAACTAGGATTTAGCCAATTCTTCTGAATCGGTGAGATTGTTTTGGAGCCCGCCCCGCGAGTGAATTAATTCTTTATCACTTAGTCTTAATCAGCATGAAATATGTTCTGATCATGTTGATTGTGCTTCTTGGTGCAGCCGCGCTCTATTTTAAAGACCAGGTGCTGCTGTCGCCGCACGATTCCTATTACTCCGCATTGCTGCGCGAAAACCTCAAGGCTAC
>DATJLH010000219.1:0-8107 GCA_035490615.1 Cellvibrio sp.
GATAAACTTGGCCACAGTGATGCGCGCAGCTTCGAATTTAGCCGTCGCCCGGTCAGCCAACGTATGTGCACCGCGGTGCACATTGCTGTTGTCTTCACGGTAATAATTAGCGATAGCATCAATCACCGCGTTGGGCTTTTGCGTGGTCGCGGCGTTATCCAGATACACCAGTGGATGACCATTCACCTGCTGATGCAGGATGGGAAAGTCCTGGCGTATCCGGTCGACATCAAAGCCGATGCTAGTAATGCTGGTCATGTCACTCATGGTGTAAGCGTTGTAAAAATTCGCCGTCGCGCCCAAACAAACGGGCCAGGCGAGGTAACAGATAATCCTGCACCGCCGGTTCAGCAATATCCTGCAAGAGTTCGTTGATAAAACCGAAGCTCATCATGACTTCCGCCTCCTGCCGGGACACACCGCGGCTTTGCAGATAATAAAGCGCTGTGGCATTTAACTGGCTTACCGTTGCGCCGTGTGCACACTTCACATCGTCAGCGTAGATTTCCAATTCCGGTTTGGTATCCACCTCTGCTTTATTAGAGGTCAATAAATTTTTATTGCTCAACTCCGCCAGGGTCTTTTGTGCATCCGGGAAGATGTGAATCCGGCCATTAAATACCGCGTGGGCTGAATCCGCGATGATGCCGCGAAAGATTTCATTAGTCGTACAATGCGGAACGCAATGCTGCACATTAGTATGGTAATCCACCACCTGATTGTTGCGCGGCAGATAGATCCCCTGCAAATTCAAATCGGCGCCTGCACCGCGATGATTCACCTGATAATCAATGCGTTTCAGGCGACTTCCTTGTGCGAGTGTAAAGGCGCGCAGACGCGCGTTGCGCAACAGGTTCACATGAACACCGCCCAGGTGTAACAAATTTTCTTCTTCGAGATTCAAACGGTAATGTTGCAGCTTAGCGTTATCGCCCACCACCATTTCACTCAGGCTGTTAACAAAACTATTTTGTACGGCATCCGTTGACAGGTAATGCTCAATAATTTCAGCGCGGGCACTCTCTTCCAACACGACCAGCACACGCTGGTTGGCGATGGCTGGCTCAACGCCGGGTGTCGACACATGGACAATATAAACCGGTTTTTCCAGCGCCTGGTTACGTGGCACATGAACCAGTACCCCGTCAGCGGCCCAGGCATTACTGAGGGTCGCAAACAAATGCCGATCACCATCAACAACCTTACCCAAATGCTGCTGGATCAACGCGCGCGCCGAATCCGTTGCATCGCAAAAGCGAACAACACCCTCAGGCAGAGCACTGGAGTTAGCTGCGTCAAACACGCCATTCACAAACACCAGTCTGGTTGCATCCAGATCAATAAACTCCACCGCACTCTGCCAATCACTGGTGGCTTTTGCCCAGTGTTTAAAACCGTCTTTTTGCAAGGGTAACAGCGGAGTGTATTTCCAATGCTCTGTTTTGCGCGTAGGCCAGGACGCTTGCAGCCAATCTTCAGCTGCCTGCTGGCGCAGACCGGCAAGCCAGTCGGGACTTTGTTGCTGCGCTGCTAAACGCACAGCGTCTTGTTGAAAGTCAGTCATTGATTACGCCACCTCACTTTCAATCCAGCCGTAACCTTTTGCTTCCAGTTCTTTTGCCAGCTCTTTATCGCCGGAGCGGATAATACGCCCACCGGCCAATACATGGACGTAATCCGGCACGATGTAATCCAGCAAGCGCTGGTAGTGCGTCACCACAATAAAACTGCGTTCTTCATTCCGCATGGCATTCACACCATTAGCCACAACTTGCAGGGCGTCAATGTCCAATCCCGAGTCGGTTTCGTCAAGGATGCACAAACGCGGTTCGAGCAGCATCATCTGCAAAATTTCGTTGCGTTTTTTCTCACCGCCGGAAAAGCCTTCGTTTACGCCGCGTTTTAAAAATGCCTGATCCAGATTGACACGCTTGCTGGTTTCCCGCGCGAGTTTCATAAATTCCACCGCTGACAATTCCGGTAATCCCTGATGCTTGCGTTTGGCATCCACCGCTGCTTTCAAAAACTCCATATTGCTGACACCGGGAATTTCCACCGGGTACTGGAATGCCAGGAACAAACCTTCGCGGGCACGTTCTTCCGTTTCCAGATCAAACAGATTTTGACCATTGAACTCTACAGTGCCGCCGGTCACTTCATAGCCTGCACGACCAGAGAGCACATTACCCAAGGTACTTTTACCAGAACCATTCGGCCCCATGATGGCGTGCACTTCGCCCGGCTTCACCGTTAGGCTCAAGCCTTTCAAAATGTCTTTCTCTTCTACCCGGGCATGCAAATCGGTGATACGCAACATAAATTCAAATCCACTCATTGTTTAACAGGCTCCGATGTGTTTTGGCGATCAGATCAGCCAACCGAACCTTCCAGACTGACTTCAAGTAACTTGCCCGCTTCTACAGCAAACTCCATCGGCAATTCTTTAAAGACTTCGCGGCAAAAACCATTGACGATCATGGACACGGCTTTTTCAGCATCAAGACCGCGTTGCTGGCACAGGAACAATTGATCTTCGCTGACCTTGGAAGTCGTTGCCTCGTGCTCAATCACCGCCGTGGGGTTTTTACTTTCAATATACGGAAACGTGTGGGCGCCACATTTATCGCCAATCAACAGCGAATCACACTGGGTATAGTTGCGCGCACCTTCAGCACCCGGATTCATCCGCACCAGTCCGCGATAGGCGTTGGAACTGCGTCCGGCGGAAATCCCTTTGGAGATAATGGTTGAGCGCGTGTTTTTACCAATATGAATCATCTTGGTGCCAGTGTCGGCCTGTTGGAAATTATTGGTGAGCGCCACTGAATAAAATTCGCCGACACTGTTATCACCGCGCAAGACACAGCTGGGATATTTCCAGGTAATCGCTGAGCCGGTTTCTACCTGGGTCCAGGAGATCTTGGCACTGGTATGACAGACGCCACGCTTGGTCACAAAGTTGTAGATGCCACCCTTGCCCTCTTCGTTACCGGGGTACCAGTTCTGCACTGTGGAATATTTGATTTCCGCGTTATCCAGTGCAACCAGTTCCACGACCGCCGCATGCAGCTGGTTTTCATCGCGCATGGGCGCTGTACAACCTTCCAGATAACTGACATAAGAACCTTCGTCAGCGACAATCAATGTACGCTCAAACTGCCCGGTGTTTTGTTCATTGATACGGAAGTAAGTGGACAGCTCCATGGGACAGCGCACGCCTTTGGGGATATACACAAAGGAGCCATCGGAAAACACCGCCGAGTTCAGCGCGGCATAGTAGTTGTCCTTTTGCGGTACAACGGAGCCGATATATTTTTTTACCAGCTCCGGGTATTTCTGCACGGCTTCGCTGATGGAACAAAACAATACGCCAGCTTCTTCCAGCTTTTCGCGGAAGGTGGTGACGACAGACACCGAATCAAATACGACATCCATGGCAACACCGGCCAATACCGCTTGTTCATGCAGAGGAATGCCGAGCTTTTCGTAGGTTTTCAATAATTCCGGATCAACCTCATCCAGACTTTTCGGTTTATCGGCCATGCTTTTCGGCGCGGAATAATAAGATACCGCCTGAAAATCAATGGGCGGATAATGCACATGAGCCCATGTGGGCTCTTCCATTTCCTGCCAGGCGCGAAAAGCTTTTAACCGCCAATCCAACAACCATTCCGGTTCATTCTTGCGCGCGGAAATAAAGCGGACTACCTCTTCATTCAAGCCCGGCGGTAAGGTTTCTGAGTCAATCGCCGTATGGAATCCGGCGGCGTATTCGCGCTTGATCAGATGTTCAACTTGCTCAGTCATGACTTCACCTTTGCTCCGGTTGTCCCGGAGTATCTGGAGTCGTCCCGCGACTCACTACGACTAAAAACGGTTATTAACTTGTTGTTAGCGCCGGTTGTAACCACCGACTTTTGTGCCTTTTATTTACTGACCGGTATGCCGGCAATAATTCACTGTTTTTGCAACTGTTTGACGACCTGGCGGATATGTTCCGCAGCAAAGGCAATCTCTTCCGCCGTGGTATATCGACCCAGACTGAAACGTACCGATGCATGGGCCAGATCATCCGCCACACCTATCGCCTTTAAGACATAGCTGGGTGCAATACTGGCTGAGTTACAAGCGGAGCCCGTGGAAACCGCCAGATCCCGCAGGGACAGCAACAACATTTCCCCATCACACCCGGCAAAGGCCACATTCAGATGGCCGCAGGCGCGAGCCTCCGGATGGCCATTCAGGGTAATGCCGGGTAAATCAGCAATGCCCTGCCATAGTTGATCGCGCAAGGTGGCAATACGTACTGGCTCTTCGTTCAATTGTTCACGTGCCAGGTCAGCCGCTTTGCCCATCCCGACGCATTGATGCGTCGCCAAAGTACCCGAGCGATAGCCTCGCTCGTGTCCACCACCGTGAATTTGCGCCGCAATTTTAACGGCCGGGTCACGCCGCACATAAAGTGCGCCAACGCCTTTAGGCCCATACATTTTGTGGGCTGACAATGACAGTAAATCCACCGACTGCTGTTGCACATCCAACCCGAGTTTTCCGGCACTTTGCGCCGCATCCACATGGAACAGGCAGGCGTGAGCGCGGCAGATTGCACCTAACTCGGCGATATCATTCACAGCGCCCAACTCATTATTGACGTGCATGATGCTGACCAAAAAAGTGTCGTCACGCAGCGCGTCGCGCAGGGCTGAGCCGTGTACACGGCCGTACTGGTCAGGTTGCAAACGCGTTACCTGAAAGCCTTGCTGCTCCAGCCATTGGGCTGGGTCCAGCACCGCTTTGTGCTCAATGGCCGACACGACAATGTGGCCACCTTCAGTGTGCGCTTCACGGTAGCGGGCCGCCGCGCCTTTCAATGCCAGGTTATTGGCTTCGGTGGCACCGCTGGTCCATACAATCTCGCGCGGGTCAGCATGAATTAATGCCGCCACTTGCCCGCGCGCTTCCTCAACCGCCTCTTCCGCTTGCCAGCCATACACATGGGAGCGAGAGGCGGGGTTGGCAAAGTTACCGGAAAGGGTCAGGCACCCCATCATGGCGTCGGCCACTTCCGGGGCTACCGGCGTCGTCGCGGCATAGTCCAGGTACACTGGCTTGCGAAACGGGCTGGATTCAGGGATCGGTTTCACGCTCTGACGGCTCAACATCTGTCAATCAATTAAAGAATTTCACTGCAAGCGATATGACGCTCGGCATCATAAAGGGGCTTAATCTGCTGCAATCGATCATCCTGCCGCAGACGTACCTGCTGTATATCCCCTCGCGCCACCAGGTCCGCGAGCGATATGCCGTCCAGGAAGTGATGGATCTGCACGCTCAGGTCCTGCCACAAGTGATGGGTCAGGCACACTTCACCATCCTGACAATTACCCTTGCCCTCGCACCGTGTGGCATCCAGGGATTCGCTCACGGCGTCGACCACCTGCGCGATGGAGATGTCGGCAGTACTGCCTACCAGGCAATATCCGCCACCGGGACCACGCACACTGCGCACTAACTTGAAGCGGCGCAACTTGGCGAACAGCTGTTCCAGATAAGACAGGGAAATACCTTGCCGGGCGGAGATGTCAGCCAAACTCACCGGACCCTGCTCGCTGTGCAGCGCAAGATCCAGCATCGCCGTCACCGCATAGCGGCCTTTGGTCGTCAGTCTCATAGCAGTTTCCGCCCATTAGCAGGTGGGAGAGCCAATCACGTTCACCTCGATAGTGAGATGACGCGATTTACCCGGTGCAATTAACCGAGCATTTTACTCAAGTATTACGCATTTTCCAATCTGTATTTCCTTGAGCTTTGTGATAGAAGAAATCAATCAAGCATCAGAGGTTTTAGCGTCGTCCGTTGCATCCGGCTTGATCTGGTCGAGCTTTTTGTTGGTGTAGAAGATGTAGTTCTGCATGGATGTCAGCACACCGCGCAGAATATTGAGTTCCATCTGATCCAGGCGCACCCGGTTATATAGCCGGCGCAACCGGGTCATGGTTTGCTTGGGATTTTCGGGGTCAAGAAAGCCCAGCGACACCAGCGTTTCTTCGAGATGGGTGTAGTAGGCATCCAGCGACTCCGCCGTCGCGGGTGGCATATCCCATTGGTGCTGCGTCAGTGTTTTGCCTTCTGCGGCCATGAGGTACGCCATACGAATTTCATAGCAAACGACTTGCACAGCCGTGGCCAGGTTAAGCGAGCTGTATTCCGGGTTGGCCGGAATGTGAACGTGGTAATTACATTTGTGCAATTCCTCATTGGTGAGCCCGCGGTCTTCGCGCCCGAAGACGACGGCTACCTGATGCTGACCCGCCTCCTGCCATACACTTTCGCCGCATTCCCGGGGATCAAGTAAGGGCCAGGGAATTCGCCGCTCGCGCGCACTGGTGCCAACAACCAGCCCGCAACCGGCAATCGCCTCATCCAGCGTATCCACCACCACCGCGTTATCCAGCACATCGGTCGCACCCGCCGAACGCCACACGGCCTTGTCTGAAGGAAACTCTTTCGGCTCAACCAGATACAGATTTTTGAGCCCCATATTCTTCATCGCCCGTGCTGTTCCGCCAATGTTGCCGGGATGGGTGGTATTCACCAGGACGATGCGAATATTGGAAAAAGGATCGACGGACATGGGCGACTCTCATAACGAATGGGTTGGTCAAAGGGCGCGCAGTGTAACAAAAACTGTTGCCGGGCTGTACCGGGAAGCAATTGCTCTAAAAAAAGCTTTTGCTTTTGCCTTTTCCTCAACGCACGGTGAATTTCTGAAGGGTTTCCGGTAGTGGGTCGGGAGACCATCAGCGGCATGGATGCCGCTGATGAGCCTCCAGGGATGGATTTACGGCGTGTCTCCCGACTCACTACCGGAAACCCACACTCCCAACTCAAATCACACCATTTACCGCTGGAGCACACTGATAACGGCTGGTATACTCCGCGCCCTCTGGCGAGAGGCGCGATTCGTGCGACCTGCGGCCCCTGCTCTTTTACATCTTCCCTCACAACCTTGTTGACTGGTGCTCTCATGGAACCCATGCTGAACATTGCTCTGCGCGCTGCGCGCAAAGCGGCTGAACTGATTGAACGCTCGTTTGAACGCGTTGACCTTCTTACCATTGAAACTAAAAGTCGCAATGATTTTGTTACTGAAGTCGACAAGGCTGCTGAAAAAGAAATTATCTATCACCTGCGCAAAGCCTACCCTGATCACACCATTCGCGGCGAAGAAGGCGGCACTCAACAAGGCAAAAATCCGGATTACGAATGGATCATTGATCCGCTGGATGGCACCACCAATTTTATTCATGGCGTTCCCCATTTCTCGATTTCCATTGCTTGTAAATACAAAGGCCAACTTGAACATGGGGTTGTGCTTGATCCGGTGAAGCGTGAAGAATTTACCGCGAGCCGCGGTCGTGGTGCATCGTTAAATGGTCGTCGGCTTCGTGTTTCACCGCGCCGCACCCTGGAGGGCGCGCTGATCGGAACGGGCATTCCCTTTAGCGGTTACGCATTCGATAACATTTCAGCCTATCTGTCTTGTGTACAGGAAATTGCCGGTCAAACAGCGGGTATTCGCCGTTGCGGTTCTGCTGCATTGGATCTGGCGTATGTGGCTGCCGGTCGTTTTGATGCGTTTTGGGAAATGAATTTAAACGAGTGGGATATCGCAGCAGGTATCCTGCTGGTGAAAGAAGCCGGCGGTTTGGTCAGTGATTTCAATGGCGGACAAACCTATATGGATACCGGCCATATTGTGGTGGGTTCACCCAAGGTGTTTAAGCCGATATTGCAGATCGTGCAAAAACACCTCGGGTATTTGAAATAAATAAAACATACGGTGGCGACGGGTTATTTTTTGGTGTCGCCACCCTCTTTACCCTTCTTGCTCGGGCTACCCGGTACCCACCATTTCCCTGCTGAATCCACTGCTTCTTCAGCTGGCATGCCACGGGTTTTCCACATGGAAAACAGCATCGAACCGCCCACCAGCAACGCTGTGATAAGTAATGCCACTTCCGTCGGAATGACCTTGGTACCATACCAGGCGTTTAACACCATCTTTGCACCCACCACGGCCAACACCAGCGACAAGCCGTACTTG
>DATJLH010000220.1:0-4558 GCA_035490615.1 Cellvibrio sp.
ACACCTTGATCAAACGCATGTTTGATCGCCTTGACTTCGCTTACCGTATCCGCGATATCCACCAGATATTGTTTGGCGCCGCGTCCGGTGATGATGACATTTTGATTGACCGGCCGATTCTGGATAGCCGCAAGGATTTTCTCTTTGTCGAGATATTTGAAATTCAACATATAAGTCAATTCATCCAACAACACCAGGTGAACCGTTGGATCGCGCAGCACATGCTCGCATTCGGCCCACACTTTTTCAGCAGCCTGGCGATCCAACTCTGCATTTTGGGTTTCCCAGGTAAAGCCGGTGCCCATCACATAATATTCCAGTTGTGGCGCCGCGCCGCGAAAGATACTTTCGGTTAAAAAATTCTTCTCGCCACATTCCCAGGTGCCTTTGATGAATTGCACAATAGCCACTTTATAACCGTGGCCTAAACAACGTAGCGCTGTACCAAAACCGGAACTGCTTTTACCTTTGCCATCGCCGGTTAACACGATCAACACACCGCGTTCCTGGTCTGCCTGCGCAATTTTGGCATCGACAATTTCTTTGCGTTGTTGCATGCGCTCTTTGTGGCGTTGGGCTTTGTCAGTGGTCATAGCAGGTCTCCAATAAGTAAAAGTGTCATCATGCCATCCCTGGCATTCATTCTAAAAGCGATAACTAATGCTTGCCTCGTACTGACGCTCCGGCTGCGGGTATTCGTAATTGCCGGAGTAAGGTGAAAAACCGGCGTAATCCGAGTAGGTTTCATCAGTCAGGTTTTTTACGCGCACGCCCAATTCCAGATCCTGGATTGACCAGAGCAGGTTGGCATTAAACACCGTGATGGACGGCACTTCGCCCTGGGTGTTGGCATCGTCGCCGATACGATAGCGGGAACCGGTGTAGCTCGCATCCACGTATGCGCTGAGTTGCTGCGTAAAGCTGAACACGACAGCGATGTTAGCGGTATGTTCTGCTACAAACGGCACTTGTTTACCATCAAAGCTGCCGGAGGTTTGTTCGGCATCGGTAAAGGTGTAGTTGGCACGCAGTCCGAGTTGTGCACTGAGATCAATATCCGCATCCAGCATCAGGCCGCGTCGCTCAGATTCCGGCAGATTGATATTCGCGCCGTAGGTGCCTGACATCGGGTCGTACATAATTTCATTATCAACGGTCATTTGATAAGCCGTAACGGTTGCATTGGCTGCATTGCCCTGCCAACCCAAACCGGCCTCATAAGATTCGCTGGTTTGTGTTTCAAGGAAATTTACCTCCGGCAGGGTAAAACCGTTTTCATCCGCATTGGCAAAACGGAAACCTTCCGCGTAGCGAGTGAAGATTCGCCATGCATCGTTAAGCTGATAATTCGCGCCTAACTCATAAGCACTGAGATCGTCTTTATGGGTTTCGTTGGCTGTAATATCGCGATCTTTCACTTCCGAATAACGCGTACCGGCAGTGACTGCAAACGCGCGTGTTACGGGATAAATAATTTGGCCGTAATAACCATCGATATCCTGCTCGATATTGACGAAGCGATCTGCGATAAGATAATCCGCCTCTACCTTGTCGTAACCGATGGTAATCACTGCATCACCGTTAGCCGTAGGTACACGACCGATCAGGCGCGGCGTAATATTTTTTACGCGTAACTCCTGCAAGCTCGGCTCGCCAAAACCGTAAAACGACAGCGCGTCTTCATCGCGATCAGCATACTCTGCCAATAGTTGCCATTGTTCGGTCAAACCGACTGCACCACCAACACGCACAATATCTGTTTCCTGATTGGCAAAATTGTTCGGGCTGTTGGTTTGGCGGCGATCCTGTTCGACTTCGGCATCGCTCAAGGGGCCCGGCACACGCAGGTCATCATCAATGCGTTGGCCTTCGACAAACACATGGCCACGCGCAAAGTCGTAACGCAGGTTGCCCAGGACATTCTCATAATCCGCCTGGTTGTTATCGCGGTAGTTATCGGCCTGACGTTTTTGTGCAGAGACGTTATAGCTCAAGCCATTATTGAATCCCTGGTTCACCGTAGCGGTATAACTTTCCAGATTATCGCTGCCCGCCAACACCTGCACCGAGCCATGAATTTCGCCGCGCACTGCACGACGGGTGATGATATTGATCACACCGCCCACCGCCTGGTCACCGTACAATACACCGGCACTCCCCTGAACAATTTCAATACGCTCAACATCTTTCAGCGCGATGGTATTCAACGAGGGGCTGGCGAGGCTGGGATTATTGAGTTTACGACCATCCACCATCACCAATGTGTTGTTGGAGGCATTGGATGCAAAACCGCGCATCGCAATGGTTACACTGCGGCCGCCACTGCCATCGAGATCCTGCAATTGGATGCCCGCTTGCGTGCGTAGCACTTCACCGATTTGTGTTGCGCCGCTCAAACGAATCTGTTCGCGATCAATCACGGTGATGGTGGTCGTCAGGGGCAATTGTGGGCTTTCGCTACGCGTGCCGCTGACATAGATTTTTTCGATTTTGGGTTCGTCTACCGCGTGCGCGGTGAGACTGGCAGAGAGTAAAAGGATAGCCGCGCTTAAAGGCGCACGCGAAAAATAAACAGTGGACATATGATTCCCCAATCAGGATAAACAGGCGATTGAGGGAGGGATAAGTGGAAACAATGTGTACAAAAACCAGCGACGGTCAACACAGGATTACCACCGATGAAGCCCTCCGCTACATCGTGCGTGTGTGGACATGCAAGCAGGTCCCGTGAGGCTGGTATCGGACTCACATCGCGAAGATGTTCACCGTTGCGGGGGCAGTGTCGGGATTGCGCAAAGTGCGCGCACCGGCTTCCCATTTACTCTGATCCAGGCCCAAATAATGCGGCCATCAGACACCTCGGCGCGCAAGTTACGGGGTTAAAGGGAGGGAGTCAAGCGGCGTATTAATTTGCTTTTTGTCGGGTTACGCCGCGGTGCGGCTAACGCGACCTACAACACGCCGTTCAGTAGCCGTAGGTCGAATTAGGCACACCGTGCTGTAATCCGACAATCACACCAATGAGGTTCGTTGCCGGGGAATAATCACCACCCCGTCATCGCGACAATCGACGTGGGCGGTTATCCCATAAACCTCCGCGAGGTTTTGCGGGGTCAGCACGGCAATGGGCTCACCGTCGGCCACCACACGGCCGTGGTGCAGCAGGATCAAACGCTTGCAGAAACGCGACGCCAGGCTCAGGTCATGCAATGCCGCCATGACTGCACCGCCCTGTTGCGCATGCGCCTGTAACAATTCCATGATCTGCAATTGATGATAGGGATCAAGCGCCGCAATGGGTTCGTCGGCAAGAATCAATTGCGGTTCACCGGCAAACACCCGCGCTAGTAAACAACGCTGCAATTCACCGCCGGATAATTCCGTTACCGGTCGTTTGCGCAGCGCCTGCAAATCCGTAACCTGCAATGCCTGCTCAACAGCGCTGTGATCTCGCGTGCTTTTATTGCCCATCGGTTTATGCCAGGGCGCCCGACCCAAGCCAACCAGGTGCTCAACCGTTAACGGCCAGGCCGGCTTTTCCTGTTGCGGCAAATACCCTAAAAAACGCGCGCGGATCTGCGCGGAAATCTCCACAATATTTTTTGGGTTGTCCTGCGGCAACTGCAGTGTCACCTGCCCCTGCTGCGCCGTTAACAAACCACTCAACACACGCAGCAACGAACTTTTACCGGCGCCGTTAGGGCCAATCAGCCCGACAAACTCACCGCTGGATAATTGCAGGTCAATGCCTTGCAAGATGGGATTCGACTTGAATTGCAGGTGAAGATTCTCGGCGCGTAACTGACAAAAAGTCTGGTTGGGATTCTCTGCATTTAACATGATCTATACCCACCGACTGCGCGTTTTTAAAATCAATAACAAAAAGAATGGCCCACCCAATAGCGATGTCACCACACCCAATTTTAATTCCCGCGCGATATCCAACTGTCGCACCAGGATATCCGCCAGCAGCACCAACAAAGCGCCACCCAGCGCACTGGCGATTAACAAACGACCCGGCCGATAGCCCACCAGCGGACGCAACAAATGCGGCACCACCAAACCCACAAAACCGATACTGCCACTCACTGCGACACAAGCGCCCACACACAACGCCAAACCCAACAACAAAATACCCCGCTCACGCTGCGTGTGAAAACCCAGGGAACGCGCACTGTCCTCCCCCAGACTCAAGGCATCCAGATAGCGGCTGCGACTCAACAATAACAACCAACCCAATAAAATAAACGGCAAGGCCACCGTCACATGATTCATATTGCGATTCGCCAGCGAACCCATCATCCAGAACACAATCTCCTGCATCGCAAACAAACTCGGCGCAAAATTTAACGCAACCGCGATCAGCGCCCCCGCCATTGCATTAATCGCCACACCCGCCAGAATCAACGCCAACAAACTGCTATGTAAACCCGCCAAGACATACACCAACAACAAGGCCACAAACGCCCCGGTGATCGACGCCACGGGCAACCAATACCACGCCCCCGCCGCCACACCAAAATACAACACCAACACCGCCCCCAACGCCGCCCCACTC
>DATJLH010000221.1:0-6502 GCA_035490615.1 Cellvibrio sp.
AATCGTATAAGAGATTCCACGCAGGGACAAATCCCGATCATTGGGATTGAGAATCGCCAGATCGACACCGATGCGTTGGTTCAATCCGCCCTGGGAGGGCAAGAGTCGCAAGCCGGTCACTTTGACTGTCGGCTTTTCGAGCCCGGCTTGAAAGTTGGCACAACCACCCGACACCAACAGGACAAGCGACAATATCATTACACTGAAAAATCCACGGGGACTTGGCATTCAAACTCTCCTGTACAATTTATATTCAGGTTATCCGCCGGGCGGCTCAGCTCGTCGGTTAATGCACTCCAGAATTCACATTCGCTCTGTGAATCGAATCACACATACCAGGTAAAGTTCGTCATTAGACCCGGTCAGATTTGCAAATACTGGTATACGAGCTAGTGTTTTTGTAGGATTTAACACCTTTGCGACACCATCTTCGCATCCTCAAGGACAACAAAAATCACCTGTTATTCGACGCGTGTGTCAGGCTGCATTTCTTCAGCGCAATGAAGCGATGTATATCATAAAGCTCCCTGATAACAGCATGTGTCTGGAAGGTTATCCGTTAACACTATGCCCAACCAACCACTCAAAACCGAAGAACTGCTCGGCAGCAGGGAAATTCGTTTCATTGACCGCACGGAATCCAACTATCCCAACCTGATGCGGATGTGCATGGATTTTGATTTTTGCGTATTGCAGTTACAGCGCAAGGTGTACAGCCATATCACCAACCGCTATTTGTCCGACAGCCAGGCTTTTGTGCTGACAACCCAGGACTACCGCACCAATGACACGCCCGCCATCAGCCCCATCTGCGACACCCTCGCCAAACTGGAAGATTATGTTACCCGGCACCAGGTGGATATCCTGCATGATTATTTATTCGGCGCGATGAGCGACGATGTCTCAAGCGCGGGTTGATGCCATTCCGTGCGATAACCTTCGCGAATACCTTGCGAAAAATCTTCTGCATCCACTGGTATCAATGCGGCATTGATCGTCGCGCGTGTGCGTAAATCCATGATGGATTTATCTGTCGCCAGCCAGCCTTTCTCTTGTATCACTTCGTCAGAAAAACCCGGCAGCAGTAAACGGTAATCCAGCAAGCTGGTATAAAAACGGTAATCCGGATCATGCTTTAATAAATTGGTCGTGCAATTATCAAGCAGCGTATTATAAAAATCCGGCTGCTGTGCAATCTGTTGAGCATCGCGCAGCAACGCCTGAAATAAATAATGGCGTTCTTCTTCAGTCAGTTGCAGGGGATAAAGCAAGACGCGCTCATTGCGAATGTGAGTACGCAGGCCAATAATGTCGGCTTCTGTTCCCAGCACGACCATCTTGTTGTATTGCCTTAACAACCCCAGAAACGGATGGTAACTTTGCCCGGGACGCAAGCGCGCTTCCACAGAAACCGCGAGAAACTGGTCATCAGTGAATTCAAAACTCAACAAGGTATGCGCGAGGCCATAACCGCCAAAATGGGAAATACCCAACCAGACTTGCTGCAAGTCTGCCGGTGCAAAATCAGCGCTGCGATAGTCGGCGCGCTGCACACTGCCGTCGGCGTTGTAACGGAAATCACGCAGGTTTTCGATATGGTAGTAGGGCTGCGCACCCTCGTGCCGCAGCGCTATCTGAGGTAGCCGCGTTTGTAACGGCGACCATTCACCTTCATGGGTGGGTGTGCGAGTAAACAGGTACATGCAGAATAAAATAAAAAGACCGAGCAGGATGCGGAGTAATAGGCGGCGGGCAGGTGCGACACGCGTGCTCATCGTGAATGGCGATCAATCCTGGAGTTCCTGTTCAAACTCTTCGAGCAGATCCAGCGGTTCCATTTCTTCGCCTTCCAGCTCATCGTTCCAGTTAACACCCACCAACAATACATCGTCGTGCATGCCCGGCAGCCAATCTTCCAGAAACTCTTCCAGCTCAATGGCGACCGGGGTGTAACCGGCCCATTCATCGCGACAATGAAATTGCGCAAAAGCCTCTTGTGACCAGAGTGGCATTACATCCATATCATCGTAATCTTCTGATGCACAGAGCGCCCAGCCATCTTCACCTTGCAGGCCCCAGACGCAACCATTTTCCATAGACTCGACGATAAAGCGGTCAATGTTTTCACTAAAGTCATCGCTGAGTTCAGTCATGATGGCAGACACTTTTGTTTGTTCAGGATTCGGGAAATGCTTTCACAACGCAACCGGCCTTGATGACCAGTGAGTTGCGTTACCTACAGCACCAGTTGCTGGCCATTGGCCTTTAACCAGGCGCGGCATCGCACATAATCGGGACAGACACTTTCTACCAGTTGCCAGAAAGCACGGCTGTGATTGTGGTGGCGCAAATGGCTTACTTCGTGGGCGACAAGATAATCCACAATAGGCTCCGGCGCCAGAATAATTTGCCAATTGTATTGGATGGCACCGCGACTGGTGCAGTGGCCCCATTTGGTTCGGGTTGCCCGAATACTGACACCGGTATGTTGCAAGCCCATGGCCCGGCAAAGCTGATCGGTTTTTTCTGCCAACAATTTCAGCGCCTGTTGTTGATACCAACCCTGTACCAGGCGCCGGGTTTGTTCCGGTGCACTCATGCGTCGCCGGCGCGAAAGCAGCACATGCAGCTGTTGATCGTGCAACACCACCCGCGCACTGGTACCGCTGCCCAACACCAGGCGAATGTCGTGCCCCAGGTAAGGCAATTGACTGCCACTCACATAGGTGCGCTGGGGAATGGCGGCCAGCGCTTTTTCCTGTTCGTGGATTTTCTCTTGTACCCAGCGGGTTTTCTCGCGCAGAAAATCGTGCAATACACTGTCAGCCACCTGTTGCGGTGCGCGAATAATCACGCGTGCCGCTTGTACTTCAATACTGATGCTGCGACGGCGCGAGCGCAGAATCGTAAATTCAAACGGGAAAGGCGTGACGCGGGTTTCCGCCACACAGCTGGTGCGCGTGCTCAACATCAGGTTTTCCTGCTTTCGGTATCGTTCCTGGCGTGCACAATCACTGCTGTGCGCAAGCGGGTGCGGCCAAAGCTGGTCATCAATTCAAAATCGCTGCGCGCCAAAGGAATAAACTGGCAGTCGATAGCTGTCTGTCCGTAGGTTTCCGGATCGGGATCATGCACATAGATACACTCATCATCAAAGCCGCTCATCACGACCCAGTGCGGGGCTTTTTTACTGTCCATGCGATAGGTACTGATGAGGATGATGGGCACTGCACCTTCGCAGAAGGCGTCAATAAGATCCTGCTGACGAATGTCGCGATAGTGCACTGGAACCTCCAATGCCTGCAACTGCGCACAAAAGTCATTGTGCACAGCGGTCATGATGGGTTTCTTGGTTTCGTCACGAACGCCGTCAAGGAACAGCGGACCGGTTTGATTCACCCACACCGAGGTAGAAAATCCGCGATGCTGCGCCGCTAAAGCCAGCCCCATCGGATGGCACCCACCGTGGCCCGAGGTCATGAAGATAGTGGTGGCTTCACGCCACAGACGCAACTCTTCCTGCAGGGAAGGCTGGTAGTCGGGGTCGAGCGATGTGAACGCCATCATCAGGGATGCCGGGCCGCAGGTGAACCGGGTGTTCTGGCACATCCAGGGGATGGCGCTGTGTTGGGTGTCCTCATGAAATACCCGGATACGCTTTTGGTAACGCAGGGCGTCACTGTGGTCTTCGTAGTAATCGTGGTAGAGGCCAAATTGTTTATAGCCCAGCGATTCGTACAGGCGGATAGCACTTTTGTTTTCGCTGCTGACTTCCAGGCGCATATACAAGCGGCCACTGTCCCGCGCCCGCTGTTCTCCGAGTTGCATCAGCCAACCGGCGATTCCCAAACCGCGAAAGGCCGGGTCGACGGCCAGTGAATAAATGCGCGCCAGACGCGTGCCCCGGTGGCACAGGATCAGGATGTAACCCGCCAGTTGCTGCTCCTTCCACGCCAGCAGAAAGATGTCCTGTGGCGTCGTGAGCCAGCGGCGAAAGCTGCGGCGGCTGAGACGGTCGCCGCTGAAGCAGCGTTGCTCCAGCTCCACCAGCGCATCCAGATCTTCCAGCGTGGCTTCGCTCCAGCGAAAGCCAGCCGGTGCATGACGCACAGGGGCATACGGGAGCTTGGGGTTGTATTCGGGATTGTGCATAGGTGCCTGTTGATCAATCAAAGTGCCGCAAGTCCTGCCAATGCCTGGTAGATAACCTGGCGCGCCTTGACCAGCACCAGCTCCCGCCAATAGGCATCGCCCGGACAAAAATGTTCACGCATGGCTGCGCTGGCCGGGTGATCTATCGACAATGGACCGCCATTGGCCCAATCGTGATGTTCCTGCAACAGGACATCAAACAGTGAATCCGTACCATAGCTGCCAAACTCCAGGGTAACAAAACAACCGCGCTGTTCCATCAGGGCGTGCCAGGCGTAATCCAGTAACCCCAGCTTGGGCACCGAACTGGAATCTCCCCGCGCCGGCATCGTCACACTGGCGCCGTACCATGCCTGGGCCTGGGCAGTGCCGCGGCTGTTGAGCGGATGATCGCAAATCAGCTCGCCATGACCGTAGGGCCCCAGGCCGGTGTGGACATCAACCACTGCCAGCAGGCGTTGGCCCAGTTGAAAACGCTCAATAATGTTGGCGATGACTTGCCGTCCGTGAGCCGGTTCGTTACCGCCATAGAACGGCCCCTGCGGGTCTACATATTGTCCGCCGCTCAGCGCCCGCTCAAAGGCGCGCTGACCGTGATCCTGGGCGAATTGCTGGAAAAGTTTGTGCCGCTGCGCTGTGGTTTGTGCACCTTTGAGCAGCGGCAGCAGCAGTGCATACCCATCACTGTGGGGAAGTGGCTGGGAAAAGTCGATGAAGTTGCGGTTAAGATCGATACCCTGTTCGTCACAGCGTCGGCTCCAGGCATAACCGAACGGGTTAAGTGGATGGATCATCAGGATGGCAACATCCTCCGGCAAATTCACCTTGCGCTGTTCAATCAATCCCCACAAATCGATCTGCACCGCGCTGCCGGCGTGCCCTTCTACGCCATGCGTACCAGCAATCAGTACCAGCACCTTGCCGGCATCTTCATTACCAAGCCAGGCGACCCGCGTCATCAGCGCTTCGAACTGCGGCCCCTGGACACCGCGTACCGGAAATTTGAGGTGTTGTTTGACCAGATCGATATTGGCAGCCAGGCCTTCCAGCCAACGGCTTTGCGCCAAGGCATAGGTGCCGGGAAAACAGGCGAGATCACTTTTATTCAACACAACAGGAGAAGAAGGCATGGGAGAGAATCCTGAGGAAATCAACTACAGATTGATTCGATGGAGCGTTCACTATGGCGCGTATAAGCAGGTTTTCATAGGCCTTAGCATAGCATCCAGTGGCTGTTTTACCGGATCTTACCGCACAGAATGACAGAGATGTCCTTGGGGTCCGGTAGTTTTTGCTAACATGGCCGGGTTTTGCTGCGGGCAGACCCTGTGTTCAGGTCAGCACACCGTTTACTTGCGCGTCGAAACCGTCGCTCCCTATTCAATCCATTTGCATAAGATTGTCGTTATGAAAGAAAAATTATTTGTCCTGATGCAATACCTGATCCCGCAACATCTTCTCTCCCGCGCGGCGGGGTGGGTCGCCCGGTCACAAACGCCCTGGATCAAGAACACCTTTATCGAATGGTTCGTGAAACGCTATAACGTGGATATGTCGCTGGCCCAGGAAGAAAATCCCCTCGCTTATGCCTGTTTCAATGATTTCTTCACCCGCGCCTTAAAGCCCGGCGCTCGGCCAATTGATCCCGATGCTGCCAGCATTGTGTTACCCGCTGATGGCGCCATCAGCCAGCTGGGTGACATTGCTGACGGCCGGATTTTCCAGGCCAAAGGCCAAGGCTATACCGCCCTGGAACTGTTGGGCGGTGATGCAGCTTTGGCGGGCGAGTTTGCAGGAGGCACATTCGCCACCGTGTACCTCTCGCCCCGCGACTACCACCGCGTGCACATGCCCTACGGCGGCAAACTGCGCAAGATGGTCGCGATTCCCGGCGATTTGTTTTCCGTTAACGATGCAACCGCCAAAGGCGTGCCGCGCCTGTTTTCCCGCAATGAGCGCGTTGCAGCCATATTCGATACAGATATCGGACCGATGGCGGTCGTCATGGTAGGTGCAATGATCGTGGCCGGTATCGAAACCGTTTGGGCGGGCGAAGTGGCCCCCATCAAGCGCCAGATTCAAACCACAGATTATCTCGCAACACCCGTAACGGAAATCGAATTGGCCAAGGGCGCAGAGATGGGGCGTTTTAAATTGGGCTCAACAGCCATCGTGTTGTTTGCCAAAGGACGCGTGACCTGGGATGGCCAATTACGTGCCGGATCACCCACCGTCATGGGGCAGCGCATGGGGCAGATCCAGTCATAAAGTCGATAGTGGGAGCGACCACCGCGCTGGGTCGCTCCTTTCTCGCTCCTTGCTCACTCCCCCCTTATCTGATCCCTCGCAT
>DATJLH010000222.1:0-6007 GCA_035490615.1 Cellvibrio sp.
AAACCAAAGCTGATCACAGGGTCAGTCATGCTATTACGGTAGTCGTAACTCATATCGGCGTTATAACGCTCAAACACAGCCGTCGTTTCACTGTGAACCTCGTGTTGCGACTCTGAAGTTCCCGCAAGCGCTTTGATGCGCAGCGATTCGGTGAAGTCATGATCTAGTGTCAGCGATACCTGATGAAATTCCGTACTCCAATCCTGACGGAAGTGTTCATTACGCACATCCACACCAGATAAGTCGGCATACATCAAACCGTTACGTTCAGCATCGTAAAAATAATCGTTAACGGTAGTTTCAATTCGGCCCGTTCCACCGGTACGTGCGAGGGAAATCGGAGTCAGGGTATATTCGCTTTGCACCTGCCCAAGGTCGGCATACATTGCATCAAGCGTGATAAGCGTTTCGTCTGCTGGTTTCCATTGCAAGGAACCGGTAAAGCCCAAACGATCAATGTCAATATTGCGGTCCATTTGACGGGGAAAGCGCGGGTGTGCGGCACTATTCACAGCGTCTGGCAAATCGGCGGCGTTAGCCCATTGGTTGTCACCGGTGTTGCGGTTTGATTCCCAGCGACCGGAGTTATGACCGATCTGATCAACATCACGCGATGAATAAGCCACGGAAAATAACGCACCAAATGTGCCGGGATCATTGGTAAAACTCACCAGCGCTGTCGCGCGCGGGTCAAAGGATTCTGATTGATCGTTGTAACCGCCTTGCACGGAAGTCACAAAGGTGAATTCATCATAGTCCAGCGGCTTACCGGTGGATAAATCTACCGTAGCCCCCAATGAACCTTCTTCAACCGCCGCTGACTGGCTTTTGCGCACGTCGATACGGCTGAACAATTCAGACGCAAAAATATTGAAATCAAACGCGCGACCGCGATTCCCCAAACCGGTAGAGATAGTTTCCATACCGTTGATACGCACACGCGTGAAATCCGCACTCAAACCGCGCACATTGATCTGCTGCCCTTCACCGCCAACGCGCGTGATGTTCACACCCGGCACACGCTGCATGGATTCGGCCAGATTGTTATCGGGAAACGATGCGATATCATCAGCGACGATACTGTCGATCGCAGCTGTATTATTGCGCTTTACATTCAGCGCGCTGGCCAGGCTGTCACGAAAACTGCCGGTCACCACAATTTCTTCAACTTCGGATTCTTGCGCGGACACTTGATGCGTACTTGCTGCAATAGCGGCGCACACGCTGAGAGTTAATAATTTAT
Source organism: Cellvibrio sp. (assembly GCA_035490615.1). GTDB lineage: Bacteria > Pseudomonadota > Gammaproteobacteria > Pseudomonadales > Cellvibrionaceae > Cellvibrio. The sequence goes on from DATJLH010000222.1 coordinate 1,244, forward strand.
GTTTAAAGATTTTATTGTTCATGGTTGATTCCTCGTTTAATTATTGTTGCTGCTGTTGCGTCCTGCTTTGTTGTTATCTCCTGTTGTACTTCCTGCTATCGACGCGGCGTCAATACAACATCCTGAAGAGAGATCCCCGCCCACTGACATTTGCAAAAGAACTGCCGCCGCATCAATGCGGGTAGCGTTGGTCGGGCGGTGATCGGGAAATTCGTAGGTGTCTACGCCCCCGAGGCGCGTGCGACGCGGGGCACGGGACCGTCTGGAAAAGGCTGCCCTGCCCGGTTTTCGGGGGCCGGGGAAATGTAGGATGATGGTGACAAGGCACCGGACTGTGGCTGAATCGTTGTTGTCATCGGCTGTTCTCTCGGTCTTGCTTGGCTGAATTATTCTTATTTGGTGACACGTCCGGCAGCCTTTTTTGGCGCCAGAATCTTTTTTGCTAATACGTGTTAGCATTTAAATTATCATATGGTTTTTATGAATACAAGATGCTCCTTATTTTTTATTCGTATATTGCAAATTCGTGTTAGCACTGGCTTAATCTAAAAACAGTCGATAAAAACCGATAAGTGAAGACTATGGGCAAGACAATTGAGGAAATCGCGGCGGAACTGGGTATTTCCGTCACCACGGTCAGGCTGGTGCTGCTGGGCAAGGCCAGGCAATACCGCATCAGCGCGAAGACTGAAGAACGGGTTAGGCGCTACACCGACGAACACGGTTACCAGATCAACCACACCGCACGCAGCCTGCGTTTGCAGCGGACCGACTCCCTGGCGCTGATCGTGCCGCGCCTGTCGAACCACTTTTTTGCACTGCTGGCAGAGCTGTTGGAAATCCGCTGCCGTGCGGCGGGCCTGCAATTATTTATTTCCTGTTGCTACGACGATCCTGCGACGCAACTGCAATTGATCCAGAATTTTCGCCAGCGCAATATCGACGGATTATTTGTGGTGCCGGCCAACGCCGAGATCCCGCCTAAAGCCGCGCAATTATTTGAGCAACGCCTGGTGTTGCTTGATCGCGATTTCGGCTTTGCGGAATATCCGGTGGTGGTCACGGCCAACGAAACCAGCAGTGCTGCATTAACCCAAAAACTTTTTCATTTCAGCCAGACGCGCACAGCGGCGACGCGATTTTTATTCATTGCCGGTAACCCAGAGATGCCATCCATTGCCGGTCGTCTAAGTGGTTTTCAGCATGCGCTGGCTGAACTGGATTTTCCTGCCGAGCAGATCGAAATCTGTCACGCTCCGCGCAACGGTTTTACTGAAGGTGTGGATACGATGACCGCTTTTTTGCAGCGCAACGCCGGGTTGCCAAGCGTGTTGATAACCTCATCCATTCCCCTGTTTGAAGGTGCGCTGCACGCATTGCGCCAGGCACGCGGTTCGGTTCCGCCGGAGATGATCCTGGCCACCTTTGACGACCACACCATGCTGGATTTTTTACCCAACCCGTTGTGCTCTGTGCGCCAGGATTCTGCGTTTATGATCAACGCGGCCTTCACCGAGATGGAGAAATTGATTCAGGGTATTCAGCAGCCTGAACGCCATATCGTAGCCATGGATATCATCAGCCGCCACATGTAATTTTTTTCAAACCCATAACAACAATGTGTTTCACGAGAGAGAGGAAAAACCCATGCATCAACGATCCGTTTTATTACTTTATGCGCTGCTGGCGCTTGTGCTGAGTGCGTGTCACAGCGCACCGCAATCCACGCGATACGCGTCAGAAAAAGACTGTACGGAACACCTGGGCATTTCGTTTTTACGGCATTGCCAAACCTGGGCGACGACCCACGAAGGTCAACGCAAGGCGGACCTGGGTGACGGCACCTATTTGAATCCGATTGTCGCCGGTGATCATCCCGACCCGAGTATTTTGAAAGATGGCGATAACTACTACATGGTGTTTTCGACTTTTGAATCTTATCCCGCGCTGACCATCTGGCATTCGCAGGATATGATCAACTGGCAACCCATCGGTCCTGCGCTGACCAAATATGTCGGCAGTATCTGGGCGCCCGAGCTGACCAAACACAAAGGGCGTTACTACGTGTACATTCCCGCAAAATTGCCCGGCCACAATTCCAATTATGTGGTGTGGGCCGATGATATTCGCGGCCCCTGGTCCGATCCGATTGATCTAAATCCCGATAAAAAATACCCGGACCGCATCGACCCCGGTCATCTGGTGGGTGAAGACGGCAAGCGTTATTTGTTTTTCTCCCACGGTGATTATGTGCAACTGGCCGACGACGGCTTGAGTCTTGTCGGCGAGATGAAGCATGTCTACGACGGCTGGAAATATCCGGAAGAATGGGATGTGGAAAGTTACGCGCAGGAAGGCCCGAAGATGTTAAAGCATGGTGATTATTTTTACATGGTCACCGCTGTCGGCGGCACCGCTGGCCCACCTACCGGGCACATGGTGATTGCTGCGCGCGCAAAATCCGTTCACGGCCCGTGGGAGAACTCGCCCTACAATCCCATCATTCGCACCGAATCCGCCGCAGAAAAATGGTGGTCGCGCGGTCACGCCACCTTGGTAGAAGGCCCGACCGAGGGCGACTGGTACATGATGTATCACGGCTACGAAAATGGCTTTCACACCCTCGGCCGTCAAGCGATGCTCGAGCCCATTGAATGGACTGACGATGGCTGGTTTCGCTCCAAGGGTTACGACGTAGGCCAACCCATTCCCAAACCCGCTGGCGGCATTGCCAGCTCACATGGCATGCCGTTGTCGGATGATTTCAGCACCAATAAATTTGGCGTGCAATGGAGTTTCTTTCGCGGTGATGTCACCGAAAGCAAGCGCTTGCGTTATGGAAAAGATGAGCAAGGGCCTTACCTGGAGTTAAGTCCGAAAGGTGATTCACCGAGCAACTCATCACCCATGACTTTTGTCGCCGGTGATCAGGCCTATCAATTTGAAGTGGATATTGAATTGGAACCGGGCGCACTGGGCGGTGCCTTGTTGTTTTACAACGACAAGCTGTACGCTGGCGTGGGGATTGCGGAGAAAGGTTTTCTGCTGCATCGCTACGGTATGGATCAGCGTTATACCAAGCGCCCGCCGGGCAATACATTCCGTTTGCGCGTTACCAATGATCGCCACATCTTGACCATTCACTACAGCACGGATCAGGGAAACACCTGGCATAAATACGATACGCAGATGGAAGTCTCCGGTTACCACCATAACGTGGCCTACGGCTTTATGAGTTTGCGCCCGGCAATTTATGCCGCCGGCACTGGCAAGGTAAAGTTTCGTAATCTGATTTATCACGCGCTTCCCTGATTTATACTGTAGGGGATTTATCTTTTAGCGGCCCATTCAATGGGCCGTTTTTTCATTCCTACAATAATTATTTTCGGCATATCTCTGTACAGCGGCTCATGTGCGGTTGCTGAATTCATTGTTCATCAACAGGATTGTCATCATGTTTTCTGTCTTAACCTTGTCTACCTCACGCCTGCGCATGCTGATGTATCTCGCCGCGGCGCTGTTAACACTTTCTTGTCAATCCACACAGGTTCCCTCGTCATCAACCGATTTGCGCCTGTGGTATGACCAGCCCGCGCAGAACTGGAATCAGGCGCTGCCCATCGGTAACGGCCGCCTGGGTGCCATGGTGTTTGGTGATCCGGCGCAGGAACAACTCCAGTTAAATGAAGATACCATTTGGGCTGGCGGCCCGAACAATAATGTGAATCCTGCGGCGGCAAATGCGATTGCAGACGTGACTGATTTGTTGCTCGCCGGCGAGTATGAAAAAGCCCAAGCCCTGGCGGACCGCGAAATTAAATCCACCAATCACGGCATGCCCTATCAAACCCTGGGTAATTTGACGCTGAGTTTTTCAGGCCACGACGAGCATACCAATTTTTATCGCGAGCTGGATCTGGCCACTGCCGTTTCGCGCGTCAGTTATCAACACAAGGGCGTCACCTTTACCCGGGAGATGTTCAGTTCGTTTACCGACCAGGTAGTGGTTATTCGCTTAACCGCAGATCGCGCCGGACAAATTTCCATGCGCCTTGGTTTTAACAGTCCGCAAACCCATCAACTGCATGTCGAAGACATGCGTTTGCGCGTAGAGGGACGCGGTCACGCCCATGAAGGTGTGGACGGCAAGATTCGTTTTACAGCATTGATTGAACCGCAGGTTACCGGTGGGCGTGTTACAAAGGCTACTGATGGTCTGCACATTGATGCAGCAGATGAAGTCATTATTCGTATCGCTGTGGGCACTAACTTTAATCACTACGATGATGTAAGCGGCAACAGTGTGGCTCGCGCGGAAAATTATCTACAACATGCGAAACAAAAATCTTATCCGGCGATGCGGGAAGAGCACATCCGTTTTTATCAACAATTTTTTGATCGCGTTGCATTGGATCTCGGTACCACGCCAGCAATGGATCAACCCACGGACCAACGCATTGCCCAATTTGCCCATCAACACGATCCGCATCTGGCGATGTTGTATTTCCAATACGGTCGCTATTTATTGATCTCCAGCTCACAACCGGGCACCCAGCCAGCCAATTTGCAAGGCATCTGGAATCCGCACACCAATCCGCCATGGGACAGCAAGTACACGGTCAACATCAATACCGAAATGAATTATTGGCCTGCGGAAGTGACGCAACTGCCGGAGCTGCACCAGCCACTGTTTGACATGCTTGAAGACCTGGCGGTAACCGGTCAGGAAAGCGCGACAAAACTCTATGGCGGGCGCGGCTGGAT
>DATJLH010000223.1:0-2435 GCA_035490615.1 Cellvibrio sp.
ATTCGAGCTGGTGTAGTGCCATAAAAACAGCAACGGCGAACAAATCAGCAGGACAGAGACGATATGAAGTGGACGAATGCTCATGGTTTTCCTCTCACCAAACGCTTTTTAATAAACATGTCATTGACCTGATACCGCACAGGTTGCGGGGGCGGGGGCAGGCGCCGAATCCGGAGCCTGATCACTGGTTTTGATCCGAAAGCTGTTACCGGGCACGGTCAATACCATGCCATCGGAAAAGGTGACTTGCCTGGGCGCGCAGTGGACGTTGTAGGCGATGTAGGTCATCAAGCCTTCTTTATCAAAGGCGACCGCCGTCGGACTCGATGCCGTCAGTTCACCGGTGCCGGTAGCCACATGACCCAATTGCTTGTACGTGTGAATCCAGTGGTAGGTATGGGCCTTGGTTTCACCCTCTTCCGGGCGATAGTCAAAGGCCCGGCTGGCAAAGTCAGCGGCTGCAGCGGCGCCGTCCGTCATGGCCCAGATATTCCACCAGACATCCGGCCACTGGTTGGCAGGCAACCCGGACGGCTTGCCATTACTCGATTCAGACAACCCGAGGGTCACGTAATCTTTCAGGTAATCCGCATGCTGCCCGATATGCAGCACCAGCGGACTCAGCGGCAAGCCCTGGATGCCCAGGATGTGGGCGTAAGCCTCACTGAACCAGGTGGTGAACACATGGCCGTTGCCCCAGATAATCGAGGTGGTGGGCTTGGTATATTCCGGCGGAAAGTTGTCGTAGTCCGCGCCCTTCCCAGTGTGGCGATCAATATTGTTCCAGTATTCCCAATAGGTCGCGGTCGATGAGGCATGCAAGTAGATGCCGCGATCGACCAGCGCTTGCTGCCCGGTAATCAAGCCGTAAAGGATGATGGCGCCGTAAGCGTTAGCCGCCTCGGATGTGGATTCGTTGTTGTTGCCCAGCACAAAGTTGGCGTTGCCCGAGGCCCAGGAAAAGCCATAAGCGGGGTCGAAGTTGCGCAGGTAGGGAAACAGGGGATCGTCGCGCCCGGCCGCGTAGTCGCGGATCAGCAATTCCACCATCGGGCCATATTGTTCAGCACTGCACCAATCGGGCTCAATGCGGCATACCTCAGCGGCGGCGCGGACAAAATAACCGTAATGGAAATGGTGGTCATTCAACTGCTGATGCGTAAAGAAGGATTCGTTAAAGCCCAGCAGGGTGTTCCAATCCTGGTCATACACAAAGTATTTGCTGCTATCCAGCTCGCCGCTGGTGTCAGCGCGAAACCAGTCTTCCATCTCCCGCTTTAGCCAGTCGATCAGTTGATCTGCCTCCGCCACCATAGCGTGATCGCGGGCGATAGCAGCCAGCTCAGCGGCTCGGCCGAGCATCTTGCCGGTCCAGTAGGTGTCCTTGTGAGTATTCCATTGCGCCGGCCCCTGATTAACAAACTCGGTAATCAATGCCCGCAATTGTGCCGGATCGTAATCGCCGATCCCGGCGGGGAAGAAGGGCAACACCCCCATGTAGGGCATGGTGTAGCTGAACTGGTCGGTGGCGGCAAAGCGGGTCAGGCCGCGTGCGCTGCGCACCTGGTAATCGGTGGTGGTCTGGGTGGAGTTTTTCCAATGGAGCGGCAGCATCCCTGCCAATGTAGTGACCGAATCTCCATTAAAGCGGTACTGATGTGTCACGGTAACCTGGTTATTGCGGTGATTGACGGCATAGTCGATGCGCACTTCATCCACCCGTTGCCGGGCGTAATCCGTAAACGTCCTGATCATGGTCTCGTCCGGCGTGCCCTTGCTCAACGGCAGGAGCGCCACAGTCAACTGCTTGCCGTGGCTTACCCGGATGTCGTTACCCGCCACATTACTGAAACGGGTGCTCTCATCACCCACCAGCAAAAAATAATGGCGGTTGCCCGCCACGTCGGTCCAGAGTCCCAGGGTGTTGTCGCCACGGTGGAAGATGCCCTTCTGATCGCCGTCAGCGGCATGGGTCCGCAGGATAAGTTCGCCATCCAGCGCGGTGAAGTACACGTAAGGTGAGCCGTGGACAAAGGTGGCTTCCATCACCGGTGTGGCGTCGCTGCGCCACTGCACGGTCACCGAGCCATCGCTGAAATCTTTGAGATACGCCTGGAGTTGATTGCCCGCCGAGTTACCCACCGCCATGCCGTCGAAGACCTCGCGATAAGGTTCGGGAATGCGGTAAGCATATTCTTTGTCGCCAGTGCGTAAGCCGCTGGGAATACCGAGGAGGCGCGCACCGCGCTCGCTGATCCGCGCGGTGATGGGGTCCGGCGTAATGTAGCCCGCCTGACGGGTATTACCGGTGGTCATTTCGCCGTGAAAGGCCACGGAACCCCACCAGCGGTGGGTCATGGTGGGTCGGTCGGCAGCAGGGGACACCAACTGGGGATACAGGCGGGTGGGCGCAGCGCAATCGCGCACCTGGGGCT
>DATJLH010000224.1:0-14750 GCA_035490615.1 Cellvibrio sp.
GGAGTTGGAGCGATGCTGGTTTTTAAGAGAATTTCCGCGTGATTTCTTGCGCTGCATTTGTGCACCAAGATAAGGTTTCTGAGCCAGCGTGGTGCAATGCCAGACCGATTTCTTATCTCAATTTTGGGGAATATTGAGATATCTTGGGGAAAGGACTATAGTCAACTCAAATTTCGTTAATTTTGAGATACAGATGATTAAGACGCCTCCTCCCCGCATTCCCGAAAGACCTTTTGAGTTTATGTGCGAGCGGCACGGAGAGCACTTTTTTGAGTATCTTCCATTTAGCCAGCCAACAACCGATGATGGAAAGTATCTACATTACGATGAGTTTCGACATCGCGTTCCAAAAAAGCTGAATGTTGATATGGCGTGGGCTTTGACGAAAGAAACACGGAAAGCTCGGGCTCAATATTTATTGCTGCTGGGAGAAGAGTTCGCTTCTTTTAATACTACGTCGCGGGTTCAGAAAACAATAACCTTGGTAGACCAAACCACAACCTCAGCCGCACTCGAATGGACCATTGGAAAACTTGGCGAAAGAGAGCATTTAAATTACCTCTTCAACGACCTTATCGAAGACGAAGCCATCAGCAGCAGCCAACTCGAAGGCGCAGCAACCACCACCCTGGTCGCCAAAGACATGCTCAAGCGGCAGCGCGAGCCGCGCAGCATGGATGAAAAAATGATCCTGGGGAATTTCAGGATGATGCGTTTTGCCTGGGAGCACCGCACAGCCGATATCAGCCCGGACTTTATCCGCGAATTACATGCCGTGGGCGTTGAGGGCATCAACGATGAGCATTATCTGCCGGGCGTGTTCCGCTCTCATGATGAGGTTGTTGTAGAAGATCGCGATGGCAATATTGTCCATCAGCCGCCACCGGCCCAAGGTATCGAGCAGCGCTTCCAAAAATTTTGCGAGTGGGTCAACAGCAATCACGATGAAATCGAAAGCAACACTTATCTACACCCCTTGATCAAAGCCATCGTCATCCATTTTGTGATTGGCTACGAACATCCCTTTCAGGATGGTAACGGTCGTGTTGCCCGCGCATTATTTTATTGGTTTATGTTTAGAAAAGAGTACGGCGCGTTTCGCTATATTTCTATCAGCAACCTGCTGAAAGACGCGGCGACACAATACGGCAAGTCATATCTGTACACCGAAACCGATGAGATGGACATGACCTATTTTATCGATTACCAGTGTTCCATCATCATGCGCGCCGTAAGTACTTTTAAAAACCATTGCCAAAAAGCCATTGCCGATATTGAATCTTTCAATCAATGGTTGTGGAAAACCGGCACGCTGAAAAAACTGAACGATAAACAAAAAGTGGTGTTTCAGGTAGCAAGAAGCAAGGTGCAGCGTGAATTTACCGCGACCAACGTCAAGGAGAATCTTGGCTGTTCCTACAACACTGCTTCCGCTGTATTAAACGGCCTGGTTGATCTGAATTTATTTGGTAAGAAAAAAGAGGGGCGCGAGTGGGTATTTTATCTGCTCGACCAAAACGATATTCAACACCACTGGAAACCCTAAGGACTTCCCATGACCATGAATTGGCACCAACTCCTCTGCGCTGAGCGGCTCGGCCATCGGCCGGTTAAGGATGAAGAGGGGCGTTCGCCGTTTCATTCGGATCACGACAAGATTATTTTTTCCGGTGCCTTTCGGCGGTTGGCGCGCAAGACGCAGGTGCATCCGCTGGCCACTAACGATCACATCCACAATCGTATGACCCACAGCCTCGAAGTCGCTTGCGTGGGCCGCACCTTGGGGATTCGCGTCGGTGCTGCATTAAAATCGGCAGGTGATTTGCCCGCGCATATTGTGCCGACGGATATCGGCGATATTGTGCAGGCGAGTTGCCTGGCGCACGACATCGGTAACCCACCGTTTGGTCACACCGGTGAAGAAGCGATTCGCAACTGGTTTCAAAAAGAAGGTGCGTCCTATCTGGAACAACTGACGCCGGCAGAGCAAACGGATATCCGCGTTTTTGAAGGCAATGCCCAGGGCTTGCGCGTGTTGACCACCTCCGAATACTACCAGTATCAGGAAGGTATGCGACTCACCTACGCCACCCTGGCGTCTTCCATTAAGTACCCCTGGTGTTCCGAAGCGACGGTCAAGCACCAGCGTCCCAAGCACAACAAGTACGGCATCTTCCAGTCCGAGTTGAATTACTTGCATGAGATTGCCGACAAAACCGGCTTGATCCAGAAAGGTGAGGATTGGTATTGCCGCCATCCACTGGTGTATTTGATGGAGGCGGCGGACGATTTCTGTTACGGCATTATTGATCTGGAAGATGGCCTGGAGATGGGCATCATCAGTTGGGATGAGATCTACGGCATCCTGCGCAACGTGATTGATCCGGCGCAAATTGCCGAGCTGGAAAAAACCCTGAACAAAGTCAGTGATGGCCGCAAGCCGGCGATCCTGCGCGGCAAGGCGATTGATGCGTTTATCAACGCCGGTACCCAGGCATTTTTCAACCACCAGAAAGATTTTCTGAACGGCACGGTTGAGAGTGATTTGATTTCGCTGTGCGATAAAAATGTGATGGAAGCCGTGCAGGCGGCCAAGGATCTCGCCAAGCGCAAGATCTTCAACCACTCCAAACGCGTAGAGCTGGAAATCGGCGCCTACGCCACCATTGCGACCCTGCTGAGTACGATTTGCAGTGCGGTGGATGCTTTTCTCCGCGATCCCCAGCAGATGACCTATAAAGACAACCGCGTGATGTCGCTGATCGGTGACAACAATTTTCATCCCCAGGTGTTGCATAAACACGGCAATTATCGCTACCTCGCCATCATGGCCGTGATCGACTACATCAGCGGCATGACCGATAACTACGCCACCAACCTGGCCAAGCAGTTCAATGGCATGGGTGAGTCGCGCTACTGACAGGGCGCGGCACCGGCTGGCCGCCGGCGATTTTTTGACTGATTCTTCATTTATGGCACGGGCTTGGCTGCAGGTGTCAAACAACCCCTTTTACTTGGCTGCGTTTTATGTTTTGATTTCCCGTCTTGTGCGCCGGCCGGTATGAATCAATAGGCTGGCCAATCTCCCCGACGTCGCTGTAAAGCGCCTCTGTATGAGGGCGCAGGCTATCGGGCAACCCTCCAATAACATCAATGATCAGCGTCTATAAGTCTGAAAGGAATGTAAGCTCATGAATTTCCCGGATAAATGTTCCCGCTCCCCGGCGCCGTCACGGCACTGGCTATCCCTGGGGTGCGGCGCTTTGTTGCTGACGGCTGCTACCTGTGTGCTCGCCGACCCACCCACCGCTGTCAGTGACAGCCGTACCATCCCGGTCAACAGCAATATTACGCTCAACGTCCTTGCTAACGATTTTGATGCAGATGGCGACCCGATTGTGGTTGTCAATGTTAGCGCATCCAGTAACGCGTCCATCACCCTGAACCCCGACGGCAGTGTTTTTTATTCCCCCAATCGCGGCTTCCAGGGCACAGATACCTTTACCTACACCATCCAGGAAGAAACCGAAGAGGCACAGACCGCTGTCGGTACCGTGACCATTAATGTAGTGGAAGGCAGCTACGTTGAAGTCTCGGAAGGCGAGAATAATCGCAGCCTGGCGGTGGTGATGAACCAGGCCTGTGCGGCCTTGCGGGAAGATTCCGACAGCGAACTGGGTGCGGGCCGCCGCAACCTGCTGGAACGCTGTAATGCGTTGGAGGAGATGGCCACCAATAATCCGGATTCAGTCAACACCGCGCTGAACCAGATTGCGCCGGAAGAAACCGTCGCGCTGATGCGGGTGTTATCCGAGGCCAATCGCTCACAAACCGCTGCCGTATCACAACGTATCGGGCAACTACAAGCGGGCAATAATGCGTTCACATTTAATGGCATGGCTGCGCGCCATCACGGGCAAATCAGTGGCGGCGCGGCGGGTGATGGCGACCCTATCTGGTCGGCCATTGGTTTCTTTATCAGTGCGCAATATGAAGCGGCAGAGCGCGATGGCAGTGAATATGAATCGGGCTACGACTCCGATGGTAATACCTTTACGGCGGGTGTCGATTACCGTGTAAGCGAAGACCTGGTGATGGGCGCTGCAGTTGGCTACACCCAAAACGAACTGGATTACAGTTTCCAGGGCGGTAGCCTCGACAGTGAAATTACCTCGTTTATTTTCTTCGGCGCCTATAACTGGGATCGCCTGTCACTGGAAACACAATTGGGTTACGCCAGCACAGAATTTGATTCGGTGCGTCACGTCGCCTATGGCGAAGGTGATACGTCGGTGGACGACACCATGTATGGCTACACCGAAGGTGATCAGCTGTTGGTAAATGCACAACTGCAATGGGAGTGGAATCGCAATGCGTTAACGGTGTATCCCTTCGCGCGGTTTGATTATTTGAAAAACGATGTGGATGGTTACGGTGAAACCGGCGAGACGGGTTTGCCAATGGTTATCGGTTCGCAATCCACGGATCAATTCACCTTGGGCGCAGGTGTGCAAACGACTTATGTGTTGAATCAAAACTGGGGCGTGCTGATTCCCATGGCGCAAGTGACCTTGTTAAGCGAAGTCAGCTCCGGTTTTGATCCGGTGGCGGCACGTTTTGCTTACGACCCGGACCCAAACAATACCTTTACCCTGCGCAATGACGGTGAAGACCGTGCTTACTCACAGATCGCGGTAGGCTCCTCGGCCATCTTCAAAGGCGGTGTCTCCGGCTTCTTCCAATATCAACAGGTGGTGGGTTACGACAACCTGTCCGCTTATCAGGTACAGGCAGGTATCCGCTATGAATTCTAATTTATCGAACGTCTGGCCAATGACGATAAAAAAATCCTGGGTGGCATTGCTCTTTGTCGGACTGTTTGCGCTGGCCGGTTGTGGCGGCGGTGGCTCGTCCGAAGCCTCACTGAATAACGATTTGCCGTCTCCGGTACCGGGCGGTGTTGATGATGACGGCGTAACGCCGGGCCAAGATGGCCAGCCCCCGGCAGACACAGATGAACTTGCGCTCTTGCCGAAGGTGACTGTCAGCGAGCGGCAATTTGCCGACCCCAACGTGTTGCTCACCCTTGAGGGCACCGTTGAAGCCGCCGAAGGTGCAGAAATAGTACGCACGCTGTGGGTTCAGGTCAGTGGGCCGACGGTGGAAATTCCCTCACCGTTATCGCTGCGGAATTTAATCCTGATGCCGGATGTGAATACCGCCGTACAACTGGAATTCCGCCTGGTAGCGCTGGATAGCGAAGACCGCATTAATTCGGCGACCACCGCCGTGCTGGTTAAACCGGTACCGACCTTTGTGAAAGTTATCGGCGGTGTATTTAACGAGGCCGATGGCGCAGCGACTTTCACCATACGTTTGAATGCGGCAAACACGGTACCGGTAAGCGTTTCCTATATCACCCAGGACGGAACCGCCGACAGTGAAACCGATTATCTGTTTACCTCCGGCGAGGTCGTGTTCGAACCGGGTGAAGTGATGAAAGACGTTTCGGTGGAATTGATTGATGACACCGTCAGTGAAGACGATGAAAGTTTCAGCTTGCGCGTTACCGCCATCAATGGCGAAGAAACCCATGCAAATGTGGGCATTGCCATTATTCGCAACGGCGCCGAACCGCAACAGACACAGCAACTGGCGTTTACTGATCCCGGCCCGGTGACAATTTATCTGGAGGATGAATACACCAATCCCTTTAATACCGAAGTGCCGTCGCCCGGCACTGGCGATATTATTTTTTCTTCTTCCAATACCGAAGTGGCTACGGTGGATGCGAATGGAATGGTGACAGGTGTTGGGCTTGGTGATGCGCAAATTACCGCAACCAAATTAGCGGATGATGTGTATTTGTCGGCAAGTGCGAGTTATGACATACAAGTGATATCGCGCGGCACTGCACCGGAGATCAGTATTTTACTTCCGGATGAGGTATCCATTGCGCCCGACGAGGCGGTGTCCATTGAACTGGGGGCAACGTTGGAATTATTCGGTGTCGCCATTGACCAGGAGGAGGGCTCTCTACCGACGCAAGCACAACTCGATGAAAGCTCTGCGACTGGTCAGCCGATTACATCCTTGGTCTGGGAATCTGATCTGGATGGTTTCCTTGGTTATGGTAGTGACCTTGATATCAATACGTTAAGTATGGGGGCTCACGTTATTACCTATTCTGCAACGGACGGTGATGATAATACCGGCACCGGCAGCGTTCGTGTGCTGGTGGGCAATATTGCACCCTCTGCTGGTATTGAAGTGTCGTCAACTTATTGTCCCGATGTAGAAGATATTGATAACTGCTACAACCCGGATAACGTGAGAGATTCAAACCTGAGCACAGCTCTGGGTGGACAATCCAGTTGGACACATGAGCAAAACCAGTTCCCTGCTGAGATTAATTTGTTTTGGTCTTTGGCGACCGTCAACACGGTTGAAATCTATACCACAGAGGGATTTCCGGTAGCTGACTACGATATTCTCGATGGCGGTGAAATTTTGCTTGAATCTATCAGAGGCAATACCGAGGTTTACCGTTCTCACCCGATTCCGGAAACAACAACCTCACAGTTAACGATCCGGGTACTGGGTGGCCCGACAAACCAGCCGGGTTATGGTCGTATCAATGAAGTGGTGGTATTCGGAGAATCCCAATCATTTTCCTCGGCGGCAGCCGTAATGCCACAGGCAGTAACCGAATAAAACCGCAAGCATAAAAAATCCCCGGCAGATACAAACCTGCCGGGGATTTTTTTATTCACTGCACGGGATGAATACTCACAAACTTACTGTATAAACCATTCACATCAAACGTCGCAATTTCAAATTCATAATCACCTTGTAAATAGTCAAAGTAATAAGTGTCGGTATAACCGCTGTCGATCGTGATTGTCTTAAAATCCGTTGCAGATTTTAATTTATACCTCACCTCATAGCCGCCGATTTCCCGGATATCCAGATAATCGCCATTCTCCCGCTGCGTCGGTATCGACCAATAAATAACGGCTGGGCCATCAAGCGGTCCAGTTTGCTGGGCGGTGGAAGACGCTTGGCTGGATGCGGCTGAAGATAATGCGGCGGACGAAGAACTTGCCGCAGCCGGTGCCGAAGACGTTTGCGCCGATGAAGACAGCGATTGCTGGCTGGATGACGAGGAAGATTGTACACCGGCCTTGGGGGTGGAATCAGGCGATTGAATGGGTTGCGAACTGACGGCGTTGGATTGGGTGTTGTTATCGTTGGTTGATCCCGACGCGCCGCCGCCACAGGCCGCCGTCAATAACGGCGCGATAAAAGCCATCACCAATGTCGTCTTGCGCAATTTGCGTTGCCAGGTCAGGCCGCTGTCCAGCTGGGAGCGGTTGATAAAACCCAGCTCAATTAAAATTTCCCCTAACTCCTTGTGGCTACCATCATCCTCATCATGCTGCGCTTTAAATAAACGCTCCTGTTGCGTTTCAATCGCGCGCATGAGTTGATGTCGCGTAAGCGTACCCCGTTCAACCAGCAGATCGCCGAGCCGGGTGGACTTATGGATATCGGACATAAGTAACCTCCTGTTAATATATGCAGTCATTTTTATAATCGTATGAATCTAAAAGCGGCCCATCAATGATGGCGCGATTCAACAAGGCGAATAGTAAAGATAGTTGGTGCCTTACCGTATAGAAAGTGCAGGCCCACTATTTTTTACAGACGCTCGAAATAATCAGGTGTAGCCTGGGATTCTGGCGACAGTGCAATTAGCCATTTTTTCTTAACTGTGTGATAACGTTTAACAGGAGGTAGTTCAGCCATGGGCTCAGCATTTTTTTGCGCTAGGGTCATTCGCATTGCAGGCGTGTTGGCCGGTCTTATGGTCAGTGTGTGGGCCAATGCGAATGTCTGGTACGCTTCGCCCTCGGTATTACCCAAGCGCTACGCGCAATTATCGCTCGGTAGCCAGCCCCTGGATGATGCCTGGTATGTGTATGATGGAACCGGCAATCAATATATAGCCGAGGTGGATGCCATTCATCACCTGGGTTTGATGTTGCAATTCCCGCGCGAAAACGGCGTGATTGAATACGGTTTTGAAGGTGGCGCACACGTCGGTTATAACAGCGACCGGCGTTTGTTTATCCGCTTGGGCAGCGAGAGCTCAGTGCTGGACATTGACAGCAGTTTATGGACCGGCGATGTTTCTGTGGGCACGTTTTTGAGTATAAAACCGCAGCCCTGGCTACGGTTTTTATATGCCGCAGGGCCCAGCCTGTATTGGGGTAAAATCAGCGGCGATGACGACAACCAAAACGATGACGGTTTTGTCATAGACACACGCTCCAATAACGGCTACGTCGGTTTGAATATTTATCAGCGCCTCGGTATGGAGTTTACCTTTAGCAATGGCCTCTCCCTCGGCGCCAGCGTGCGGCATATTAACGCCACATTGGATTTTGGGCCCAACGGGCAAGTTGATATTAATGAGCCGCATTATTCCGTATTATTAGGCAGTCAATTCTGATTTTTGCAGGACGTTAATTTGTTGCCCTCCATTCGTTTGCTCGTGCGTGACCCTTCGTTATCCATTCCGCTGTTGGCGTTGATCCTGGCCTTGCCATTCTTTTTTATCGGCGGACCTGACTGGATGTCCGGTCCTTTATATCGCGCTGTGTGGGATCTGGGGCATATCGGATTTTTTGCTGTGCTGCTGATGCTGATCCAGCGGCGTCATCCCCTGGACCATTGGCGTTGGTGGTTGTGGGTTACACTGATCGTCTTTGCGGTAGGCGGCGTGATTGAATTCCTGCAAACCAAAGTGGGCCGCGACGGCAATTGGGGTGATGTATTGGGCAATCTTACCGGCGCCTGGCTGGGTCTATTCTGGTTTCAAAAGCCAAAGCCGTGGGTGTGGTTAGGTCGAGCCGCCGCGTGTTTCCTGTTAATGTTTCCCTTGCTGACGGTAGGGCGAATAGGCTTGCTGCAATACCAGACCGCGCAAATCTTTCCGCTGTTGTGCGGCTTCGAACATCCGCGCGATATCAGCCGGTGGGACGGCAACATCGAGCGAACCACAGAACACATTACGCAAGGACAATTCGCAGCTAAAGTGCAGCTCGGTACAACCGGTTTTGCCAAAGCTGCACTGCGGCAATTCTTTGGTGATTGGAGCGGTTATCAAACTCTCGCGTTTGAACTCTACAATCCGGATAGTGAACCACTGAACATGACCCTGCGCGTTCACGACGCGCGGCATGAGTTAGGCAAGTATGCGCACACGGATCGGTTCAATACGCGCATCGTCCTCGAACCCGGCTGGAATTATTATCGGTTTGATTTGCAAACCATTGCTGCTGCGCCCCAAGGTCGCACAATGGAATTGTCGTTGATTCGTGGAGTGGAAATTTTTGCCTCGGGATTAACGCAACCGAAGACAATTTTTCTCGATAATCTGCGGCTCGAAAAATAAATTAAAAAGGTGGCGGCAGGGACCAGTCCTTGCCGCCACAAAGAAGTCACAGGATAGGTGACTTGGACTAAATGACAGCCTCAATCACCGGGTTTATTTTTTTTCCGGATAACTGAAAAATACCTTGGTTGCCGCAATGCCAGTGCCCGGCCCGGTCATACCTTCTGATTCATATTTCACGCCGGTAATCACCAAACCTTCGCTGGCCACCGCTTGCCAGGCGCGGCTGGTTTGCTCGCGATCCAACTCCGCTTTTTCAAGATTCAGTTCATCAAATACCGTGGCATAGGCCGTGTTGATTAATTCCGCTTTGTAATAAGGGCAAGGTGTGGTGATGCACACAATAGCGGTGCTGGAAATACGCAAATAGGGGCCGTAGGCGTCGCGCTTGTTAGCACTAACCCACGCGCCATTTGCATGCAAGCTTGCCAGGCGCGCTGAATCCTGCGGTGTGATGCTATGGCGGCTGAGCAGGCCGCGCAACAATACCTGTTCGTTATGGATGCGTGCTTCCAGTTCGCGAACCTGTTCATCCGTTAAGCCCAGGCGGCGATAATCAATGTAAGCGACATAAATAGATTTGGGTGGCAGGAGTGAGTGTTCATACGCGGTGTCGTCGTCTTCCAGTTGCCGTGAAAATTGATTCACTGGTGTCAAAAACCAACCGCCGCACATCGGGAATGCACATTTGCGGTAGTCCGGTTTCACCACGTAGGTGGAACCTTCGTTAGGCGCCGGGCTGATGACATCCTGCGCAACGAGCCAAGGCGAAAAAGCCAGTAAACTGAACAGGCCTATTTTTAACGAACGTGTTATCGACCAACGGAATAAAGATTTCATATTTCTGTCCCTCGTTATAGAAATGATGGGGTAAACCACAGCAGTGGTTGTCAGGCCCTTAGATGCTAGTCAATGAAACCTGGTACTGCCCTCTGCTTATTTATTTGCACGACACTAATCTGTAAAAAAATGTAGAAGTGTGATGAGTGGCGCATGACATTTGTCATTGGCGATTCATGACATTCGCAACTGTCGCGCGAATGGCATCTGTTGCACTCTGTCCATGAAGCCTGCCGGTGTTTGGCGACAGACTTCAGCCAACCTTTATCTTTGGCGGTTGCTGGCAACCGCCCTTTTCATCACCAGCGCTCTGCTGACAAAGGCTGTCAGTTGGTTAAGCCTATACTTGTCGCCGCCCTGAGGTTGGCAGTGGAAGACTTGGTTTTATCAGATAAGGGTGTTTTAATCGGCGACGAGCACTTCTGGTAAACACTCGTTAGGGACCTATTTGTGAACGATAAAAGTGATCTGTTGGCGCAGTTGCGCATTGACCACAATGATAAAGATGTTAACAGCCATCATGGGCGCTGGATTGTCGGAGCACTGATTGCGGTACTGCTGGTGATCGGCATGATCTGGTTCTTCTCCAGGCCCGATCCGGTAGAGGTGCGTGTGCAAATGGCGCGCATGGCGGTGATTGATCCCGCTTCTGCAAGCGTGCTGGATGCTACCGGTTATGTGAAAGCACGGCGTTATGCCACGGTGTCATCCAAGGTGACCGGCAAGGTGATGGAAGTGCTGGTAGAAGAAGGGATGAATGTTGAAAAAGATCAGGTGGTCGCGCGGCTGGATGATTCCAATACCCGCAAGACGCTGGCGCTTTACGAGGCAGAACTGGTGTCCGCCAAAACCCAGGTTGCTGAAACCCGCGCGCGGTTAACCGAAGCAAAACTAACCTGGGAACGCAACACCGAATTGGCCGCCAAGCAATTGGTCAGCACCGCTGAACTGGATCGTGCCAAAGCCAATTATGAATCCTTGCAAGCGCAATTGGCCAATCGCGAAGCCGGTGTGGTGTTGGCGCAGCGTCGCATTGCGATTGAACAACAATTTCTGGACGACCTGGAATTACGCGCACCCTTCGCCGGTGTGGTGATCAGCAAAGATTCGCAACCCGGTGAAATGATTTCGCCGGTATCCGCCGGCGGCGGTTTTACCCGCACCGGCATTTGTACACTGGTGGATATGGCGTCGCTGGAGATCGAAGTGGATGTCAACGAAGCCTACATCCAGCGCGTGCGCCCGGAGCAACCCGTGCAGGCAACGCTGGAAGCCTATCCGGATTGGAAAATTCCCGCGCGGGTGATTGCGATCATCCCCACAGCGGATCGACAAAAAGCCACGGTAAGGGTGCGCATTGCGTTTCAGGAACTCGACCCACGCATCCTGCCGGACATGGGCGTAAAAGTCGCGTTTATGAGTGGTGAACCGGCCGGGCAGGGCGTCGCGCAACAACAAGGTATTCGTGTGCCGGCGTCAGCGGTAAGAACCCAGGACGGCGAGCGCATTATGTTTGTGGTGAAAGACAACATCGCCCAACAGCGTGTTGTGCAACTGGGCGGTAACTTCGGCAGCGAGATGTATATCACCAGCGGCCTTACTCCCGGTGAGGATTACGTGGTGGAGATGCCGATTGATTTAGAAGACGGTGACCAGGTTATTTTTTAACGCAGCCGTTTTTAACAATAACGATTTAACACACATCTAAAACAGTGGAGGTCATGGGCTATGTCCGCACCCGAATCATCGGAAGTACTGGTCAAGTTGCATCAGGTAGGCAAGGCCTACAAAAAGGGCAAGGAATTGGTGAAGGTGTTAGCCAATTTGAATCTCGAAATAAAGCGCGGCGATTTCCTTGCGCTGATGGGGCCATCCGGTTCCGGTAAAACCACCTTGCTTAATTTGTTGGGCGGACTGGACAGCCCCACCGAAGGCGAATTGAGTATTGCCGGGCAACGCATCGATAAATTTTCCTCCAGCCAGTTAACCCGCTGGCGTGCGCGCCACGTTGGTTTTATCTTTCAGTTCTACAACTTGATGCCGGTGTTGACCGCCGAACGCAATGTAGAACTGCCGTTGCTGTTAACCAACCTCTCCAAAAAAAAACGTATGCAGCATGTGGCGGCGGCGCTGGAGCTGGTCGGCTTGAGCGAGCGCGCCAAACATTACCCCAGTGAATTGTCCGGTGGTCAGGAGCAGCGCGTCGCCATCGCCCGCGCCATCGTGTCGGACCCGGATTTATTATTGTGTGACGAACCCACCGGTGACCTGGATCGCGCTACAGCGGATGAAATTCTGTCATTGCTGCAAGAGCTGAACGAAAAGCAACAGAAAACCATCATCATGGTCACCCACGACCCGCGCGCTGCGGACCACGCCAAACAGACCTTGCATCTCGATAAAGGCTCTTTGATTACAGGAGCATAACGATGAAATATCTCTACTTTATCTGGAAGAACCTGGGCCGCAAAAAAATGCGTACCCTGCTGACGATTCTGTCGATCACTATCGCCTTTTTGTTGTTCGGTTTGCTGCGCACCCTGGGCAGCGCATTTGAAATGGGTACTGAATTATCCGGCGAAGATCGCTTGGCGACGATTCACAAAATTTCGCTGATTCAACCCTTACCCTTCAGCCATGTCACCAAGATTCAGGCCGTCGAGGGTGTTGAAGCTGTGACCCATGCCAGTTGGTTTGGCGGTTACTATCAAGACCCTAAAAATCAATTCGCGCAGTTTGCGGTAGAAGGCGATAAATATTTTTCTATCTATAACGACCTGATGACTCTACCGCCGGAGCAGATGGATGCCTGGATGAAAAATCGCATCGGTGCGGTAGTAGGGCGCGCGACAGCGGATCGTTTCGGCTGGAAGGTGGGTGACCGGGTGCCGATTATCTCGACGATCTTCCCGCAAAAAAATGGCAGCTACACCTGGGAATTCGAGATCGAAGGCATCTACGATGTAAAAGACAAGCGCGCCGACAGCACCGCATTTTTGTTCCATTACGACTACTACGACGAAGCCAAAAGTTTTGACAGCGGCACCGTCGGCTGGATTGTGGTGAAGGTAGAAAACCCGGCGGAATCCGCGCGCATTGCTGCGGAGATCGACAGCCTGTTTGCCAACTCCTTTGCGGAAACCAAAACCAGCAGCGAAAAAGATTTTGCCGCATCCTTTGCCAAGCAATTTGGCGATATCGGTTTGATCACCAGTTATATCCTCGGTGCAGTGTTCTTCACCATGTTACTGGTCGCAGGCAACACCATGGCGCAATCGGTACGGGAGCGCATTCCCGAATTGGCAATTTTAAAAACCCTGGGCTTCTCCGACATCGCGGTGCTGAACATGGTGCTCGCCGAATCGCTATTGATTTCCTGCATTGGCGGCGCATTGGGATTAGGCGCCGCCTGGCTGGTCACCAGTGGAATGGCCGACCAGGTCGCCGCGTTTATGCCGGGATTTGTGATGAGTGCATCCGTAGTGACCCTGGGCATTGTGGTGATGTTATTACTGGGATTGCTCACCGGCATACTGCCCGCCTTGCAAGGCATGCGCCTGAGCATCGTTAACGCATTAGGGAGACGCTGATCATGTTTAACGGTTTATCACAAATTGCCATCATCACCGCCATGAATCTGCGCAACCTGCCTCAACGTATCGGCACCTCATCGGTTGCCGTATTTGGTGTGGCCTGTGTGGTCGGTGTATTAATCGGCGTGATGTCCATGGCCAGCGGATTCCAACGCACCATGACCAACGCCGGCTCACCCACCACCGCCATTGTCATGCGCACCGGTGCCACCTCAGAATTAAACAGCGGCATCAGCTACGAGCAAAGCCAACTGATCGCCAACGCGCCGGGCATCCAGCGCGCCGACGGCGAGCCGATTGCCTCGGCAGAGCTGTATGTGATCGTGGATTTAATCAAGCGCGCCACACAAAGTTCAGCCAACGTGCCTTTGCGCGGCGTCAACGCCAATGCATTCAAGGTGCGTGACAGCGTAAAAATTATTGAAGGCAGAAACTTTGAAGAAGGGCGCAACGAATTGATTGTCGGGCGCGGTGCCCACACACAATTTGCCAACCTTGATGTTGGCTCCACCATTAAGTTCGGCCCAACAGAATGGACCGTGGTCGGTATCTTCAGCGCGGGTGGCGGATTATCGGAATCAGAACTGTGGTGCGACGTACGCATTCTGCAAAACGCCTACCGGCGCGGCAACAGCTTTCAAAGTGTGCGCGTAAAACTCACCGACTCTGATGCCCTGAGCGAATTAAAAACTGAACTTGCCTCCAACCCGCAATTGGACATGGACGCACAATTGGAAACAGAATACCTCGCCGCACAAGCCGAACCCGTAAGCATGTTTATCAAAGCCGTCGGCTATCCGGTCGCCATCCTCATGGCACTCGGCGCCATCTTCGGCGCGATCAACACCATGTACGCA
>DATJLH010000225.1:0-7181 GCA_035490615.1 Cellvibrio sp.
GGTTTAGGGGAGTGCGGCATTCGTTTATGCCCCGGCAATATCATGGCCTCCAATCCGGCGCTGCGTTTGAGCCTGGCAGGATGGAAAGAAAAATTTACCCACATTGTCAGCCACCCCACACCGGAATCGATGTTGCAGTCGAGCATTTTTTTCGATCTGCGCGCGATAGATGGCCAGGCAGCTTTTGCGCAACAATTGCATCAACACCTGTTACCACTCACCCGCCACAACACCCTGTTCCAGTTTCATCTTGCACAAAACGCGTTGCGCGATCGCGCACCACTGGGGTTTTTCAAAGGCTTTGTACTCACCCAGGAAGGCGAACAACAACCCGGTTGCGATTTGAAAAAAAACGGTACGTCACTGATTACCGATATCGCGCGCGTGACGGCTTACGCGCAGGGCATTAACGAGGTCAATACCCGGCAGCGTTTACAGGCACTCAACCGCGCCAACGCCATGGACGAAGACCTCGCGCAGAATTTACTTGATGCCTTCGATTTAATTGCGCAACTGCGCTGGGAAAAACACCAGCAGGATATTCACGCCCAACGCCCCCTGAGCAATATCCTCGACCCGGCCAGCCTGCACAACCTGCAACGCCAACAACTGCGCGACAGCTTTGAGGTGATCAACAAAGCCCAGGCGATGGTGCGGTTTCGTTTTTTGCGGGGTTTGTAATTGTGGGCTGGTTTACCCTTCATAAACGCGCGCAGCATCCACTGATACAGACGTTCGCCAAGGCGACATTCCCTGCGCATCACACCGCAATAGACGATTGCCCCTTGCTTGCCATCGATCTGGAATTAACCGGGTTGAATCCCGCGCGCGACCACATTGTCAGCATCGGCTGGGTGCCCATTCGCCAACGCGAAATTGTGCTCGCCGACGCGCGCCATTATTTGATTCAACCGCCGGTCAGTGTGGGGCAAAGTGCGACGATTCATGGCCTGCATGATCGGGATTTACACAACGCACCCACGCTGGAAAACGTATTGCAGGAATGGTTGGAAGCTTACGCCGGTTATGTGCTGGTTGCGCATAACGCGGCACTGGATCTCGCGTTTTTGCGCACCGCGTTACGCAATTTGTTTGGTTCGGCACCGCCGCTGAAAGCGATTGATACCCTGCGTATTGAGAAACGCCATTTGACCCATCGCGATCAGGCATTCAAGGCCGATGGTTTGCGCTTGAACGCGTGTTTGCATCGCCATCATTTACCGCTCGCCAGCACCCACAATGCGTTGGAGGATGCGTACAGTTGCGCGCTGTTATTGCTCGCGCAAATAGCGCGCATGAATCGGCAAGTGGTATTGGGCGATCTGGTGGACCGAGGTGTGTGGGGTAGACTCATACCCCAATTAACGTGACGTATCCGGTTTAAAACCGATACGGAAACCACCCCAATGCCTGCCGTTGACCATAATCGGCACCGACAAATCGTGCATCACTTCCCCGGTGTCCCGCTTATAGGTCTGCAACAACATCGGTTGGGTATTGGCACCGCAACGGCTGCCGGTGCGATCACTGAAGATTCGCTTGGTGCGATTGCTCAATAAATCCTTTTCGTATTTGCCCGTCAGCGGCTGCGAGAATTTTTTGTTGTGGGTCGGAAAATATCCCTTCACATCCACACCGCCGGCAAACAGCACGCCGGGATGGCGGGTGAGGATCGGCTCCTGTATGGCGGGGAAATGCTGGTCAGTGAAGTCGTCGTAGGGCGTGTGGTATTTCGGCGGGTTGGTGTTGGGAATCGGTTTGTATTCCTGTGAAAAAACCTGCGCCTGGGTCAGGCGTCCCTCGGCAATGGCCTGCTCAAATAATTTGCCGATATTCGCCGCCGCCTGTTGGGCTTCGCGCAGGATCGGCATGAAGAACACCGTGTCGCTGACATCGGCCAGGTCGCTGTAGATGGTCTCGGTTTCTTCGGACACCTCCAGGGCGCGCTTGGCGATGGTGCTGCTCTTTTGTTCGATGGCGCTCAAGGCATTACTGATACTGTTGATGGATTGGCTGATGCGCTCGCTGGTGTCTTCCAGCCCGCTGCCGGCCTGCTCAATCGAACCCAGCGCGGCGGAGGATTTACTGATCTCGCTGTTGACCTGTTCAAAGCCCTCTGCAGCCTGTTGCAGTTCCTGTTTTACCTGATCGCTGGGGTGCTGCAAGCCACTCATTAACGCCCCGACCTCCTGGCTTTGGGTGCGGATTGAGCCCAGCATTGCTGCAATATCCCGGGTTGCACCTTGTGTCTTGCCCGCCAGGGCGCGCACCTCGTCCGCCACCACCGCAAAGCCGCGCCCCTGGTCGCCGGCCCGCGCGGCCTCGATAGCCGCATTCAATGCCAGCAGGTTGGTCTGTTCCGCCACGCCTTTGATGACATCGGTAATGCGCTGGATGTTGTCGGCGCTGGTCTGGAGTTGCTGCAACTGCCCCGCTACCCGGGTGACCGACTCCCCCAATTGATGGATGTTGGTCACCCCCAGTTTCAGGCGTGCATCGGCATCCTGACAGGCCCGGGCGGTTTGTTCGATGGTCTTGGTAATGGTGTGCAGGTTGCCGCTCATCTGCGCGCTGGTGCTGGCCAGGTTGCGCCCGGCATTGACGATCTCACCACTGTCGTCCGCGCTGTGTTTGATGTCTTTCACCAGGCCATCGATATAAAACGAGACTTCCGCCGCCCCGGTGGCCATCTTGGACGTCGCGGCAGACACCCGGTCCGCCATGCGCGTAAGCGTGGCCGACTCGGTCGTCATCCCGGCCGTCGGTCTGTGCTGCGTGGGCCAATACAACAACACCGCCAGCGCCACCGAGACGCCGGTAATGGTCAGCCATAAGGGTAATCCGACCAGCCAGGCCAGCAACTGAAGGACGATGATACAAACCAGTGTCAGGTGTTTTTTGTCGTTATCGGAAAGCATGTGCGTTACCCCGTAACCCGAAGATCTCCTTGAGTCTAGCAGTTGGGGCGCAGTCTACCCGTTACAGCGTGCGCAACACCTCGCCCGACGTGGCCCGCCGGCGATGATTCGCCACCACATCATGCACTTGGCCGCCAAAATACTGGCCATTGCGCGCTTTTTTGTCCTGCATCAATAACCGCACAGGCGCTTGCTCTAGACTCCCCCCGAGGTCCTTACAATCACCGGGTGGAAGCCGCTTATGAAAGTCGCCGTCTTCAGCAGTAAAGCCTATGACGTGGAGTATTTGACGGCGGCCAATACCCAGGGCCATACGCTGATCTTCCACGAAGCCGCCGCAAATGAGCAGAGCGCATTGCTCGCGCAAGGCTGCGACGCCGTGTGCTGCTTTGTTAACGACATCCTGGATGCCGCCACCCTGAAGGTGCTGGCCAAACAGGGGGTTCGCCTCGTTGCCCTGCGCTGTGCCGGTTTCAATCAGGTGGATATGACCGCCGCCAGAGACCTGGGCATCACCGTGGCGCGCGTGCCGGATTATTCGCCCCACGCGGTGGCTGAACATGCGCTGGGCCTGATGCTGATGCTCAACCGCCACCTGCACCGCGCCCACTATCGCGTGCACGAGAACGACTTTTCCCTCAACGGTTTGCTCGGCTTTGATATGTACCAGAAGACGGTCGCCATCATCGGCACCGGCAAGATCGGCGAGGTGCTGGCCAACATCCTGCTGGGCATGGGTTGCCAGGTCATTGCGTACGACCCGGTGGTCAACCCGGCACTTGTTGAGCGGGGAGTTCGTTATCTCGCCCGCGACGACATCTGGTTTCAGGCCGATATCATCTCCCTCCACTGCCCACTCACCCCCGCTACCCACCATCTGATTAATACCGAAACCGTCAAGGCCATGAAGGATGGGGTGATGCTGATCAACACCGGGCGCGGCGGGCTGATCGATACACGCGCGGTTATCGCCGGCTTGAAGTCGCGCAAGATTGGTTATCTGGGGCTGGATGTGTACGAGGAAGAAGCCAGGTTGTTCTTCGAGGATTACTCCAACAATCTGCTGCAGGACGATGTCTTCGCTCGCCTGCTGACCTTCCCCAATGTCGTGATTACCGGGCACCAGGCATTCTTTACCCGGGAAGCCCTGACCGCCATTGCCCGCGTGACCCTGGCCAACATCAGCCACTTTGCGCGCGGCGAACTGGACCGGATCTGCTGCGTGGATTAACCATGAACCGTTCTCTGCCCCCCGAGTTACCGGCTGACGCCCCGCCATTGCCAGACGCCCACGCCCGAACCCCGGCAGACCTGTTCGCGCAGCTGGCATCGAGCGATGTCGGGTTATCGGCCACAGAAGCCTATCGCCGGCGCATTCGCTGGGGTGAAAACCGCTTGCCCGCCAACCCGCCGACCCCCGCCTGGCGGCGCTGGTTGCGTCAATTCCACAACCTGTTTATCTACGTGCTGCTCACCAGCGCCCTGATCAGCAGCCTTATCCAGCACTGGGTCGACGCCGGGGTGATCATGGCGGTGGTGCTGATCAACGCCACCATCGGGTTTATCCAGGAAGGTAAGGCCGAGGCCGCCCTGCGCAGCATCCTGCGCCTGAGCAAGAGCCAGTGCCTGGTGATGCGCGATGGCCAGAGCTTCACCCTGGACAGCCAGCTGCTGGTGCCCGGCGATGTGGTGACGCTCCAGGCTGGCGACCGCGTACCGGCGGATATGCGCCTGTTTTATAACAAGTCGCTGCACTGCGATGAAGCCATGCTCACCGGTGAGTCCCAACCCACGGAAAAAAGCGTGGACGCTGTGCCCCTGGACACCCCGCTGGCCGAACGACGCACCATGGCCTATATGGGCACCATGGTGACCTTCGGCACAGCCCGTGGCCTGGTGACCCATACCGCCAGCCGCACCCAGATCGGCCAGATCAGTGAACTGGTACAACAGGTATCCCTGCCGGAAACGCCGCTGCAACGGCAATTGGCGCAGCTGGCGCGCCAGTTGACCCTGGTGATCCTGCTGGTGACCGCGGCTACCGCCGTGTTTGGTTTCCTCGTCCGCGATTACAGTCTGGCGGCGATGTTCCAGGGCGCCATCGGCATCGCGGTGGCCGCCATCCCGGAAGGCTTGCCCGCTATCGTCACCATTACCCTGGCCATGGGGGTGGAACGCATGGCGCGCAAGCATGCGCTGGTGCGCCGCTTGCCGGCGGTTGAAGTACTCGGCGCGGTAGACGTGATCTGTTCCGATAAAACCGGCACCCTCACCGCCAACGCCATGACCGCGCGGTTGCTGGTGACCAGCACAGCCCGTTTCACCATCAGCGGTGAGGGCTATGCGCCCATCGGCGACATCCAGCATCACCATGGCCGCTCGCCCAGCGAGGACGAACAGCAACAACTGAATACCGCCTGCAGCATTGCCCTGTCGTGCAACGACGCCAATGTGACCGAAGACGACGGCGACTGGAATATCCATGGCGACCCCACCGAGGCAGCGCTCCATGTGCTGGCACTCAAGCAGGGGCTCAATGCGGCGGACCATGCCCGACGTCGACCGCGCCTGGACACCCTGCCGTTTGAAACTGAAAAACGCTACATGGCCAGCCTGCACCAGACGGCAAATGGCGCCCGGGAGATCGCTATCAAAGGCGCGCCGGACCAACTGCTGCACCTGTGTCGCTACCAATGGGGCCCGCGCGGCATCGAGCCGCTCGACAAACATTATTGGGAAGCCGAGGTAAACTTCCTGACCAACCAGGGCATGCGGGTGCTCGCCCTGGCGAACAAAGCCGCTGCTGACAATGCCAGCCAGCTGCACCACGATCAGGTAGCTGCGGGCGGCCTGGTGATGGTGGCGCTGGTGGGCATCAGTGATCCACCCCGTGCGGAGGCAGTAGCGGCCATCGCCCAATGCCAGCAAGCGGGTATTCGCGTGCTGATGATTACCGGCGATAACCCGACCACCGCAGCAGTGATCGGGCGGGAGCTGGGCCTGGCAGCGGATCGGGTGGTGACCGGGGCCGAACTGGACCAGGTTGCGCCGCAGGATTTACCGGCGCTGGCGGAGAAGGTGTCCATCTTCGCGCGCACCAGCCCGGCCAATAAATTGCAGTTAGTGCAAGCGCTGCAGGCACACCGACACACCCTGGCCATGACCGGTGACGGGGTCAACGACGCGCCCGCCCTGCGCCAGGCGGATATCGGCATTGCCATGGGCCAGAAAGGTACCGATGCCGCGCGCGACGCCGCCGCGTTTGTGCTGACGGATGACAACTTTGCCACCATTGTTGGCGCGGTCGCCGAAGGGCGCAGGATTCATGACAACATCGTCAAATCCATCGTCTTCATCCTGCCCACCAGCCTGGCAGAGGCCAGCGTGATCCTGCTGGCCATCCTGTTCGGCTGGTTATTGCCGATTACCCCCGCACAAATCCTGTGGGTCAACATGATCACCGCCGTCACCCTCACCCTGGCGCTGGCCTTTGAGTCCCCGGAAGCCAACCTGATGCAACGCCCGCCCCGCCCACGCCATCAAAGGTTGTTGACCCCCCGGCTGTTGTACCGGGTGATGCTGGTGGGCGGTATAGGTGCGGCGACTATCTTTCTGCTGTTCCGCTGGCAGTTGCAGAGCACTGGCGATATCGAGCTGGCACGTTGTGTGGCGGTGAACGCGCTGGTGTGCTTCGAAGCGTTTTACCTGCTGACCGCGCGCAGCCTGCACGATGCGATCTGGCACCGGCGTTATTGGGCTGGCAGTGGGCCGGCACTCTTGAGTATTGCCCTGGTCGCGGTCATGCAGCTCGCCTTTACCTATTGGCCGTTGAGCCAGGAGGTGTTTTCCCTCGCCCCGCTGGCGCCGGCCCATTGGCTGATCCTGGTGGCGGCCACCAGTCCTATCCTGCTGCTGGTTGAGCTTGAGAAGGCGTGGCTGCGCCATGCTCACCGGCGCTGGTCGCTTCATCAACCGGGAGTACCTGGCCATGTCCACTTTTGATCGCCCGCTGCCCGAACCCCTGGCCATCCTGAATGAGCTGGCGGCCGACCTCTGCTGGAGCTGGAACCACGGCGGCGACGAGCTCTGGCAACAGATCAACAGCGAAGTCTGGGACCACACCCACAACCCGGTGAGCGTCCTGCAACTGACCAGTGATGCCGATCTGGCCCGCCTGGCCGGGGACCCGGCGTTTGTGGCTCAACTGGATAGTCTGGTCACGGCGCGCCGCCACTATCTCGACGGGCCGGCCTGGTATAGCCG
>DATJLH010000226.1:0-1780 GCA_035490615.1 Cellvibrio sp.
CTTCATGATGGCATGTTCATCCTGGGCATCGTCCGGGTAAACGCAGATCCCGATACTGGCAGTCACCCGACATTCCTGGCCATACACCGACACCGGCTTGACCGCTGCCGATAAAATCTTGCGCGCAACCGTTGCCGCCTGCTCGGGGCTGTCGAGCTCCTGGATCAGGATGACAAACTCATCGCCACCCAGGCGCCCCACCACATCACTCGCCCGCAGACATTGCTTGAAGCGGCCCGCCATCTCGTTCAGCAACAGATCACCGGCCTCATGCCCGAGGGTGTCGTTGATATTTTTAAAGCGATCCAGATCGATAAACAGCACCGCCAGTTTGCGCGCGTTACGCCGCGCTGACTCGATGGCGAGATTAAGGATTTCGCTAAACATGAAGCGGTTGGGTAAGGAGGTCAGGCTGTCATGGGTGGCGAGATACTGAATGCGTTCTTCCGAGGTTTTGCGGTCGGTAATATCGCGACCGATGCCGCGATAACCGCGAAATTCGCCCTTGGCGTTGAAGGCCGGCACGCCGGTCAGGCTGAGGTAACACGCGCGGCCATTGCCTTTGACATGGCGCAATTCGAGATCGCGAAAGGGCTTATGCTCGGCCACCACTGCATCGTGCTCATCCCACGAGCCGGAGAGGATTTCCGTGGTGGGCAAATCCCGCAGGGTTTTTCCCAGCAACTCCTCACGCTGGAAACCGGACTTGCCATTGGGATCTTCCAGTTCAACAAACGCGAGCTGCGCGTTCTGCTCCCAATACCAATCCGACGAGAGTTCGGTCAGGCTGCGAAAGCGCTCTTCACTTTCGCGCAACGCCAGCTCGGCTTCGCGGCGCAGGGTGATATCGCGGCCAATACCAACCAGGCCCACAATATCGCCCGCCTCATTGCGTACCGGCAATTTGCTGGTCAGCAACCAGCGCATCTTGCCAGTCTGGTTATTGACTGCGGGCTCCTCCTGATTGAGCATGGGCTCGCCGGTTTGCAGAATGCGTTGTTCATCATCATAAAAGCGCTGGGCCATGTCCGGCGGAAAGAAAGCAAAATCATCTTTGCCCAACAAGTCCTGCGGTGTAGCACCCATACCGCGCGCTACCGCATTGTTCGCCAGCAGGAATTTACTCTGCGCGTCTTTGGCAAAGATACTGTCGGGTACCGAATCCACCAGAATGCGCATCAAATTACGCTCGTAGGCTAGTACCTCACTCAGCGCCTGCAACTCCGCCGTGCGCTCGGCTACGCGCTCCTCCAGTTCGGCATTGAGCTGGCGCACCTGCAGCGCCGCGCGCTTGCTGGCAGTAATGTCGCGGGTAATCCCCATCGTACCGATGATATTGCCGTCATCGTCATGCAACGGCACCTTGGTTGTGGAATGCCAGCGCGATTCACCGGTTTTTGCATCCACCACAATCTCTTCGCGATCCACCAGGGGCTCGCCGGAGCGCATCACCGCCTGGTCATCCTCGGCATAGCCCCGGGCGAGATCCGGCGGATTCAGGTCAAAATCGTTCTTCCCCAGGATATCCTCCAGCGTCGCCGCACCCGCCATACGCAGAAATGCCTGATTGCCAAAGGTAAAGCGTCCCTCACGGTCTTTCGCGTAGATTAAATCCGGGATGTTATCGCCCAAGGTGCGTAATACATTGCGTTCCATGGAGTTCTTCTTTCGACAAAATGACAGATCACCCCCCATTATGAGCGGCGTTAACCCCAAGTATAGGCCAGGGTTGAGAAGAGGCAGCGCTAACATGGCGCATTATTTATAACTTATTCGTATG
>DATJLH010000227.1:0-14428 GCA_035490615.1 Cellvibrio sp.
GGTTTTATAAGTTATGCCCGTTGGTCGAGTACTAGTGGGCATTTTTTATTGTGCGGGAACAAGAGTAAAAAAGTTCGCAAGCGGACAGGAAATAAAATATACCTTGGTGCTATCCGTCTTAACATTTTTAACTCATATCACCTTCTTCATATACAAGAATTCAGTTTCTGATTATCCGCTGTGGTATAACGCATCGCTGCTATTAATAATATTCATTGGGATATTCTGTGGAGCAAGACCAGAAAAACGCAGGGTTGATTAAAGGCTTTCACTTTCATTTCGATTAGCCAGTTAGTCGCTAGCCTGTAATATGTCAGTCGGATTACGCCTTTGGCTAATCCGACCTACATTAAATAATCAAGCTTAACTGCTTACCAACTTTCCGGCGGCGATGCGCAGGCGGCGGGAGAGTGACACGGCAATTGCGCGAATCACTTTGGCGGCGACTTTGGGGTTTTCCTGCATCATTTTTTCCAGAGAATCTTTGGATAGCAACAGCAACACACATTCACTGGCGGTGGCGCACATGGCGGAGCGGCGTTCGCCGTCGAGCACCGCCATTTCCCCAAAACTCTGGCCTTTGGGTAAGGTGGCGATCTGGATATTTTTCTCTTCGGCATTGGCTTTATAGACGGCAACACTGCCGCTGTTGATGATGCCCATAAACGTGCCTGCGTCGCCTTCCTTGAAGATAATCTTGCCTTTGGGAATTTTGTTGAGGCTGAAATAACCAGCAGCAGACAGTAGCTCCGCTGCGGCCAGGTTATTGAACAAATTGCAGTCCGCCATCATGTCGCGGATTTCTTTGATCAGTGAAGACTTATCGGGCATGGTTCGCTAACCTGCAGCAGTTACCGCTTTTTGTTTACGAATCCATTCATCCACTTGATGTTCCAATACGGTCAGCGGCAGGGCGCCGCCGCCCAATACAAAATCGTGAAACGCACGCAAATCAAATTTTTCACCTAATTCGCGTTTTGCTTTATCTCTCAACTCAACAAACTTATTCATACCAATTTTGTAAGTTGTCGCTTGGCCGGGCATGACAATGTAGCGCTCAATTTCCCGCGTGGCATCCGCGCGATTCATTGGGCTATTCGCTACAAAATAATCAATGGCTTGTTCCCGCGTCCATTTTTTACTGTGGATGCCAGTGTCTACCACCAACCGCACCGCGCGCCAGAGTTCCATCGCCAGCCTACCAAAATCGGAGTAGGGGTCGGCGTAAAAGTCCATGGCTTTAGGCACCAGCTCGGCATAAAGTCCCCAACCTTCGATATAGGCGGTGTAACCACCGTGGCGACGGAATGAAGGTAAGTCTTTCATCTCTTGTGAAATCGCGATTTGCATATGGTGGCCCGGCAGTGCTTCATGATACGCCAGCGCTTCCATTTGGTAACGCGGCACGCCGCTCATATCGTACAAATTTACGTAATAGGTACCGGGGCGGGAACCATCATCAGCGGGGCCGTTATAAAATGCTTTACCGGCAGACTTTTCGCGAAAGGGTTCAACGGCTTTAACGACCAGATCAGCCTTCGGCAGATGACCAAATAACTCCGGCAGGCGCTTGCGCATCGCATCAATGATGGCGCGAGTGTCTTGCAGATATTGTTCGCGCCCGGCATCGCTGTCAGGATAATAAAATTGCGGATCATCTCGCATGAAGGTGAAAAAAGCCTGCAGGTCGCCCTCGAATTTTACGGTCTTCATGACCTGCTCCATCTCCTTGCGAATCCGCGCCACCTCGGCCAAACCGATCTTGTGAATATCGTCGGCGCTGAGCGTGGTTGTAGTCATCCGCTCCAGCGCGTGGTTGTAAAACGCTTTACCCTGCGGCAATTTCCAGACACCGTCACTGTTGTCTGCACGGGCCTGCAAACCTTCGATCGCTTTGATTAAACGTTGATACGCCGGCTTTACGGTATGCTGCAACTCTTTTGTTGCGGCGCTGAGTAACGCGGTTTGCTGTTTATCTTCCAGCTTCAACGCCTCCACTTTTTTGGTGAAGTCTTCCAATAAAGGGCTGACCTTGTCACTGTCATCAAAAGGTTGGCCTTTGATGATATTGCGGCTGTCGTCGAGCACGTAGGGATAAACAAACGCTGGAGCAAGAATACCTTTGTCTGCGCGACGTTGCAGGTTATTGATCAGCTGATCAATCAGTTTTCCTACACCAGCCAATCGTGCCACATAAGCATCGGCATCTTCTATAGATGTGACATTGTGCGAGTTAATAAGAAAGGCAGGAATGCCGGCATGGAGTCCGAACATTTGATTGACGGGATAATTATGATCGCGCCATTGATAACCGGCGATGCTTTTTTCCAGTTCAAATTTTTGCAGTTCGTAACTGAGCTGGTTATCAGGATTGAGTGAATTCTTATCCAGCTTTTTCAAACGTGCCAGTTGATCTTTATTCAGTTGGTGATAAAGCTCGCTTCGCTTCGGACTGATATCGTCCCATTTATCGTAATTGGTTTTGCGCCCCAGATCGGTTTGCCACATAGGACTGAGCGACACTGACTCTTCAAAAAACAATTCAAAAAGTGCCCGCGCTTTTGCGTCGGCATCTGTATCGGCAGCGAAGGTGCCGGTGGTGACGAATAATAGAAAAAGAGCGATAAAAAATTTTGCGCGTATCATAACGTCCTCGTCGTGAAGATTTATTTTAAGTCCAGAATTATTTACTACCTAATGGCACGGAGTTTGTTATCAGGGGTTGTGTTTCGAAACCCTCAAGTCAGGGATGACTTGAGGGAGCTACAGGGATGTATTCATGCGTTTTCGAAACACAACCCCTGATAACAAACGCACTCCATTGTTACCACAGAGCGTCACTCCCAAAACTATCTACCCCGAATAACAGGCAACAATTCCCCATCCATTTCATATCCATTATCCCGCGCAATCTTTTCCAAATTGGCAATGCGCGCATCCAAGTCCGGATGTGTAGACATCCATTCCGGCAACACCAAGTCATCATGCTCTTCTTTAAGTTTACGAAATAACTCATCAGCACCCGCCACATGACCATAATGATTATGCAGTGCCTGTAAAGCCCAGCGATCGGCTTCGTTTTCCTGCTGGCGGGAATAATTTAACAGGGCGAGGCTGCCGCCGACACCGGCGAGCTGGGCGAGGTCGGTCTGGCCGAAGATCATGGCGCTGAGCAAGCTCATACTTAAGCCCCGCGCGACGGCTTGCACCGGGTGGCGGTGTTGGATGTGGGCAATTTCATGGGCGATGACAAAGGCAAGGCCTTGTTCGCTATCGACGGCATCCACCAGGCCTTCGAAGATCATCATGTTGCCACCGAGGGTGGCGAAGGCATTGATGGTGTCGTCTTCGCTGTAACGAACCTGCAAGGCGAGTTCAGGTGATAAGCCACCGGCGTGTGCGAGTTGATCGGCGAGTTGTTGCAAATAGCCTTGTTGTTCGCTGGATTGCTCCTCGAGCGCCCAGGAGTTTGTCAGCGCTTGTTCCCAGGAAAACGGCGTCCACTTGGCGGTCCAGGCGACGAGTTGCAACAGCAGCCAGCACAAGAGCGCGAGTCCGGCAAAAAAGCCGATCACCAATAAAATAAAATCCCGCACCCAGCCATGCTCGACAACGTTGATGCCTTCTGGCGGTTGGCGATTTTCGTAGCGCATGTGCTGGGCCTTTGCGGGAAAATTTATGAGTGTGGAATAATGGCCGTACCGTAAGCGAGTACTTCCAGGCAGCTGACGCTATTGGGATTGCGCCCGCCGATGGACATGGTTTCCAGTTTGACATTAAAGATTTGCGTTGCGCCGAGCGCTTTGGCTTCTTCGCGCATACGCAGAATGGCTTCGCGGCGCGCGCGGTCGAGCAGGGATTCATAGGTGTTCAAGCGCCCACCAATCAGCATGCGCAAGCCGGCGATAAAGCGTTTGAAATAATCGGAAGAGATCACCACGGAACCGCTCACCAGTTGCGTTACCGGTGCTGGCAAGACCGGTGGAGGTAAACGTTCAGCGAAGACCATCACCTGATCGGGCGAAGTCTCCCGGGCGATGATGCTGGTGTAGTGTTTTTTCTCCAGATAACGTCCCGAAAAAAATCCCACGGTGAGTAACACCAACGCAATCACCAAAGGCCCGATAAATTGGGCAAGAAAGATTTCCATGGTATTTACTCCAGTTCAACGGCGCTGCCATAGACAAATAATTCTGCGGCGCCAACCGCAACGGAACTGGTGGAGAAGCGAATATTCAGAACGGCGTTGGCACCCATGGCTTTTGCCTGGGCCACCATACGCGCGATGGCTTCCTCGCGCGAATCGTTGAGCAGCTCGGTATAACCTTTCAGCTCACCGCCGAAGACATTTTTGAACGAGGCGGCGATATCACGCCCCACATGTTTTGCGCGCACAGTACTACCCTGCACCAGACCATAATGCGCAACCACCCGACGACCGGGCACAATTTCCAGATTACTCAGCAACATGAAGGCTTCCTTTTTCAACAGGCAGATTAGGGGAGGGGTTAATCTAGCACAGTTGTCACCCTGTGCAACGCTTCAGCGCTTGCGGCGATAAAGTGTCATGGCGATGGGACCACAGACCAGTGTCAGCAGTGCCGGTGCGATCAGGGAGAGGCCGATAAGTTGCACACTGGCATTGCCATCCATCAAACCGCGAATGGCGCTCACCAGATGCGTCACAGGATTCACCGAGACAAAGGCTTGTAACCAGCCGGGCATAGTAGTGGGGTCAACATAGATATTGGAGCCGAAGGTCAAGGGCATCAGGATCAGCCAACCGATAGTCATCACCGCGCCGGGTGTGCGCAACAACAAACCGATAGTGGTAAAAATCCAGCCAAGCCCCAGCCCGAACACGTTTAACAGCAGCAGCGATAACAACACACCGACCACACCGGCCTCGGGTCGATAACCCATGATTAAACCGATGATCACCACGATGATGGACGCCGCGGTGTAACGCAACACATCGCCGAGCATCGCACCGACGATCGGCGAGGGTGACCAGATGGGCATGGATTTAAAGCGGTCGTAGATGCCTTTGGAAATATCGGTATTCAGAGTAACACCGGTGTAAAGCGACGTGAAAGTGACTGTTTGCGCGAGAATACCGGGCAATAGAAATTGCAAATATTCACTGGTGGAACCCGCCAGCGCGCCGCCGAATAAATAGGTGAACATCACCGTAAACATAATCGGCGTGATCACCACATCAAACAATTGCTCCGGCAGGTGCTTTATTTTTAACAGCGCCCGCCAACCAAATGCCACCACATTGGTGATTGCACTGGCTTGCGGCGGGCGGGTGTGAGCGCGAATCACCTTGTGCAAAGCGGCGTTGATATCCTGTGATGTGTTATTCATGAACCCGCTCCTTCTGTCGTCGGTTCGGCTGCAAGAGGAGCCTGACCGGTCAAGGCAAAAAACACTTCATCGAGACTGGGTTGACCGAGCGAATAATCACTTAACGCGATGCCGGCTCGCGCTATTTCTGCTAATGCCAGCGTGGCTTTTTGCGCGTCGGAAATCTGCACCGACAGTGCGCAAGGATCTTTCTCAATCAACACAGGCACCGCCAATTGTTCCACCAGAATTCGTTGTGCCGCTTCACGCTCCTGCGCATGGCTGACGCGCAGATGCAGCACTCCGGAGCCGACGGATTTTTTCAACTCACCGCTGGTGCCTTCCGCAATCACCTTGCCGTGATCAATCACTGCAATGCGATCCGCCAATTGATCGGCTTCCTCCAGATACTGTGTCGTCAACAACACCGTCGTACCCTCAGCCACCAACGCCCGCACAATATCCCACACCTGATTGCGCGAGCGCGGGTCCAGCCCGGTCGTCGGTTCATCCAGAAAAATCAGATCTGGCGTCACCACCAGCGACGCCGCAATATCCAACCGCCGCCGCATACCACCGGAATACTGCTTGATCTGCCGATCCGCCGCCTCCGCCAGATCAAACGCCTGCAACAACTCCTGCGCCCGCTCCTTCGCCGCGCGCCCGCGAAAACCCAGCAGCCGCGCCAGCAACACCAGATTCTCCCGCCCGGTCAAATCCTCATCCACCGAGGCGAACTGCCCGGTCAAACTGATCCGCGAACGCACCGCATGCGCCTCACGCACCAGATCATGCCCCAACACCCGCGCCTGCCCGCCATCCAACGGCAACAAGGTCGCCAACATCCGCACCGTCGTCGTCTTCCCCGCCCCATTCGGCCCCAGCACGCCGTACACGCTGCCCTTACGCACGCGCAGATCAATACCATTCACTGCATGCGTCGCACCGAAATGTTTGATTAACCCGGAAGCTTCAATCGCCAGATTGTCAGTCATTGTTTTATCCATAACTTTTGGTTGCCATACCACCAATCTTGCCTTGGTTTGGTAATGCCGGTTGGGACCATCAGCAGCAGGGATGCTGATGATGAGCCTACAAGGATGTATTCACGGCGTGTCCCAACCGGCATTACCAGATCAGGGCCCGCACGAATTTACGCAACGCGATAATCAAAAAGTCTTTAACAAAAAATTACCCGGCAACAACATTCACCCGCAAGCACTCGCCCAACCCCTCAAGATTTGCCACCAGCCGATCCCCCGGCACTACCGGCCCAACCCCTGCCGGCGTACCCGTAAAAATCAAATCCCCCGCCCGCAAATGCACAAACCGCGACACCTCCGCAATCAGCTCCGCCACCGGCCAGACCATCTCCCGCCAATCGCCTTTTTGTACCAGGCTCCCGTTACGGGTCAACGACAACTGCCCCATCTTCTGCAATTCATCATAACCACCGAGCTGCAACGCCGAGCAAGGCGCAGAACCGTCAAAACCCTTCGCCAATTCCCAGGGGCGACCCTGTTGCTTTGCCTGTTGCTGCACATCGCGGCAGGTCATATCCAGCCCCACACCAAAACCGGCAATCAACCTCGGCGCGTCCTCAACCGACACCTGATAACCTGACTGGCCCAGTGCAATCACCAACTCCACTTCGTGGTGCACATTCTGCGAAAACCAGGGGTAAATAAAATCTGTGTCAGATTCTGTCAGGGCACTTTGCGGCTTGAAAAAAAAGAACGGTGGTTCGCGTTGCGGATCGTGACCCATCTCCCGCGCATGTTCGGCATAGTTGCGCCCGATGCAGATAATTTTATTTACCGCAAAGCGGGTATGGGGTTGGCCGATAACCGGCAATGAACACTGGGAGTCGCTGAGCATAATGAAATCCCTATGCAGTACAGAAATAAAAAAAGACCCTGGAGCGGGGCTCGATCCAGGGTCAAAAAAGCGGATAACTTACTTGGCGGTTAAGGTACCGGTATCCACCAGATAATTGGTCAGGTTGCGCGTCCAGCGTTCCATCAACAGTCTGAAATGACGCGCGTTGGTGACACGGTCAGTGCGCTCCAGGCGATTGCCAATATTGGCTGACGTTTCGCGGTGATCAATAAACTGCGCGATCACTTTATTGTTGCTTGCTTGAATCAAAGTTAAATCAAAGGTGGCGTTACCCACTTCATACACATACTTTTTCGTGCGCCCGGGCATACTCAAATCCGGTGCGTAGATATTTAACTCGCGCAACAGCGGACGATAGATAACATCGGCTTCGGCTGCGCTATCGACCACCGTGACCCGGGTTTGCTCCGTCATGCCTTCGCGCAAGGCTTTCTTCAGCATCTCGCCATACGTGCTGGTGATACGCTCAAGGTCGCGGTCGGTGTAGTCGCCGCGAAAATCCAGCAGCCAATGTTTGTTAAAACTGACTTGCGGATCTTCGATAAATACCTTTGAAAAAGCTTGAATGCCACTGCCGGGCATCATCAACACGTGATCAAAGCTGCCTGCTTTGGTGCCCATTAATTTGGAGTCGGATTTCGGTAGAACCGGATCACTCGCGCAGGCACTCAACAGCAATACTGCCGCGAGGAAAACCGATACGGTTTTGGCCGATAAATAAATGTTTCTCAACAGTGTGAATGACATGATGCCTCCGTCCACTTGGTGGTGTAGCGATAAAGACTGCACATTATGGTTGTGGCTGTAATGGCTTTGATTAATCATCCTTAAACAACAGCCTGCGATACGCACATCGGGACCGGGTGGATCAAGGGTTACCGGTCTGTCGTCATAGACAGCTCGCGCAAGTGAATGTCCTTCAGCTTGACATAATTATTTGCAGAATATGTAAAAAATTGTTTCTCGCTGTCCTTCAATGGTCGCACCTGTTTGCACGGTGAGCCCATATAAAGATAGCCGCTTTCGAGGCGTTTGCCGGGTGGCACCAATGTGCCTGCACCGATCACCACATCGTCTTCCACCACCACCCCGTCGAGCAGCGTGGAGCCAATGCCCACCAATACCCGATTGCCAATCGTGCAGCCGTGCAGGTTGACCGAGTGGCCGACGGTCACATCATCGCCAATGACCAGCGGATAGCCATCCGGGTTAAACGGCCCGGCGTGGGTGATATGCAGGATAGAGCCGTCTTGAATACTGGTGCGGGCGCCTATACGTATAGAGTGCATGTCACCGCGCACCACCGCGTAAGGCCAGATAGACGAATCATCGCCGATCTCCACCTGGCCGATAACGACCGCCGTGGGATCGACCAGGACGTTGTTGCCCAGTTTGGGGGTATGGCCCTGATGGGTACGAAGCGCCTGATGGGTATTAAGCGCCTGATGGGTATTAAGCGAAAGTGACATGGGTTCATTCATTGGAGAATCTCACGCGTGGAAGATGGAGGTCGGTGGCACTCACAAGCTGGCGCTACCCCGTAAACAATGCGTGTATCATACGGAATCCCGCACAGTGATTCAGCTGATCGATTGATTGGAGTCTGCGTTATGTCCAACCCGTTATTAGAAACCCACGAATTGCCCCCGTTTTCTGCTATCCAGCCGGAACATGTTGAACCGGCCATCAGCCAGTTGATCGACGCCAATCGCAAACACCTGCAGGCTTTGCTCAGCAGCCTGCAACAACCGACCTGGGATAACCTTGTCGCCCCGCTGGAAGCCCAGGGCGACTTGCTTGAGCAGGCCTGGTCGCCGGTCAGTCATCTCAATGCTGTGTGTAACAACGACGCGCTACGCACCGCTTACAACAACAGCCTGGTGCTGTTGACAGAGTACGGCACCGAAGTCAGTCAAAATACCGAGCTCTACAATGCCTATCAGAAATTGGCGGACAGTGAGGAATACGCGCAGCTGACCCAGGCCCAGAAACAAGCGGTCGACAATGCCTTGCGCGATTTTCGTCTGGGCGGCGTAGCACTGGATGGTGAACAGAAAAAACGGTTCGGTGCAATCCAAAAACGCCTGTCCGAATTGTCCACGCAATTCTCCAACAATGTCCTGGATGCAACCCAGGCCTGGTTTAAACATTTTACCGATGCAGAAGCGCTCGCCGGCTTGCCGGAATCGGCGCTGGCACAGGCCGCTCAAGCGGCAGCGCAAAAACAATTATCCGGTTATGTCGTGACCCTGGATTTTCCTTCTTATTTGGCGGTAATGATGTATGCCGACAACCGCCAACTGCGCGAAGAAATGTACACCGCTTATGTCACCCGTGCCTCAGCGGATGGCAAAAAAGCGGACGGCAGCAGCGCCGCGCAATGGGACAACAGTGCGCTGATTACCGAGACGCTGGCCTTGCGTCATGAACTGGCGCAATTGCTTGGCTTTGCTAATTACGCTGAGCGCTCACTGGCGAGCAAGATGGCAGAGAGCACACAACAGGTGCTGGAATTTTTAAATGAGCTTGCACAAAAATCGCGGCCGCTGGCCGAGCGCGATATCCAGGCATTGCGCGACTTCGCCGCAACGCAAGGTTGTACGGATTTGCAACCCTGGGATATGACCTATTACAGCGAAAAACTGCGTGTGGAAAAGTACGCAATCTCACAGGAAGAATTGCGGCCCTATTTTCCTGCCGAACGCGTTATCAATGGTATGTTTGATGTCGTTAAACGCTTGTATGACATCGATATTGTGCAGGTAGCGGTATTTGATTCCTGGCATCCAGACGTGCGTTTTTATCACATCTTTAAGAGCGGCGAAAAAATCGCGAGTTTTTATCTCGACCTGTTTGCGCGCGAACATAAACGCGGCGGCGCCTGGATGGCGGACTGCCGCGTGCGCCGCAAAACGGATACCGGAACACAATTGCCGGTGGCTTTTTTAACCTGCAATTTTACGCCCCCGGTAGGCGATACGCCCTCGTTGCTGACTCATGATGAAGTAACCACCTTATTTCACGAATTCGGTCATGGCCTGCATCATATGCTCACGCAAATTGATGTGGCCGCCGTAAGTGGTATTAATGGCGTCGCCTGGGATGCGGTGGAGCTGCCCAGCCAGTTCCTGGAAAACTGGTGTTGGGAACCGGAAGCGATTCCACTGATTTCAGGACACTATCAAACCGCCGAGCCATTGCCGCAAGCCTTGCTCGACAAGATGCTCGCGGCGA
This sequence comes from Cellvibrio sp., assembly GCA_035490615.1. Classification (GTDB taxonomy): domain Bacteria; phylum Pseudomonadota; class Gammaproteobacteria; order Pseudomonadales; family Cellvibrionaceae; genus Cellvibrio. The sequence goes on from DATJLH010000227.1 coordinate 10,483, forward strand.
AAAATTTCCAATCCGGGATGCAGATGGTGCGCCAGCTGGAGTTTTCTCTGTTCGATTTCCGTCTACACGCCGAATACGATCCCGCCAACCCGCAAGATCCGCAAGCGGTGCTTGATCAGGTGCGCCGAGAAGTCGCTGTAGTACAGGCGCCAGCGTTTAATCGTTTTCAAAACAGCTTCAGCCATATCTTTGCCGGTGGTTACGCCGCTGGTTATTACAGCTATAAATGGGCCGAAGTCTTGTCTGCTGATGCCTTCTCACGCTTTGAAGAAGAGGGCATTTTTAATGCACAAACCGGTGAGAGCTTCCTGCGTGAAATTCTGCAACAGGGCGGCAGCAAGGCGCCAATGGAATTGTTTATCAACTTCCGCGGCCGCGAGCCCAGCATCGAAGCCTTATTGCGTCACAGCGGCTTAGGCGAGGCAGCATAATGGCCTACAGTCAAAAACGTCGTTTTGTCGCCGGCGCGGTGTGCCCGCGCTGCTCGGTAATGGATAAGCTGGTGGTCTACAGTGAGGACGGCAAGGATTATCGCGAATGTGTGAGTTGTGGCTATAAGGATGAGATGCGTTTCCCCGGTAAGGCCAAAGAGCTCCCCACGCGCGTGAATACGACGGAGGAAGAAAAACAGGAGCTGGTGCAAGTGGTGAAAATCCTTTCACCAAAATAATATGAGTTTTTATGTAAAAAAACCCGCGCAAATCTCGCGGGGTTTTTCTTGGGTGCATGAATCGTGTCTGCTAATGCAATTTATCCGGCTTCTCGCCAAACTCTACTGCAATCGCCAGATCATCTGTCAGGCAAGGCCAGCGCTCCAGTTCTTCCGACCAGCCGCGGGTTTTGTGTGAGTCAATGTAACGCTGAAAATTTTCCCCGGAAAAACCGTATTCATTCAGTAATAATTCAGCGGAAAATAATACGGCTTGATCCAACTCGTTAGCGAAGGGTTCACCGATCAGTTCATGCACGATAATGTTAGCCCGCGTCATATCCATAGGTGCGAGCGGAATGCCGCAGTAACCGATAAACCGGTCATTCACTTCTTCCAGCAACCGGTGCGCCAGATACGCTTCATCCAGTAAAGTTTCCAGGTGGCTGTGGCCATTCACAATATCGGGCGGCGATAAAAAATAATCGCAGGCAATATTGAGCAATGGGCTGACACCATCGTAGATGCCAGCTTCTTGTGCAATGCTGGTGATGGCTTCAATAAAGTTGGGCACCTGCTCGATATAGCGCACGACAAAATCCGCTAATAGATCGGCGGCGTGGTCATCGGGTAACTTGATGGCCTCGTGCAGGTATTGGGCGCGTTTCTCAAGCAAGCTCAGAAGTTGCGCGCTTTCCTTGTCATGTTCTCTGGCGTGGGTGATAAAGTCGCGAATTTGACTCACAGGGTTGATACTCATGGTTTTCCGAATCTTGCGATTCTATCGGGATAGGCAGTGACAGCAGTATCGATTCAGTGCTGAAGAAACGCCGTCAAGCGCAACATTAAAAGTAAACCATAAGGCTGTAATCGCAAGTGAGTCTTAATACCGTGTTCTTATAAAAATGCGAAAAAGTGCTGTGAAGCATGCAATCCCGAAGGGTTCCCGGCCGGTGACCCAGGCATTCTGCGGAGGCCCACGGTAGCAATACGAGGCGCATGGATTCTCAGGAATGTTATTTCACGTGAAAAACCGGAGAAATTTATCCACAAAAACCACAAAGCGATTGACTTTTTAATTTCTATATGGAATTACTGTCGCCTCTTTATGCGACAATTCGTCGCATGCAATGATCTGTACTCACGAAGGGTGCTGTAAACACCCCGGGACTTGTTCAGGATCTTGTCGCGCCAGGTAGTGCAGCGTGAAATAATGATTCAACAAGGTTTTTACTGCGTGTAAACTCCGCGTTCGCTCTACTTTCGCTCGGCTTGCCCCGCTTCGTTCCTGAATAGCTTCCCTGAAAAGCGGTAAGCGTAGTCTTCCTGTTAGCAGAGTAGAGAGAAGTTGTGAATCTGGCTTTCGTTGAGGTGGTAAGGGGTATCGCCGCCAGAGGTTCAGCGAAGATATAGCCTGGGGCACTCCCTCGAGGTGTCCTGCAGTAGTTAGAAAATAAGCATAATTAGCTACACGGAGAAGATGGGCGATGTTGAATAGAGCACACGGGCGAAGCCCTTGGCTGCTTGCCCCTGCCTTGCTGGTCAGCAGTTACCAGTCACTGGCAGAAGAGGTAGAGCGGTGGAAATACAATATGACCGAAGGGGTTACCCCTGTCAGTCAGGACATCCACGGTCTCCATATGGAGATGTTCTGGTGGTGTGTCGGTATCGGAGTTGTGGTATTCAGCGTCATGTTCTTCAGCATGATCGTTCACCGCAAGTCCCGCGGCGTCAAGCCCGCACACTTTCATGAGAGTACGGCGTTGGAGATCCTCTGGACGATAATTCCAGTGGGTATCCTGATTCTTATGGCCATGCCGGCCACCAAAAGCCTGATTAATCTCTACGACGCCTCTGAGGCCGATATGGATGTATTGATCACCGGCTATCAATGGCGTTGGAAATACGACTATGTTGAGGAAGATCTGAGCTTCTTCAGCAGCCTCAGCACGCCGCGCGAGCAGATCGAAGGCCTGGCGCCCAAAGGCCCGCATTATCTGCTGGAGGTCGACGAGCCGCTGGTTGTACCCATCAATAAAAAAATCCGCTTCCTGATTACTGCCAACGATGTGATTCACGCCTGGTGGGTGCCCGCATTGGGCGTCAAGAAGGATGCGATCCCCGGTTTTATCAAAGAGTCCTGGGCCGTGATCACGGAGCCGGGTACCTATCGCGGACAGTGCGCCGAGCTTTGTGGTCGCGACCACGGTTTCATGCCCATCGTGGTGGAAGCCAAGACAGAAGAGGATTATCGCGCCTGGCTGCAGGAAAAACAGGCTGCTGCCGCTGCTGTTCGCGAACTGACCTCCAAGACGTTTACCTTCGATGAGCTGTATGCGCGCGGTGAAGAAGTCTACAACCGCTCCTGCGCCGCTTGTCACCAGGTTAACGGTGAAGGTATTCCCGGTACATTCCCCAGCCTGAAGGGTGTGGGTGTTGCGGTAGGTCCCATCGACCAACATATCGATGTGGTTGTGAATGGTGTGAAAGGCACCGCCATGCAGGCGTTTGGTGATCAGTTAAGTGAAGTGGATATCGCCGCCGTTGTGACCTATGAGCGTAATGCCTGGGGCAACAACATGGGCGATATGACCCAGCCAATTGACATCTATAACCATAAACAAGGCAATTAGGAGCTAGGTTATGGCACACGGTCCTGCTAAGGGTATAACTCGCTGGTTATACACCACCAATCACAAAGACATCGGCAGCATGTACCTTTGGTTCAGCTTTGCCATGTTCCTGCTGGGCGGCGTCTTCGCCCTGGTTATCCGCGCGGAATTATTCCAGCCCGGATTACAAATTGTTGATCCCAACTTCTTCAACCAGATGACCACCATGCACGGTCTGGTGATGGTCTTTGGTGCTGTTATGCCAGCCTTCGTTGGTTTGGCTAACTGGATGGTTCCAATGATGATCGGTGCGCCGGATATGGCACTGCCGCGCATGAACAACTGGAGCTTCTGGATTCTGCCCTTCGCCTTCGCGATGCTGACCTCCACGCTGTTCATGGAAGGGGGTGCGCCCAACTTTGGCTGGACGTTCTACGCACCTCTCTCCACAACGTATGCGCCTCCCAGCGTGACGTTCTTTATCTTCGCTATCCACATCATGGGTGCCAGCTCGATCATGGGGGCGATCAACATCATCGCCACCATCCTCAACATGCGCGCACCGGGCATGACCCTGATGAAGATGCCACTGTTCGTGTGGACCTGGTTGATTACGGCTTACCTGCTGATTGCGGTAATGCCGGTATTGGCGGGTGTGGTCACCATGATGTTGATGGATATCCAT
>DATJLH010000228.1:0-69250 GCA_035490615.1 Cellvibrio sp.
GTGACCTGCCTCGGCTTCGGTCGCATGAGCATGGGTGAAGAGGCTTACGGGTGCGCGACGCCGAAGGGCATCATGCGCCTGCTGGAGGCCTACAATATTCCCCTTTCCGGCAAGCACGCTGTGGTTGTGGGTCGCAGCCCGATTTTGGGCAAGCCTATGGCGATGATGTTGTTGAACGCCAATGCTACCGTCACCATCTGTCATTCCCGCACCCAGGATTTACCCGCATTAATCAAGCAAGCCGATATTATTGTCGGCGCAGTGGGTAAGCCTGAATTTATTAAAGCTGAGTGGATTAAAGACGGCGCCGTTGTTGTGGATGCCGGTTATCACCCCGGCGGCGTCGGCGACATCGAATTAAAGCCCTTGGTGGATCGTGTTGCCGCCTATACACCCGTACCAGGCGGCGTAGGTCCGATGACCATCAACACATTGATTTATCAAACCGTTGACTCGGGCGAGAAGAAGATCCGCTCGTCCAAATAGTCCGCCCTTTGATTGATGTTGTCATCACTGCACTTTATGTTGGTTCACTGTAATCCCCCTGATTGATAACAAGGAGCAAGCAATGCGTAAGATAACTCTTTTTGTAATAACAGCCTTACTCAGCCTGAACGTGTTGGCCGCCGACAATATCAAGTACCGTTGTACTCTTGATGGCGTTGAGCGTGTGATTGAAGTGGTGTATCCAACAGCAGGCGAAAAATTGCCCTGTGAGGTGCATTACACCAAAGAGGGTGAAACCCAAGTCTTGTGGACTTACACCAACGAAGTCGATAAATGTGAAGTCCAGGCAGAATCCTTTGTCCAAAAGCAAACCACTTGGGGCTGGCGATGCAGCAATGAGTCTGCTCCGGTTACCGATACCGCGACCGAGTAAACATTCCCGCTTGAACAGCGACATCAGGCGGCAAACCGCCTGATGTTCTACAGCCCGCCTCTATTAGTCATTCCATGTCCGACACCCTCGACATTCTTTATCACGACGAACATCTGGTTGCCATCAATAAACCGAGTGGATTACTGGTTCACCGCAGCGCTATTGATCGACACGAAACCCGGTTTGCGTTGCAGATGTTGCGCGACCAAATTGGCCAGCATGTGTATCCGGTGCATCGCCTGGATAAACCGACATCCGGTGTATTGTTATTTGCCTTGTCCAGTGAATGCGCACAACAATTCGGGGCCTTGATGATCAATAATCAGGTGCAGAAAAATTATGTCGCTATTGTGCGCGGTTTTGCACCTGCTGAAGGAACCATTGACCATCCGTTAACTGAAGAACAAGATACTTATACAGATCAAAAAGCCCGCAAAGATAAACCGGCGCAGGATGCCCTCACCCGTTTCCAGCGGCTGGCTTGCATTGAACTGCCAGTGCAGGTCGATAAATATCCGCAGAGTCGTTATTCCTTAGTCGCCTGCCAACCTGTTACCGGGCGGAAACATCAGATACGCCGTCACTTGAAACACATTAACCATCCGATTATTGGCGACGCCAAACACGGCAAGGGCAATCACAACCGTTTTTTCCAAACGCATTTTCACGCGCATCGCTTATTATTAGCGGCAACTGACACCCGTTTGCCGCACCCCGTTACGGGCCATCCGCTTCATATTACGGCCCCCCTGGATAACACGTTTATGGAATTATTGAATCGCTTTGGCTGGCACACAGCGGTGCCCGCGAGCTGGCTACCCACAAATTGGCAGCCCACAAGTTGGAAGGGAGAGCAGCCATGAGACTGGATAAATTTATCGGCCATGCCACGGATCTGACACGCTCGCAAATTCATCAATTGATTCGCCAGGGCGCGGTAGCGATCAACCATGAAACCGCACGCAAAGCGGCACAACATATTCATACGGATGATGTGGTGACGGTGAATAGCGAGGTCGTTCAGCCGTTGGGTGTTCGCTACTTCATGCTGAACAAACCGACCGGTTATGTCTGTGCCAATCATGACGGCGAGCATCCGACAGTGCTGGATTTATTGGATGAACCCAATAAATCCAATTTACAAATTGTTGGCCGGCTGGATATCGACACGACAGGCCTTGTCTTGCTCACTGATGATGGCCAATGGAATCACCAGGTCACGTCACCCCGACGCGAATGCAGCAAAATTTATCGGGTTACTACGGCGAATGCCATTGATGCACACACGGCGGATCAATTCAGTAAAGGCTTATTGTTGCACGGCGAAAAAAAGCCGACTCAGCCTGCAGAACTGCAACTGCTCACCAGCCATTCTGCACTGTTGACGATTCACGAAGGAAAATATCACCAGATCAAACGTATGTTTGCGGCGGTTGGTAACCAGGTGGTGGCATTGCATCGGGAACGTATCGGAGAAATTTTGCTCGATGCCGACTTACAGCCGGGCGAATACCGCTCATTAACTGCACCGGAAATTGCGAGTGTTTAACCAATGAATGACCTTGCCCTCGCCTGGCTTACGCGAATGATGATGCAGGAAAATGCTGCAAAAGCCTTATGGTGCAGCGACGAAAATGCGCTGACGTCGTTACCGGCAGCCGAACATTGGCCCCACAAACCACTCTTGATGACGAACCGCTGGGATGTCGCCCAGCAAGCGGAACGCCTGGGATTTAACAGCCACTTCAGCGATTTCGATTTCAGCGAGTTAAGTGATGCCTCGCTCAGCCACGTTTTTTATCGCATCTCCAAGGAAAAACCGGTTACCCATCACATCATTAATCAGGCCCACCGGCTCCTGATGCCGGGCGGCAAATTATTTTTGTGTGGGCAAAAAAACGAAGGGATAAAAACCTACATCGATAAAGCCGGCAAACTTTTCGGCTGTACAGCGTCTGCGCAAAAAAATGGCACCGTGTATAGCGCCGTTCTGGACAATATGCTGCCGCAAAATGACCAGCGACTCGATGACAGTGACTATCCGCAATTACGCCCCATCAATTCGCCCCAAGGCATCACCATCCACAGTAAACCCGGCTTGTTCGGCTGGAATAAGATTGACCAAGGCAGCGAATTTTTAATTCAGACATTGCCGGCCCTATTAGATCAACTGCCCCAACCGCCTAAACGATTACTGGACCTGGGTTGTGGCTATGGCTACCTGACCCTGATGACCGCCAACCTTCCGCTGGAACAGCGGGTACTTACGGACAACAATGCGGCGGCGTTGCACACTGCGCGCCGGAACTGCGAACTAAACCAGATCACTGCTGAAATCATCGCCGCTGATGCGGGCGACCAGATCCAGCAAACCTTCGACCTTATCCTGTGTAATCCGCCCTTCCATCAGGGATTCAGTGTGGACAGTGACCTGACCGACAAATTTATCCTCAGCGCCAAGCGCTTGTTGGCAAAGCACGGGATTGCCCTGTTTGTGGTCAATCAGTTTATTCCCCTGGAGCGAAAAGCCCGGGAGCATTTTCGGCAGGTAAATATCCTCGCCCACAACAGCAGCTTCAAACTGGTTACCCTGACCCATTGAGCCGCGTTTGTGCACAGCCTGGTCATTCCCGAATTGCACATAATCTCAGGACACGCATCTCACCCAAGGCCATTTTGCACAGTCTTAAACCAGCTTGGGGAATATTTGAGCGGACAGATTTCAATGCTGCCTTTAACAGCGCTAGACCCATGATTTTTTTGAAAAAAGGGGTTGACCAAGGGGGTCTTCGACTATAGGATACGCACCACTTCCGAACAGGAAGCCGTAAATCCGCCTTAGCTCAGTCGGTAGAGCAAATGACTGTTAATCATTGGGTCGCTGGTTCGAGTCCAGCAGGCGGAGCCAGATTAAAGATGAAAAAGGCCGCATAGATTGCGGCCTTTTTTATGCCTGTTTGGTGGAGTTCCGCGCGGTATTTGTGCAGGAGATACGCTGCCAAAGCAGTTTTCGCGTTCACCACTAACCGCCCTTTCGGGCCCAGTTGCTATTGGGAGACCAGGTCATGTTTAACGTTAACGAGTACTTCAACGGCGCCGTAAAATCCATCGCCTTTCAAACCGAAACCTTACCGGCAACCGTCGGTGTGATGGCGAAAGGTGATTATGAGTTCGGCACCAGCCAGAAAGAATACATGACCGTCACCAGCGGCAGCCTGACCGTGACTCTCCCCGGCAGCGAAACCGCGCAAACCTTTAAAGCCGGCGAGACGTTTGAGGTTGAAGCGAACCAGCGTTTTAAAGTGACGGCGAATGTGGAATCTGCTTATTTGTGTTTGTACGAATAAGTTGTATTTAGCGCTTCGGACAAAACTCTACCCGTTCGCTCGGCTCATCTAAAAATGATCGCAACGATTGATACACACAATCATCCGTATTGATCACTGCATGCCCCGTTTCCGGCACGACGTGTAACTGACTGCCCGGCCATTCGTGATGTAAAGACTGCGCCCACTCTACAGGTGTAATCGGATCGAGCTCACCCGCCAGGATCAGGGTGGGCACATCCGGTAATGCTGTTGTCGATGTAATGGTCGTCGATGCCGTGGGTAGCAAATGACACGCCTGGTATTGCCACAAATCAGCGGTGTAGTCGCGCCAACGCGGATAGGCTTCCAGTGCTTGTTGGTAGGCTTCGCGGGATGATATTCCGTGGTCGCGACAATCCACCGCCATAAATACCAGACTGTAAAAATCCTCATCCAGTGCACTTTCTACAAAAGGCTCCATCAATGGCAAGAGTGCACGGGCGTCATTGTTGAAAACAGCATGGATTGCCGCAGGAATGCGTGGCCATTGATGCTTGCTGTAGAGCGCTGAAAATACCGCTGACATAAACCTGTGATCATTCACCACCAGATCGACCGGAATCTCGCCATCGCGTCGAGGTACAGTCAATGTCATTGGCGCTGCGCGTAACTGCTTCAAGGCAGCCGCCAAAGCTTGCTCAACAGGCTGATCAGTTGCACAGGTATCTGTGCGGGAACACCATTCAAAAAAATTGGTAAACGCGCGATCAAGTACGGCGGGGAAACTGGTAACGCCGCCACGGTTGGCCGGGTAAACCGAATCCAGAATCACGCTGCGTACCGGATGGTGTTCCTGCGTATCCTTGCGAGCCGATATCCTTGCTGCCTCAATAGCAACACGTGTACCGTAGGAAACACCAATCAAATTCCATTGTTCGTAAGGCAACAAATCCATCAATGCATTCACATCGCGCGCATGATATTGTGTGCCGTAATGCTCGGGATTAAAGGGTTGTTGTGCATTACGCAGCTGGTCAAAACAGCGATCCAATACGGCATAGCCTTCTTGCAGTTCTTCCAGCAATAACGTGTTGCGTTTTAATACCGCAAGGCTGAGTTCATCGTAATCCCGACAGTGGAGTTGCGGTTGACTGCGGCCGGTGCCGCGCGGGTCCATCAAAATTAAATCCCGCCCCAGTGCCATGTTGTCACGCCAACGCAACCAATAGGCAATACCGTCTTTGTGCAAACCGGCACTGGCACCCGGGCCACCTTGTAGATAAAACACAGCGTCCGTTTTATTTTCGTAGCCGGTATCTTCGATAATAACCACCGGCAAGATAAAACCGCCGCTTGATAGTGGCGCATGCAATTCACCGCAACGAATGGTTTCTTGCCAGGGAATCTCAAACCAGCAGTGTGTCGACATGAAGCGGTATTCATCCGCAGCCGGAAGTGCTTGCCTGGTAGCCGGCGACGAGCCCAAATAAACAATCCAGGCTATTACAGCCAAGGCCAAAACCCCTACTGCAAAAATAGATCGGCGCATCATAGGCTTGGCCAGGCAAGGGTTTCAGGGTGCATAAAATCTTGTAGCGACTCCGCAAAGTGTTCTTGTACAAATACATCGCCATGGCGCGGCAAGATCTGGTAGCGATAAACATTGCCACCCAATGAAAAACCTAATTGAAACGCATGCAGATAGGTACGGTCCGCTGTGCCATCCTGCCCACCATATAATTCATCACCCCAGATCGGCGCGCCCAGACTTTTTAGTGCCACACGAATCTGATGGGTTTGCCCTGTGCGGGGTTTTATCAGGAATAACCGCGCGCCGTTACCGAGTGATTTGCTAAAAAATTGCGTAACAGCAGGATTACTCTGGCCCGTTGTTAATTTCCAGGCACTGCGCCGGGTACGCTCCATATCGCCCTTTATCAGCCCCTGTTTTTTGGCGGGTTTGCGCCTGCTGATGGCCAGATAATATTTTTCCACTTCTCGCTGGGCAAACGCTTCAACCAGCAGACGATTCGCCGACGCCGTTTTGGCCATGACCAAAACACCGGAGGTCACTTTATCCAACCGATGCACAGGATAAAGTTCCTGCATGGCTTGCTGCTGTTTGACCGTCTCAAACAAGCCGGGGTGATCACCTTCACGATGAAAACTGACACCGGGATATTTATAAACCACGATAAAATCCACTGTGTCGTCAAGCAAGTCATACATAAAAGCAATACCGTCAATAACATTGATAAAAATTTTATCGCAGCTTAGCAGCCATATAATCATTCAACCATATGAATGCGCAGGTTTGCGCCCCAATAAACTATCCAGCCCGTAGTATATGGCAGGCAAAAGTTTATACTTAGTTCAAGTGTCCGCTGTTGGCTGCATGAACGGGACCCATATTTACTTACCCTATGAGCGCCTATGTCGGCGCCCCGGATGACGTTAGATCTGCTCAATCATGGACGATACGAGGTCAGAACAGATTAACGGATCAACATGACGACCGGCAGCCGCGCGGACACCCTCTTTCCTTCCTCAAGCCTTGCGTATAATCTCACGCTTTCTTCGATACATTCCGATAAAGCGCCCCGCATGACCATTGATAAAAAAATTCCCCACTCCGCCAAAACCGATCCTGAAAAATATCGCCGCCAACACCAATTGCGCTTGAGTTATATGCCCTGGTTGTATGCGCGCTTAAAACCGGGCCACCGTGTTTGGGCAGAGGCATGGCAAGCTGAGTGGCAAGCGTATTTGATGGAGATGGAAACTATCGTCATCGGCAAGAATTGTTTTATTGCACCGGAAGCGCGCCTGTTTGCCGAGCCCGGACGAACCATCGTCATTGGTGATAACAGCGTTATCGCAGCGGACGCTGTGCTGCATGGTCCCATTACAATAGGCAGCAATGTATCCATTAACCACCATGTCACGCTTGACGGCGGCAGTAAGGGTATAGTGATCGGCGATAATACGCGGCTGGCGGCCTATTGCCATCTCTACGCTTTCAACCACGGGATGGCGCCGGACAGGCCTATCAGTGAGCAGCCAGTCACATCAAAGGGCATTACGTTGGGAAAAGATGTCTGGCTCGGTGCGCATGTGGGCGTTGTCGATGGTGTCACTATTGCCGATCACGCGATTGTCGGTATGGCTAGCGTCGTGACGCATCACGTCGATGCCTTTGCTATTGTGGCCGGTAACCCAGCCCGGGTTATCGGCGACCGGCGCAATAAATGATAAAAAAGCCCGCAGGAAATATCCGGCGGGCCAATTAACAGAAGATTGTCGAAATCCGCACTCGGGAGAATAAGGATTTCAATCAGAGTATAGCGGCTAAATGACGTTCGGGTATGCGACGAATTGTCGCAAGTCATACATCAGCGGTTTATTTATCCAACCAGCTTTTCAGTTTATCCAGCGTCTGCTTGTCGTCATCAGAAAGATTTTCCTCCAGATTTTCCTGAAGTTTTTCTTTAGCTTCATTACGCAATTCATTGTTCACTTTTTTTCGTGCCGCATCGACCACGGGCGTCAGCAGCACATTGGCCAACTCTTCAGCAGTTAATCCTGTCTGCCGGTCACCGAGGTTGCTCAGTTGAATATCATCCATGCCGAGCTGTCGCTCACCGAATTCCGTGGACAGTAAATCCAGAGTCATATTGGTGAAACTGACCTTTTCCAGCATAAAACGCACGTCGGGGCGCGCGGTGGTCGGTGCCGGATCTTTCGGCGTCTTGCCGCTGTCGGCCGTGATGTTGTCGTAAATCTGCTGCAAGTTGATATCAGCCAGCCCCTTATGCTCGGCAGTCAATGCTGCGCCGTCAACGGTAAGCTGCTTGATCACAATCACATCATCGGCAATGGAGGCAGGTTCTATCTCCAGCAAAATCTGGCCGAGGTGGATGGCATTTTCTGTCGTGTAGCCCGCCGGATTTTTCACGCTGATGCCCTGGATCTTGCCGCGCCCATCCGTCAGTTCAATCGTGACCCCATCCACCGTGACCGGTGTTTTAGTGACATCGGTACCCACGCTTTCTATGGCCATTTCAACCAGCGAATCCAGATTTTTGAGGCCGATAAAGATGGCGATGGCAAGTACGGCGGCCAAGGCAATCACAATACCGATGATAATTTTTATGGCTTTCATAGAGCTGTCCCTTGTGGTGGTTCAGGTGGCATCGTTGTGCAACGATAAAGCGAGGAAAGATAATGCGTCATAGGCAATAAAAGGCAAAAAGCATATCATAGCCAGCGAAACGATAGTGCCCCGGAGCTTTTCACGCGATGTTTACCGATGCTTTTGCGTTAAAAATACTCAATATCCTTGCACTTGGCTTTATCACTCTCATAGGTTTTGTGGTTCTGGCCATCCTGGTGATGTACATCATTGATGTCACCCAGCACACGCACACCTTACGCCGCAATTACCCTGTGATCGGTCGCTTTCGCTATTTGTTCGAACACCTGGGGGAATTCTTCCGGCAATATTTTTTTGCCATGGACCGCGAAGAAATGCCGTTTAATCGCGCCGAACGTGCCTGGGTTTATCGTGCGGCTAAAAATGTCGACTTGAATTCAGGCTTTGGCTCAACCCGCGAATTGACACCAACGGGCACGGTTATGTTCCTCAACGCGGCCTTTCCGGTACTGGAAAAAGATGCCTCCCTGCCATCACCTGTCACTATCGGCCCTTTCTGCCGAACCCCCTACACCACGAGTTCGCTGTTTAATATTTCCGGCATGAGTTATGGGGCCATTTCGCGCCCCGCCGTCCTCGCGCTTTCACGCGGTGCGGCTAAAGCCGGATGCTGGCTCAATACCGGCGAAGGCGGTTTATCACCCTATCATCTGGAGGGCGGTTGCGACCTGGTCTTTCAGATAGGCACGGCCAAGTACGGCGTCCGCGATCTGGAAGGCAACCTGAGTGATCAGCGTTTGCAGGAATTGGCTGCTATCGAACAGGTTCGCATGTTCGAAATTAAATTGAGCCAGGGAGCCAAGCCCGGCAAAGGCGGCATACTGCCAGGAGAAAAGGTTTCTGCAGAGATTGCGGCGATTCGCGGGATTCCGGAAGGCCATCCGTCCATTAGCCCCAATGGCCATCCCGATATTCGCTCGGTGGACGACCTGCTGGACATGATCGGCCATATTCGCGCCGTTACCGGCAAGCCAGTGGGTTTTAAAGCGGTGATCGGTGAAAAGACCTGGCTGATTGATCTGGTGAAAGCCATCCGCGTGCGCGGCATTGAGCAGGCACCGGATTTTATTACCCTCGACAGCGCGGATGGCGGCAGCGGTGCGGCACCGCAACCGCTAATGGACTATGTCGGTCTACCCTTGAAGGAAAGCCTGCCCTGGGTAGCAGACCTGCTATATGAGGCGGGCCTGAAGGAACGCATCAAACTGGTCGTGGCGGGCAAGCTGATTACGCCCTCAATGGTGGCCTGGGCTCTGGCCACCGGCGCAGATTTTATCAACAGCGCGCGGGGTTTTATGTTTGCCCTGGGTTGCATCCAGGCGATGCAGTGCCACAAGAATACCTGCCCTACCGGTATTACGACCCACAACCCCACATTACAGAAGGGTCTGGACCTGACGGATAAGGCCCAGCGCGTAGCCTTCTACCACAAAAACCTCACCTACGGGGTGGGCCTGATTGCTCACGCTTGCGGGGTAAACGAACCGCGCCAGTTGCGCCGCGATCACGTGCATATCGTCATGTCTAATGGCATCTCAGCGCCCTTGAGTGAACTCTATCCTGAACCGATAGTCATTCTCGGAGATGACGACGCCAGCCACCCTGTTGATCCCAACCGCTACTCTTCCGCCATTGAGGTAAGCCCCAATGATTAAACCCCATTATGTGTTCTTCATCCTGTCCCTGCTGATGTGCTCGTCGGTGACGATGGCCAACTCCTTCACCGATGCGCAAAACAAGGGGGTAAGTATCGAAAACCTGGGCTGGTCCGACCGCAACTATCTGGAGAAACAGGTGGCCACCATTGATGAAATTGCCCGCACAAAATTAGGCACACAGATCCGGCAGAACCTGAGCGATCTCGATCTATTGCAAGCGATTGTGGATCGCGGGTTAATTCCCCGGAACGCTACCCAGGATCTGCAAGCAATGGGTGCCGTGCTCGGTAATGTCATGATTGCCGATATCCCGGCATTGGAATGGAAGGTCTATGAGGACTCCCTCGGCCGCAGCCGGGCACTTTGCGTAAAAGGTACCCGGGAGTGCCTGTTTCCCATCACCATGTTGTCTCGTCGCATGGAAAAAGGTTTGAAGCCCGATGTCAGGAAAGTCTACGAAGATGCCATTGCGTTGATGGCCGACCACCTGCCCCAATACCCCTACGGCGGCGGCACCATGCGCAAATTGCATCAATAACCCAGGTGGTTGCCACACCGGAACCAGCTCCCTATAATGCGCCCACTCTCTCAGGGGAGTAATCTGCTGGCAGCGGCCTGAACAGCCCGGATCAGCGCTGTTGTCAACAGACTTGCACTGCGTGCATGGCAACAGCGTCCTCGCTCAACGCGCTGGATTGATGAGACCTGAGGTATTGCTGCTGACCATGCGGGACAGCGGCAGTGCCTCTGGTTTTAGTATCCCGCTGGAATTTTTCATGGAAGCCTTCCTCAGCTCTACCCTTGCCGTTGCCATCGCCGAAATTGGCGATAAGACACAACTCCTGGCCCTGTTCCTCGTCTCCCGTTATGGCCGCCCCTATATCATCAGCCTGGGCGTACTGATAGCGACTGTGCTTAACCATGCGCTCTCCGCCTGGCTGGGTGCCTGGCTGGCAGATGTGATTCCCGAGAGTTGGATACCCTGGTTAATCAGCGGCAGTTTTATCCTGGTCGCACTCTGGTTACTGGTACCGGACAAAGAAGAGGATGACATGGGTCGCTTCGCAAAATATGGCCCTTTTATGGCCACCTGCGTGTTGTTCTTCCTGGCAGAAATTGGTGATAAAACCCAGATTGCGACGGTGATACTGGCCGCGAAATACAGCGAAACCTTGTGGATGACGGTGGCCGTCATTGCAGGTACAACATTGGGAATGCTGCTGGCCAATGTGCCCGTGATTTTTGCAGGACGCTGGCTGCTGGAACGCTTGCCTCTGGACTACGCGCGCAAAGGCGCGTTTGTGTTGTTTGTTGCGCTGGCGGTGATCACCTTCATCAAAGCCTGACGGAGGGCTTTTGAAAGACTGACACAGATGGCAGACAATGATGTGCACCAGTGTCTGCCATCCAATATTTCCCTTTATGATTTTTCCAGTGCTATGCGGATTTTTTCCGCCGCCTGGGCAAGGCTTTCCGCATCGGCGTTTTTGGCAAAAGCAAAATTCAGATCGTTCATGGAATCCATCGGTACCAGGTGGATGTGCGTGTGTGGGACTTCCAGTCCCGCGATCATCAATCCGATGCGCTGCGCGGTGTAAACCCGTTTTAGCGCATTGCCGATACGGTGGCTGACCTGCATCAGGTGATGAGCCAACTCCACCGGCAGATCGGTCCATTGATCAATTTCGGCCTTCGGGATCACCAACACATGACCGGCACGGATCGGCTGAATGGTCATGATGGCCACGCAATGATCATCGCGCCAGACAAAGTGCCCTGGTAATTCACCTTGAATAATTCGGGTAAAGATACTTGCCATTACATTTCTCCTTTATCAATAGACGGCGATGCCATAGCGCAACAGTGCGCGCGCCAGTACCTCATCCAGTTGAGGCAAGTCGTCATCCTTTAACTCAATAAATGGCACCTTGTATTTCTTGTAGAGCGCTTGCTTATCCAGTTGTGTAGCCAACTCGGAAGCCTGGGCATTCGTCGGCCAATAATCGATACACAATCTGATCTCGGGAAGATAAAAATGACTTTCCAGCGACTCATTGCCCAACGGCAGCGGGTAATGGTGTGCGTGCACGATACCAGCTACATATAACCAATTATTGATCATCCGTTCAGCCCGATGGTTCACCTGGCGTCCGTCGAGCGTCGGCAGTGTATCGGCAACCTCGCCGTGCAATTGCGCAACGGCAGTGAGCAACGCCGGATTGTCCAGCAGCGTTTCCGGCCAGGTAACAAACGGAATGCCGGATTGCTCGCTCTCCTGCTGCTGGCCCCCCAGTTGTTTGCCCATTGGCGTCAGCAGCCAGCCACGAATGTGTTTGGTAATCCAACCGCGCTCGGCCAACAGCAAATTGATCAGCCGTGCCGGCAGTTTTAATTTACTGCCGAGGTTGGTGGCGGTGAGCGGTGCTTCCGGCAGCAACATAAACAGCGGATGCTGGTGAATGGATTCCGGCCAGGCGATGTACTCGCCATATTTGGGATGGTTGACGTAGATGCCGCCTTCGAATTTTCCTTTTTCGGTGAGCTGCCAGTGGTCGTCAACTTTGACAATCCAGCCACCGCCAGTCAGCAGGATAAACAATTCCTTGCTCTCTTTTCCCAGCAACCGCGCCAGTGCTGTAGTCGAGATATGTTTTTCTGTGCGGGCTGCCATGGTGTAAGTTCCTGTTTATATCGCCCTACGGTTATATGGCTCTATGGCTGATGTAGGCGGAAGCGGCAACCAGTCTAACCCAGCGCCGGGCGGCTGTGTATAATGCCGGCCTTTTCTGTGGAGTGACACCATGCATATCTGGGTCGATGCAGATGCCTGCCCCAAACCCGTCAAGGAAATTCTGTTTCGTGCGGCTGTGCGCGCGCAAGTGCCCGTTATTCTGGTGGCAAACCAATACCTCTCCGTCCCGCCCTCCCCGCTTATTCGCGCCGTGCAAGTCAGCAGCGGTTTTGATGTGGCGGACAATCATATTGTGCAATCAGCACAGGTGGGCGACCTGGTAATTACCGCCGATATTCCCTTGGCAGCAGAAGCGGTTGCCAAGGGTGTCGCCGTCATCAACCCGCGCGGCGAACGTTACACACTGGACAATGTACGCCAGCGTCTGAACATGCGCGATTTTATGGAAACCCTGCGCAGCAGCGGTATCCAGTCCGGTGGACCGGCGCCTTACAGCCAACAGGATAAGCAGGCATTCGCCAATGCACTGGATCGGTTTTTGGCGGCGGCCCGGTAATTTTTTGTTACAAGGTTCGCATTCTGCTGGCTTAAAACAGTCGAAGCCCCTATACTTCGCGCACTTTCAGTAAAGCCTCCTTATTGCGAAGATGTCGTTACGGGGTGATGCTGAACAGACAGGATGTCTGAGGGCTGCCCATGATCTATCGCAGATACATTCCATCGCCGACATGACTGTCGCGGTGTCCCAGCCTGCCAAAAGTGCTACAACCAATAACGAGCGAACCGGATTGCTCAATGGTTGTGAGGTGCAATTGCTGATTTCATAGTTTTGATCAGTGCACCAGGGAATCGTTGATTCAAATCGCCGTCACTGCGCATCGCGCCGGTTTTATTTGTTCGGGCTACATGCCGACACAACCACCAGCGACCAAATCATCGCTCCCGCCTGAACGCATCGGTTTTGTTTACCGGCGCACACACATTTATCAAAAAATAATAACAATGCGACTCATGGTTTATCGCCAGGTTTTGTGTTGTTGAATTTTTATATTGCTCCTATTGCAAGGTTTACGCATGTCATCAAACATTTTATTTGCCGATCTCGACCTCTCTGAAAACGTTCAAAAAGCTATTCAAAAAGTGGGCTACGAACAGCCATCACCTATCCAGTTAGCCGCCATTCCCATTCTCCTGGCTGGTGGCGATATTATTGGTATGGCACAGACAGGTACCGGTAAAACTGCAGCCTTCGCGCTGCCGCTCTTGTCACGCATCGATATTAAACAGGCCGACCCACAAATTCTCGTGTTGGCCCCGACACGCGAACTGGCCATTCAGGTAGCAGAAGCCTTCCAGAAATACGCCAGCGAAATTCCCGGATTCCACGTACTGCCCATTTATGGCGGCCAGGACATGAGCAGCCAATTGCGCCAGCTCAAGCGCGGTGCACACGTTGTTGTGGGCACGCCCGGTCGCGTTATGGATCACCTGCGTCGCGGCAGCCTGAATTTAAATAACCTGAAAAGCCTGGTGCTCGATGAAGCGGACGAAATGCTGCGCATGGGCTTTATTGATGACGTTGAGTGGATTCTGGAGCACACACCCAAAAGCCGTCAGACTGCCCTCTTCTCAGCCACCATGCCCCGTGAAATTCGTCGCGTAGCCAACAGCTACCTGAACGAAGCCCAGGAAATCAGCATTCAAAGCAATACTTCAACTGGCGATAACATTGAGCAAGTGTATTGGATGGTCAGCGGCACCAATAAACTGGATGCCTTGACACGTATTCTCGAAGTTGAACCTTTCGACGGCATGATTATTTTTGTGCGCACCAAAACCGCCACCGTCGAACTGGCCGAAAAACTGGAAGCGCGCGGCTATTCTGCATCTGCGCTTAACGGCGACATGAATCAGCAATTACGTGAGCGCACCATTGAGCGTTTGAAGTCCGGCAAGCTGGACATTGTTATTGCAACGGATGTCGCTGCGCGCGGTATTGACGTAGAGCGCGTAAGCCACGTAGTGAACTACGATATTCCCTATGACAGTGAAGCCTATGTACACCGTATCGGTCGTACCGGTCGCGCTGGCCGTACCGGTAAAGCTATCCTGTTTGTGGCCCCGCGTGAAAAACGCTTGCTCTACACCATTGAAAAAGCAACCCGCAAACCCATCACGCTGATGGAATTGCCCAGCGGCGCGACGGTTACCCGTCACCGTATTGATCAGTTCACCCAACAAATTACGACCACCCTGACTGAACAAACGGATCTGTCTTTCTTTAATGATTTGCTGGCTGAATACAGCCACAAGCACGATGTATCACCGGAAGAAATTGCTTCTGCCCTGGCGTTCCTGTTGCAAAAAGAACGCCCGCTGCAAGTGAAATTTACCGATGTGAAGGCCGACCGCAGCCCGCGTGAAGATCGCGAGCGCGCTCCGCGTGGTGATCGTAGTGAGCGCGGTGAGAGAAGCGAACGCGGTGGCCGTGAACGTCGTGAACACGGCAATGATGAAAATATGCAGCGGTATCGCATTGAAGTAGGTCGTAACCACGAAGCACGCCCCGGGGATATCGTCGGCGCGATTGCCAATGAAGCCGGCATTTCCAGCAGCAATATCGGCCACATTAAGTTGTTCGATGAATTCTCCACCGTCGATCTTCCGAAAGGTTTAGCGCAGGATGTGCTAAATCAACTGAAGAAAGTCCGGGTGCGCAATCGCCCTCTGGAGATCAGCGTTGACCATGGCGGTCAAGGCAAGCGCGACTCAGGCGAGAAACGTAGTTTTTCTGATCGCCCGAAGCGTGATAGCGATGCACCACGCGGCAAGCTCAGCCTGGGCGCCAAACCCAAGGTGCGCGATCGGGATCAGAAAAATAAAGGTTACCGTGGAAAGAAATCGGATTAATTGATTTTCTGTGTCGGATTAGGGCGCGTTGCGCCTAATCCGACCTACGTTGGGTAAATCAAGCGGAAGTTCAATCCATCAACGCTTGGCTCTGATGCCTTGATTAACCCGCTCCATCATCAATTCCCCTTCTGTTTTACCACCTGTACAACGGGTGAAGTACCAATCATTCGCGCGTGTCACATTGTCATGATCTGCATTGCTCGATAAACAACGCTCTTCATCCAACATCACCACGGTTTCACCGTGAATCGTCGTAGTATCATTTGAGGTAAACACCCTACCCGTTCGCTGATTGCGCGCGGCATTAAGCCTTTCGCGTAGGCGAGGATCAAACACATTATCCGCCTGGGAATGGCTTACAGGAGGCGCTATATCATCCTCGGTTAATCGATAACGATCAGGCATTGTGGATGAACGCTGAATAACGGTTTGCAGATTTTCTGGTGGTGATATGTTATCGGGAACATGAGCGACTGGCGTTATCGACTCAAGGGTTTTCTGTTCCGGCTCTGATGGTTGCGTTATAGACGGCGTGTCAGGGATGACCGGATCAGTCGGTTCGACAGGTTTTGTTGCAGCAATAAGACTAATGCGCAACGGCGAGCTTTTCGGTACGGACAGCTGAACAGGATTCGTCGGTGCAGTTGCATACCACGCTAATGCAACAAAATGGAAAACCAACGACAGGAACAACGCAATAAAAACCAGGCGGGGTGACGATAAGCGCGTGCGCCGCTCAGCCAGCAAGGCCGCCACATCCTCCCCATAATAGATCCCTGCCATACCCCTGCCTTTCAGCATCATCAATAGCAGGGATAGACCGCCCACCCCGGAACTAGTTCGAGGGCGGGTTAAAAAACGCTACTCATCAAACATCTGAATCATGTAACCGGATTTAACCGCCTCGCCCATGGCTTTATCGGCAGCGACCACACGTTCATCTTTGACGAGGTGACTCGGAACCAGCTTGCGTTTTTCGATTTCAATGTCCGTAAAACCGGCGCGCATCAAATAGACTTTGCACAACTGCTCCGCGCCGAACAGGTCAATAAAATTGATATACACAATGAAGGGTACCCGTTGACCTTCCTTCAGATGTTCGCGGGCTTTTTTGGCAGTGGCATTTACCGAAAAGATATACATACTCAAGTCCCCCTGTAGGTCGGATTAGCGTAAGCGTAATCCGACAAATATTTTAATTCAGTGTCGGATTACGCTTAGGCTAATCCGACCTACGGTGGCCGCAGCTGCTAAACAATCATGATGACGCGCAGTGCATCCAGGCGCAGCTTGGCTTGCGCCAAGTAATGCTGGCTGGCGGCCAGGCGTTGTTGCACATAGTCGATCTCTGATTGACGCACATTCGGATTAACTTGCATCAAAGCCTTCATCCGTTCCAGTTCGTTGTTCAGCTGTTCACTCACTTGCGCTTGTGCGGCAGCGATGAGCTCTGCTTGCTTCGGCCGTGTTTTTTCTTCCGCTTGCTGCAACATGGTAGCTAGCATAGGGCGCGCCTGGCGTACCACTTCCTGCGCGTTATTGCGCGGTACTTTTTGCAGGAGCTTGCCCATTTGATCAATACCCAGCACAGCGCTGAGATCCTTGCCATTACTGTCGAGCAGCACGCGTATTAATGAGTGTGGCATATAGCGAAATAACTGCAATTCGGCAGGTGCCGGACAATGTAAGACGAACAGGGCTTCGAGCATCACAGTACCCGGTTTCAGCGGCGGCAGCTTTAAGGTGCAAAATGCGGTATTGCCGAATTCGCTAAGGGCAACCAGTTCCTGGGCCCCACGCACCAGTGGATGTTCCCAGGTTAAAAATTGCATATCCTCTCGGGACAGTGCCTGCTGACGCTGAAAGGTGACTGTCACGCCATCTTCCGGCAGCCCGGGAAAATGCGGTACACGCATGTGATCGCTGGGATGCAACACCAGGCTGTGTTCGCCGTGCCGCTCGGAATCCACGCCAAAGGCCTCAAAGATATCCTCCAGATAATCCATCAACTGCGGATCATCATCCCGCTCGGCCAAATGCTGCACCAGGGCTGAAGCCTGCGCTGGCTTACAGGAATTGAGTTCCAGCAAACGGTCACGCCCCTGTTGCAGTTGCAAGCGAAGGCTCTCCGCAAATTGATTGACCTCTTTTAACAATTGTTCAAAAGGCGTTGCGTCGTGTTGCACCAGGGCTGGTAATAAAGCCTCACCAAAACGCTGCATGACCGCCTGACCAATGGCACAGGTTTTTTCAAATGCATTCAAGCCCTGGTGATACCACTGCAATAACCGTTGCTGTGCAGTACGTTCATAGTAAGGCACATGGATATTCACATCCTGTGTCTGGCCAATCCGATCCAGACGGCCGATGCGCTGCTCTAATAAATCCGGGTTTAAGGGCAAATCAAACATCACCAGATGATGTGCGAATTGAAAGTTGCGCCCTTCACTTCCAATCTCCGAGCAAATCAACACCTGGGCCCCCTCTTCCAGATCGGCAAAATAAGCCGCCGCACGATCTCGCTCAATCAGACTCAATCCTTCGTGGAATACTGCGGACAAAACGCCTTTGCGTAGACGCAGGAATTCCTCCACTGTTTGCGCTGTATCGGCATCCGCACAAATCACCAGCACTTTCTGTCGACGGTTTTGTTTTAACCAGTCACTCAACCATTCCACGCGCGGATCTTGCAGCCACCAATCCTGTGTTGCCTCTTTTTGCCAGAACTGCTCCGCACGAACTTGTTGCGCCAAGGGTAGTTGTTCAAACAGGTTGTGCAGATGTTCGGGTAACGGCAGCGGATGCTCATGCAATTTTCGCTCGGGAAATCCACTGACCGATGCCCGCGTATTGCGGAATAGCACCCGCCCGGTGCCGTGGCGATCCAGTAAATCGTTGATGGTATGGTCGATAGCAAGGGCGCGATTCTCTGTTGCACCCTGACGCAAGATCATTATTTTTTCCGGTGGTAAAAAGGATTCCAGCTCATGCAGCGCATCATCCGGAACATCCGTGCCGTTTTGTTTGGCACTTAACAAGGCTTGTACGAGATGATTTAACGGCTGGTACGCCTGTTGTTCTGCCTTGAATTTTTCCAGATCGTAGTAACGATCCGGATCAAGCAGCCGCAAACGCGCAAAGTGGCTTTCCAAACCCAATTGTTCCGGTGTCGCTGTCAGCAGTAATAAACCCTTGGCCACGCGCGCCAAGCCTTCTATACAGCGATATTCCTGACTGGGATTCGCTTCGCTCCACAACAAGTGATGCGCTTCATCCACCAACAATAAATCCCATTGGCAAGCTAACGCCTGCTCATAGCGCTGTGGATGTTGTGTCAGGAAATCAAGCGAGCAGAGAATGAATTGCGCGGTCTCAAAGGGATTGTCGGCGTTGTTCGCTGAGGAATCGTCATCTTCATCGCGGAAGTCATCGACATAATCCACAGAAATTTCATCGCTGTCCAAACCGGTCAGCGCCTGGCAGCGTGCTTCATCCAGCAATGTAAACGCCAGGTTAAACCGGCGCAGCATTTCCACCAGCCATTGATGTTGCAAACTGGTGGGCACCACAATCAGCGCACGTTGCACGCGACCGCTAATCAGTTGTTGATGTAACACCAAACCGGCTTCGATGGTTTTGCCGAGACCCACTTCATCCGCGAGCAACACACGCGGTGCGTGGCGTGCGGCAACTTCGCCGGCGATATACAACTGATGCGGCAATAACTGCACACGCGGCCCTGCCAATCCATACACCGGCGATTGTTGATGTTTGTGTAAAAAATTCAATGTGTGATAACGCAGGGAAAAGTGCGTGTGTTTATCAATTTGTCCGGCAAACAAACGGTCGCGCGGTGTACTGAACTGCACAAAACTGTCGAGCTCGAATTCGGGAATAGCCAACTCGGTTTTGTCGGCGGTTAATCCGTAATACAACAAACACCCTTGCTGCTCAACGACACGGGTGATGTGGATACTGACACCATCATGGCGACGGACTTTTTCACCCACCTGATAAACCACACGACTGACTGGCGCATTATCCATAGCGTAGGTGCGACGTTCACCGGCAGCGGGAAAGCTCAGGGTCAAACGCCGATTGGCAATATCCAGCACAATACCCAAACCCAATTCAGCTTCTGATTCGCTGATCCAACGTTGCCCGATTACATATTGCACTTTACTCACACGCGCCTCTTAACTCTGCGATTTATTTACAAAGGCGCGCATGATACTGGTTTCGCGCCGATAAACCAAAGTCGGTGTGCTGCACGGCAAGATTCGCTAGAATGGCCGCCATCCGCTGTTTAATCCCTGACGTCGATTAAGGATGTACCATGCTGACACCTGGCCCCGAACTACAGACTTTACTCAATCAGCACCCCGCCCTGCGCTATATTTCGAGCCACGTTTACTATCCTGGCGCGGTGGGAGAGGGTTTACCGTTAATTCATCTGAAGACAGACATCTGCGAAGCCGTTATTGCGCTTCAGGGCGCCCAATTGCTCCACTTTAAAACCACGGATGGTTCACCGCTGTTATGGTTAAGCCCGAATTGCAATTTCACCGCAGGCACAGCCTTGCGTGGCGGCATTCCCCTGTGCTTGCCCTGGTTTGGTCCTAACGAACAGGACCCCAAAAAACCGAAACACGGTTTTGCACGCAACCAGGATTGGGCGTTAACCCAGGCGCTGCACAACCCCGATGGTAGTTATGAGTTGGTGTTTGCGTTCCGTAGCGCGGCAAATACATTGTTTGCGTTTGATTTTTCCGCGCAATTGCGCATGACATTGGGCGCTTCTGCCAAACTGGAGCTGCGGGTAAAGAACGACGACCAGAACGCGTTTGATTGCAGCTGGGCATTGCATTCCTATCACCCGGTCCGCTCGCTGAGCGATGTACAGGTACTCGGTTTAGCAGAACGTAACTATCTCGATAATCTTGAGTCTCACGCGGTGAAATATCAGCAGGGTAATCTGCGGTTCGTCGGTGAAGTAGATCGGGTATTTCCCGATGTAAACAATGGATTGACGATTGACGGCTCGCCCAGGATTCAGATCACCCATGATAATTGTCCGAGCGTTATTACCTGGAATCCGGGGGCAGAAAATGCAGCAAAGATAGCCGATATCGGCGCAGGTCAGGAGCAGCATTATATTTGCGTGGAACGTGGCGCCGTACTGGATGAAAAGTGGCATATCAAACCCGGCCAAACCAAAACCGCCTGGCTGGAAATCAAGGAAATACCCCAAACCAAATAATTGTTGGATTACGTCGCGCGTTGCGCGCCTAATCCAACCTACGATACGCATTCGGCAAACAAAAAAGCCACCTCATGGGTGGCTTTTTTGTACCGAAATTGCAGTAATTACGCAGGCAATAATTCCTTAACCGCGTCGCGCTCTTCCTGCAATTCTTTCTCAGTCGCTTGCATCTTCGCGCGTGAGAAATCATTGATCGCAACACCTTGAACGATTTCCCAATCACCGTTTTTGCACACACAGGGGAAAGAGTAGATCAGGCCTTTCTCGATGCCGTAGCTACCATCGCTATACACGCCCATGCTAACCCAGTCACCGTCCGGTGTACCCAACGCCCAGTCGCGCATGTGGAAGATCGCTGCGTTGGCCGCAGAGGCCGCAGAAGATGCACCACGTGCGGCGATGATCGCTGCACCACGTTGTTGTACGGTAGGAATGTAATCCGCTTCGTACCAGGCTTGGTCAATCAGGCTCATGGCATCTTTGCCGTCCACTTTAGCCTGGTGCAGATCAGGATACTGTGTGGAAGAGTGGTTGCCCCAGATGGTCAACTTGGTGATGTCGTTGATGCTCTTACCCGTCTTGGCGGCCAATTGGCTCAGACCACGGTTGTGATCCAGACGAGTCATGGCGGTGAATTGACGCGGGTTGATATCCGGCGCATTGCGCTGGGCGATCAAGGCGTTGGTGTTAGCAGGGTTACCTACGACCAATACTTTGATGTTACGCGAGGCGTGGTCGTTGATGGCTTTGCCTTGTACCGAGAAGATAGCAGCGTTAGCAGACAGCAAGTCTTTACGCTCCATGCCCGGGCCGCGTGGGCGAGCACCAACCAGCAGCGCGTAGTCGGTATCTTTGAACGCTACGTTAGGGTCATCGGTACAGATAATATCGGTCAGCAATGGGAAGGCACAGTCGTCCAGTTCCATGGCTACGCCCTGCAGGGCTTTCAGCGCCGGGGTGATTTCCAGCAATTGCAGAATCACAGGTTGATCCTTGCCCAGCATATCGCCAGCAGCGATACGGAACAGGAGGGAATAGCTGATTTGGCCAGCAGCGCCAGTGACGG
This sequence comes from Cellvibrio sp., assembly GCA_035490615.1. Lineage (GTDB taxonomy): Bacteria > Pseudomonadota > Gammaproteobacteria > Pseudomonadales > Cellvibrionaceae > Cellvibrio. Next base: position 21,994 of record DATJLH010000228.1, read on the forward strand.
TAACTCTTACGGGTGCTTTCACAGTGGGACTCCGTTTTGTGGGTAAAATCGGTTGACTAAACAGAAGGCCGGCATTTTGTGCCGTTTGACGGGCCGGCATTATATAGCTATTTGGGAATAGATTTCATCTGCTGGCATCCGAATGAGGCCCTTCTCCCTGATATTGATCAATATTCGGCCTGACCCAATCAGCCGTGGACTCATACTTTTCGCGCAAAAAATAATACTTTCCTTGCATTTTGTGCGCCGCCGCCAGCGGCCAAAAGAACAGCTGGGATAAGATGACATCGTTGTATTCAGGTATAAAAAGGTGGTTCCAAAACGCTAACAACAACCGCGCGCTTCGCCGAGGCTCACCATGAAACCTATGTACGAGAAGGTGTTACCGACAGAAAATTCCTCCTGGCGTTACTGGTTATACGCGCTCGACGACATCCCCTTTAACTGGCACTACCACCCCGAATATGAAATCTGCCTGACGCTCAACAGCCGTGGACAACGTTACATTGGCGACAACATTGCCAACTACGATGACCTGGACCTGGTCCTGCTCGGCCCCAAATTGCCACACACCTGGTGCTCCAAAACCTTGATTGAACCGGGCCAACATCTCACCTATGTGGCGCAACTTCCCACCCAATGGATCGAAGCCGTGGCCCAGATGCCGGAACTCCAATCACTGGGCGACTTGCTGACTAAAAGTAAACGCGGCGTCGCATTCAGTCGTGCAACCGCTGAAGCGACCCGCGCACGATTCGTTGCCATGGCCGACGCTTCACCCATGCAACGTTTGATCTGGTTGCTTGAAATACTGCAATTCATGATCGAAGACAGCACAGCGCGCCCCATCTCCAGCGACGGCTATGCCCCCGCCAGTTTTCCCGACTCCGCCACCGAAAAAATCGACAAGGTCATTGCCTACATTCACAAACACTACACCAGCGACCTCTGCGCCGAGCAGATGGCCAGCCTCGCTCACATGAGCACCAACCACTTCCACCGATTCTTCAAACAACGCACAGAACAGACCTTTACGGAATACGTGAATCAATTGCGGATCGGCAAAGCCTGCTCATTACTGCTGACAACAGACTTGCCGATTTCAACGGTGAGTTATCGCTGCGGGTTTAATAATATTTCGAATTTCAATCGGCGGTTTTTGCAGTTGAAGCGGTTTACACCGAGGGAATTTAAGCGGAATTATCATCAGGGATAACCGGTACCAGTGTACCGGTTATTCTCAATGAATGTGGTCATACCGCGCTTTTAATGCCTCATACAACTCATCCTTAAAACTCAGTTTCCCTGCATCCAGACTCTGCACCACCTCAACCAAATGTTCGTTATCTTCGCGGCCATCATGCCAATGCTTGCGGTAGCTGCCGTCTTTATAACCGTTATCCTGGCGGAAAAAATTCAATACATTTTTGCCTACATAACCGCGATAAAGTTGATCAAAGCTCATATCTACGCCCGCCATCAAACGACCGAATAAAGCTATGTGGAATTGACGATCCGCCAGGGTTGCGCCGGCAAAAGCTTCAAGGTCGAGACGGAAATCTGACTGTTCAGTAGTGATGTGCAGCTCGTCCTGGACACGTGCAATAATGGCGCCCTGGGTTTCACCGGATTGCAACAGGATACTTAAGCCAAAATGCCAGATGTCGATTAATTCCAGCGCGACTTGTTCTGTATCCGGCGTTTGTTTTTTCCACCACTTCCAACCGTAATGGTCCATCAATTCTGCGCACTCTACCCAAATCGCGCGGTACCATTCGTAGCCCTGTTCGCGCCAGTTGGCGGTGACTTTGGTATTCATGCTGTCTTGTAATTCGAGCATGATCTGAATCTGTTGTGCTTGTGCGTTCATCAATGTTTCTCTTCAGAATTAATGGGGCAGATACTGTTTTGCACGGGTGAACAAACGATAAAAATTGTCGGTGGTCTGTTGCGCAAGCTCTTCAAAGGCCATACCGCGCACTTCGGCCACAAACTCAGCCACTTCGCGCACGTAGCGCGGCTCGTTCGGTTTGCCACGATAAGGAACCGGCGCCAGATACGGCGAATCAGTTTCAACCAGCAAACGGTCAATGGGCATCTTGCGCACCACATCGCGAATTTGTTCGGCGTTTTTAAAGGTGACAATACCGGAAATGGAAATGTAGTAATTCAAATCCAGCGCGCGCCTGGCCATGTCCCAATCTTCAGTAAAACAATGCAACACGCCTGCGTGCTCTAGACTGCCGTGGGCTTTTATTAAATCGATAGTATCGTCACGCGCTTCACGGGTGTGCACAACAACAGGCAATCCGGTTTTACCGCCAACCTCCAGGTGCAAAGCAAAACTTTCATGTTGCAACGCTTTGCTTTCCGTTTCGTAGTGATAATCCAGGCCGGTCTCACCCAAGGCAACTACCTTGGGTTGCTGCGCCCATTGCAGCAGTTGTTCGGCGCTGGCCGTACCTTCTTTTACATCGCAGGGGTGTACACCGACCGATGCCACGACACTGGGATGCTGTTGGGCAATATCAATAACCGTCTGGATATTGTCCAGGCTGATACCGATGCACAGCATTTGCTGGATGCCGCGCGCATGCGCAGCCTGGATTGCACCGGCCAGTTGCCCGTCGTATGGCGTCAGGTTGATACGGTCAAGGTGACAATGGGAGTCGACTAACATAATGCTGAACCCTGGTTAATACGGATGGGTTAATACGGATGTAAAAAAGCCAGGACTGGCCTGGCTTCCCGGGTGCGATTGTAACGAATCTTTACATGGTATGGGTGGGTCTGTCGGAAGAGAGCGAGCCGGCCAGATACGTTTCGATCTTGTTGACGGCGGTGTTGTCCTGGTCACTGAACTGCACACCGATGCCCGCCGCACGGTTGCCCTGCGCCCCTTTGGGAGTAACCCAGACGACCTTACCAGCCACGGGAATCTTTTCCGATTCGTCCATCAGGCTGAGCAACATAAAGACTTCGTCGCCCAATTTATAACTCTTGCTCGTGGGGATAAACATGCCGCCGTTTTTCACAAAAGGCATATAGGCAGCATAGAGCACCGCCTTGTCTTTGATGGTCAGGGAAAGAATGCCATTGCGGGCACCGCCGCCAATCGCTTGCATAGGACTACCTGTTTAACCGAAAACAATGAAGGAACACTAATAGATTAGTCTACTACTGTCCAGCCGCCAGCGGCCGATTCGTGCTGGCGCGCAACAAAGCACCCCAATCGAGAAATAATTCCTCCAATAACAACTGCTTATTGGGATTTGCACCGCTCAGTAACTGCTTTTTATTGGTCAGGATTTTCTCTATGTAGCGATGCAGTAAGCCGGGAGAAATATAACTCACGCGTTCGCGAACTTCAGGCGGCATAGCTTTGATCCGGGGATCATCCACGCCCACCCGCCAACGCGCCAGGCCGTGTAACCAGCCCAGAAACCATTCAATGATCGCCACCACATCATCCGTGTGCCATTGCTGCGCCAGTTCAATGGCGGACAGCTGGCCGAGCGTCAGGCGGGCCAGGTTATCCTGCAATTGCCGGTAGCGTTCCAGGGCATCGCCTTCCAGCAGTGCGAGGGCGGTCAAGGGTGCGCCGCGCGCGACAGATAACAGGTCTTGGGGTTGCGTATTGGAGCCGGTCATCAAGGGGGTCAGCCAATGCAGGACCTGCTCTTCGCGGGGCATGGGCAGTAACCGCAATTGGCAGCGACTGCGAATAGTCGGCAAGACGGCGCTGGGGGTATGGCTCACCAGGATCAACAGGGTATTGTTAGCCGGCTCTTCAAGCGATTTGAGCAAGGCATTGGCGGAGTTGGTATTCATGGCCTCCGCCGGTTCCAGCACGAGCACTTTGTAACCGCCCTGCTGTGCAGTTTTTCCCAGGGACTCAATCAACCCCCGCACCTGGTCCACTTTGATGGCTTTACTGCCCTCTTCCGGTTCGAGCACTAAAAAGTCGGGATGAGTCTGAGCGTGGTTCAATTGGCAGGAGCGACATTTACCACAGGGCGTACCTTCAACGGGCGAGAGGCACAACAACACATGCGCAAGCGCTTCCGCCAAATGCCGTTTGCCGATGCCTTTGGGACCGGCCAGCATCAACGCATGGGGTAATTTATCTGCCGCCATTTGCGCGCATAGCTGCTGCCAATCGCCTTGTTGCCAGGGATAGGGTAGTGCCGGGAAGTCACTCATGCCGGGAAAACTCGTCTGAAAAACCATGTAAAAACGTCAATGCGGGCGCAAGCTTAGCAATTATTTGCGATAATCGCCGCCCTTTTAGCGAACCCGCCGAATTATGACTGAGCACACTCTGGACATTCTCTACCGCGACGAGGATCTGCTGATCCTTAATAAACCCGCTGGCCTGCTGACCGTCCCCGGCAAAGGCCCGGACAATCAGGACTGCCTGATTCGCCGCGCGCTTGGCCCGTTTCCCAATGCCCGGGTTGTCCATCGGCTGGATCAAGGCACTTCCGGCATTGTGATGTTTCCGCTCAATTACATCACCCTGCGAACCCTGACCAAACAGTTTGAGGCGCGCGGCGTTCACAAGCGTTACGTCGCAGAGGTATCCGGGCTGATGGAAGCGGATGAGGGCGAGGTTAAATTGCCCCTGATCTGCGACTGGCCCAACCGACCGCTGCAAAAGGTGTGTTTTGAACACGGCAAGGCGGCACACACACGCTACCAAGTGCTGGGGCGGGATGCAGAGGCGCACACTACGCGGGTTTTACTGGAACCGGTCAGCGGTCGCACACACCAGTTGCGTGTCCACATGCTGGCCCTGGGTCATCCGATCATCGGCGACCGCCTTTACGCCCCCGCAGAGATTCAGGCCCGCGCGCCGCGCTTGTTGTTGCATGCACAGCAGATCTACTTCAACCACCCCATCTCTGGCCAGCTAGTGGACATCCACTGCCCGCCTGCTTTTTAGTCGTTCCTTGTTGATCGTTCGCTTTTAATAACGCCGCCTATCAAATTCACATCGTTCAATTCTTAAAAATTCTATTAAGTAGTATTTTTAATTGCCTAGAATTATAAATGCGCACAATGTGATGAACATCACATTGTCGCTACCTTCTTATTTAGTCTTTTTGTTCAGGATAGTTACCCGATGAAGAAAACCCTGCTTAGTCTGGCATTGATTGCCGCTGCCTCTGGCGCTGTCGCATCTGAGGAGTTTAATGGTCGTTTAACAGGCATGTCCGGCGCGGGCCTGGTTACCGCCGGTTATGCCGATGGTGTATTGGCAAATCCCAGTATGGGTGCAGCCTTTGGCGAGAAAGATGATGTTGCGCTGGTCATCAACGCCGGCGGTGTCGGCTCCGATAAAGATGAACTGATTGATGCGATGGATGAACTGGTGGACTACGTCGACTACCTCGATAGCATCACCAACGTCCAGGATCTAAATCAGGACATGGCCGATACGCTGATTGACAGAATCCGGGCTGTTGAGGATAAGGGTGTGAACGTTAACGCGGGTGCCAGCGTCGTACTCGCCATCCCTAACGAGGTGCTGTCGCTCGCCTTTATCGCCAAGGCCCGCGCGCAACTGGGCGTGGTAACCCTGATTGATCAGGACGATTATGCGCTCATTGAAAACGCGGTGGATTCGCCCTTTGACACCGAAGACCTCAATTCTTCCGTGCTGGGTAAAGGTGCGCTGATACGTGAATACGGCCTGGCCTTATCAAAGCGTTTCGGCACAGCCGATGGCGAACAGTGGCTGGTGGGTGTGACCCCCAAGCGCGTGACAGTGGAAACCATCGTCTATAACGCCACCGTCTCTGAATATGATGAAGATGACTTTGATGCAGAGGACTACACCCTCGAAAACAGCGCTACCAGCTTCGATGCCGGTATTACCTACATCAGCGGCAACCTGCGGTATGGGCTGGTCGTAAAAGACGCTATCAGTCATGACTTCGCCGCTATCGATGGCGACCCCCTGAGCATCAAGCCCCTGGCCACCACGGCAATCGGCTACAGCAACGGCTGGTTAAAGGCAGAAGCTGCATTGGATCTGAATGCCGTACCGGCCTTTGGATTAGCGGGCGATGTGCAGATACTGCGTGCAGGCCTGGAAGTCAGTCCTTTGTCATGGTTGCAATTGCGCCTGGGGTTACACCAGGATCTGGAAAATACGCTGGAAGATACCTACTCGGCCGGCATCGGCTTGTCACCATTCGATACCATCAATCTGGATGTCGCGGCGGTAACCGGCCAGGACAACACCATCGGCGGTGCGGTGCAGTTGGGACTGCGGTTCTAACGGCCAAGGTCGCGCTTTCTCAGGGTGTGGGTTTATCCCACATCCTGTTAGCACGTCAACAACATACCGAATCAACCCAGTAACCGGCTGAGTACCCGATCAATATCCTGTTGAACCGCCGTTAAGGGCTGACCGGCATCTACCACGGCATAACGCGCCGGGGCGGCGTGAGCTAAAGCCCGATAGGCTTCACGCACCCGCTCAAAGAAAGCCACAGCCTCACTTTCAAAACGATCCAGCTCCGCCCGTTGGCGCGCGCGCTGCAAGCCCAATTCCACATCGATATCCAGCACCAGGGTCAGATCAGGCCGCAAATCTCCCTGTACCAGTTGCTCCAACTGCGCGATTGTGGCGACGTCCAGACCGCGGCCACCGCCCTGGTAGGCATAGGTTGCATCGGTAAAGCGGTCGCACAACACCCAGGCGCCACGCGCCAGAGCCGGTTTGATGACTTGCTGCAGGTGTTGAGCGCGGGCAGCAAATACCAATAACAGTTCAGCGGTTTCATCCACCGGCTCGTCGCGCTTGGCCAGCAAGAGTGCGCGAATTTCCTCCGCCAACGGCGTGCCGCCCGGCTCCCGCGTCACCACAACCTCCAGGCCGCGCTGGATCAGCCACTCATGCACATAAGCCAGATTAGTACTTTTACCGACCCCTTCGGTGCCTTCAATAGTGATAAATTTGCCGTAAGCCATAGGAATCTCTGTTGATAATCTGCGAAAGCGCCACTGTTTTCAGGGTTCCTTCACCCTCGGCGAGCGCGTATCATAACCGCTTTTTTAGCCTTTGCTTTCACTGGAGACGAAGATGATTACCCTGCACACAAACCACGGCGACATAGTAATCGAACTGGATTTTGACAAGGCACCTAAAACGGCGGCCAATTTTAAACAATATGCGGAAGAAGGTTTTTACAACGGCACCATCTTTCACCGCGTGATTGACGGCTTTATGGTTCAGGGCGGCGGTATGACCGAAGATATGGAACAGAAAAAAACCCGCGCGCCGATTGAAAACGAAGCTGACAATGGGTTGAAAAATGTCACAGGCAGCCTGGCTATGGCGCGCACCAATGATCCACACAGCGCAACCGCGCAATTTTTTATCAACGTTAAAGACAACAGTTTCCTCAATCACAGTAGCAAAAGTGCGCAAGGCTGGGGTTACTGTGTATTCGGCAAAGTCACCGAAGGTATGGACGTCGTCAACAAGATTAAAGGTGTAAAAACCGGCAATAAAGGCTTTCATCAGGATGTACCGGTAGAACCTGTTGTCATCGAAAAAGTGACCGTCGCTTAAGCGACACAGTGATCGCCGGGAATACATTCGGCGATCACTTTTTTTATCTCACTCTCGCGAACTCCATAATAAATCACCTGGTTGTGTAACCCTTCTGATGACCACACTGTTTATTTCTGACCTGCATCTTCACGAATCCCGTCCGGCAGTGACCGAGGCGTTTTATCAATTTTTACGCGAGCGCGCCGGCAATGCCGAAGCACTTTATATTCTGGGTGATTTTTTTGATGCCTGGATTGGCGACGATGACGACTCGCCGCTAAACGCGGCCACCGCGCAGGAGTTACGCCAGCTGTCCGATCAGGGAACCACTATTTTTTTAATGCACGGCAATCGCGATTTTCTATTGGGCGAAACTTTTGCGACAGCGGCAGGAGCACGTTTACTGGTCGACCCCACACTCATTGATTTGTATGGTCAACCTACCCTGCTAATGCACGGTGATACGTTGTGCACCCGTGATACGGAATATCAGGCTTTTCGGCAACAGGTTCGCTCCGCAGCATGGCAGCAACAGATATTGTCACAGCCGCTTGCAGCGCGCCGTGCATTGGCGGCACAAATTCGCGCCCAAAGCAAAAGCATGAACAGCATCAAAGCAGAAGATATTATGGATGTTACGCCGGATGAAGTGGTGCGTGTTATGCAGGCCCACGGCGTGCGGCAATTGATTCATGGCCACACTCACAGACCCGCCCGCCACCCACTGACGATTGACGGCGCGCCAGCCGAAAGAATCGTGCTCGGCGACTGGCATGACGCTGCCTGGTGTATTTATGCGGACCCTGGCGGCCTTGAATTACGCCACTGGTCGATCCGCAATTGATATTCCGTGGTTGATTTGAAATATCACTCAACGATTCGTCATCATGGATAATCCACCCAGGATGACGAATACCGGCCACCAGGTGAAAAACGACAGATCGATAAGAAAAATCAGCGCAATAAAAATAATAAACGCAGCCGATACCAGCGAGTTGGCCATCGCCGCACCAAAACCTTCGCGGCGATAAGCCACATAGGCTTGCTGTAACGGCCCTACCGACGCCACCAGAATAAATAACGCCCACCAGTTATCCAGGTGCAGGAAGAAAAAATCCACACCCAGGTTGCGCGCGAGTAACACCACCCCGATTAATATAATCGCCAACCCAAGGGGCCAGGTTGCAGAGCGGGTTTTACTCTTCCTGGATGTGTCTTGCTGTTCAATCTTTTCTGTGTTCATCACTGTGGACTCCCTACATTGTCATCGGCCAGGTTAAGCCGCCAGCACACCGGAATGAAAACGGAATTCTGTATCCGGACTTTCAATCAAGGTTTTTTCCAACTGCAAAAAAACGTTGATACGATCATCAATGCTTTTACCATCAGCCGCCTTGCGGGCCAGGTGCAGATAGTCTTCATAATGCCTTGCTTCGGATTTCAGCAGAGACAAATAAAATGTTTGCAGCTCCTCATCCAGATGCGGTGCCACCTTGGCGAAACGCTCGCAGGAGCGTGCTTCAATAATAGCGCCCACAATCAAGGTGTCGATAAATCGCGCCGGCTCGTGGGTGCGCACCGGTTTACGCAACTCTGACGCATAACGGCAGGGTGTAATTTGTTCATAGGCAATGCCGCGTGCCTCCATGATCGCCATCACCTGTTCGTAATGACGCAGTTCTTCGCGGGCCAGGCGCGACATCTTGTGCATCATTTCAAAATCGCCAACGTAGCGATACATAAGGGTTAATGCTGTTGAGGCGGCTTTTTTTTCACAGTTCGCATGATCAAGCAACAAGAGTGATTGATGTTGCAGCGCACTTTGTACCCAGGCTTCCGGGGTTTCGCATAATAAGAATTGATTAATTTTGGTTAGTGCATTCATGGGATATTAAGTAACGGTTAATGTTGTCGGATTACGCTTCGCTAATCCGACCTATTTGGCGTTGGCTTGCAAGCCTGGTTCTATGTAGCGCTCATAGTAAGCACAGGAAAGTGCGTAAAAATCCTGGTCGATCGTATCACGGACGTCCTTTAGCGATGCGTTTCGCCAAGCGGGTTGCAAGCGCAAGCCATAAGCTTCCAGATCGGTAATCTGGCTTGCACCTGCGCGCAACAAATCAAACACCCAACAATAAGGATTTTGCTCTTCCTTAAAAAGAATTTGTTGATGCTTGATCTGTTGCAGCAACAATCGCGCATCAACCACTTCAATAATATTTTCCACCACCTGGGTTAAAAAACCCTCAAGACGCTGGGCAATGATCACACGCTGTTCGTGACTGTAGGCATTCCAGTCAATCACTTCGTGGGCAAAGCGTTTGCATCCACGACAGACACTGTCGCCGATGCCGGTCGAGCAAATGCCGACGCAGGGTGTTCTTACCGGTTTAAAAAGACGCATCAGAAAATCAATCGCCAGTCGTCGGCAACCTGAAAGGGCTAACCTTTTCAGGTTACCGGATTAACATGATCAATAAGGGAAACCAGCAACATCCAGGTCGATCGACCAGACCGCTCCGGCTCCGGTTAAGTACAAGGTTTTACCTTCCGCGCCACCGAAAGCGGCGTTGGTAATATTTGCATCGACACTGATAGTCGCCAGATGCTCACCCGCCGGGGTGAAAACACGCACGCGTTGCGCGGTGTGCTCGGTCACGTAGATATTGCCCAGGCAATCGATTGCCATACCATCGGGAACCTGTATACCTTCGACGAGATTTTTTCCTTCGCCGGGCTGACCGTCCACAATGGGATAGGCACGCAAGAACCCGTTTTCGCCGCCACCTGCAACATAAAGTACGTCCTGAGCCGGCGACAGGGAAATACCGTTAGGGTTGCTGATGCTATCGTCGACAACACTCACACTGCCCGTAGCCGAGATGCGAAATACCTGGGTCTTTTCTTGTCCACCCGGCGCTGCACTGCGCTGGAAGTCCGGGTCAGTAAAATAAATCGTGCCGTCGCGGGCTTCGGTTAGATCATTGGGCGAGTTAAATGCGCTGCCCTGATATTCACCCACTATTTTTTCGCGCTGACCGGTTTGCAAATCAAGGCGTGAAACCGTTTTATCGGCGTGTACACCACCGATAAGCGCACCTTCACTGTCGACGGCCAGGCCGTTAGTTCCACTGTCTTCAATAACGGTTTCCATGGAGCCATCCGCATTCAAACGTTGTACGCGCGACGGAAAACCTTCCTGAAACGTAAAATCTGAAAAATAAAGTGCACCGTTTAACCAGACCGGCCCTTCATACAAACCGGGTTCACTGCGGCGGGAATCAGCCGTTTCTATACGCGTTGCCGTCAAGTCGCCGGCGGGCGCTTTACCGGGATTGGCCGGACAATTCCAGGATGAATACCGGGGTACCACCGGCACTTCTTGTTTGGGAATAGCGGCGTCAACTGCTTTTTGTTCGGCTTGCGACTCCGGTTGCGGCGTTGCAGATTTCTCACAGGCCACCAAGCCCAAAATTGTCAGGGCCCCAATAACGGGATAAATAATTTTTTTCATTAAAGCGCTCCTTTTTTTACTGTTTTTTTGCTGCATAAAATGAGGCTGACAACATAGCACAGCCGCCGGCTAAAAACGTGATTTACCATGGAAATATCCGTGAATAAGCCGGGTTATCAGACCACGATGTCTACTAATTGATCGGTTGATCTACCCCGAATATAACGAAAATGCGATCAGCTATACGAATCTGTGCAAGCTGCGCCCTGGCCCCGGAACTCGGGTTAACAGTTTATAGGGGTTCATGTATAATTTGCGCCCAATTTGCACCCCCTGCCAGGGTTGTAGATTCATCCATGTAGGTCATGGATAGCCTCCTGACGCAGAGATCCTGCCGAGGGAGTAATCTCACAAATCAGAGGATATAAACCGTGCTTGAAGCCTATCGCAACCATGTCGCAGAACGCGCAGCAGAAGGAGTTCCACCCAAACCACTCAATGCCGAACAAGTCGCAGGTCTGGTGGAATTACTGAAAAACCCTCCCGCTAACGAAGAACAAACCCTGCTTGACCTGATCACCAATCGCGTTCCGCCAGGCGTGGATGAAGCAGCCTACGTTAAAGCCGCTTTCCTGAGTGCTATCGTCAAAGGCGAAGCCTCCTCCCCCCTGATTGATAAGCCCCATGCGATCAAACTGCTCGGCATGATGCTCGGCGGATACAACATTGAAACCCTGGTCAATGCACTCGACGATGCTGAACTCGCATCACTGGCCGCTGAGCAACTCAAGCACACCCTGCTGATGTTTGATGCTTTCCACGATGTGGAAGAAAAAGCCAAAGCCGGCAACGCCAATGCACAAGCGGTACTGCAATCCTGGGCCGATGGTGAATGGTTCACCAAACGCGATAAGGTACCGGAAAGTATCAAATTAACCGTATTCAAAGTCACCGGCGAAACCAACACCGATGACCTTTCCCCCGCGCCCGATGCCTGGTCGCGCCCGGACATCCCGCTACGCGCACTAGCCATGTTCAAGATGGCCCGCGAAGGCCTGACACCAGACGAGCCAGGCAGCATCGGCCCGATCAAACAAATCGAGCAACTGAAAACCAAAGGCTATCCATTAGCGTTTGTGGGTGATGTGGTCGGCACCGGCTCTTCCCGTAAATCTGCCACCAACTCCGTGCTGTGGTTTATCGGCGAAGATATTCCCGGCGTGCCCAACAAGCGCACGGGTGGTGTGTGTATCGGCAGTAAAGTCGCACCGATCTTCTACAACACCATGGAAGATGCGGGCGCGTTGGTATTTGAAGCCCCGGTGGACAACCTGAACATGGGCGATGCGATTGAAATTCGCCCGTATGAAGGCAAGATTCTCAATATCGAGACCGGCGCGGTCATCTCTGAATTCAGCCTGAAGTCCGATGTATTACTGGACGAAGTCCAGGCTGGTGGCCGTATTCCATTGATCATCGGTCGCGGCCTGACCACCAAGGCGCGCGCTTCTCTGGGCTTGCCTGCAAGCACCCTGTTCCGCTTGCCCCAGGCGCCAGTAGACAGCGGCAAAGGTTATACCCTCGCACAGAAAATGGTGGGTAAAGCCTGCGGTACCACCGGTATTCGCCCCGGCACCTACTGTGAACCCTACATGACCACCGTGGGCTCCCAGGACACCACCGGCCCGATGACGCGCGACGAGCTGAAAGACCTGGCCTGTCTCGGCTTCTCCGCCGATCTGACCATGCAGTCCTTCTGCCACACGGCGGCTTACCCCAAGCCGGTGGACATTGAGACCCAGCACACCCTGCCGGACTTCATCATGACCCGTGGCGGCGTGTCCCTGCGTCCGGGCGACGGCATCATCCACAGCTGGCTGAACCGCATGCTGTTGCCCGACACTGTCGGCACCGGCGGCGACTCTCACACCCGTTTCCCTATCGGTATCTCCTTCCCGGCCGGTTCTGGCCTGGTGGCATTTGCCGCGGCAACCGGCGTTATGCCATTGGATATGCCGGAGTCGGTACTGGTGCGCTTCAAAGGCGAAATGCAACCGGGCATCACCCTGCGCGATCTGGTTAACGCCATTCCGCTGTACGCCATCAAGCAAGGCTTGTTGACTGTCGAGAAGAAAGGCAAAAAGAACATCTTCTCTGGCCGCATTCTGGAAGTAGAAGGTCTGCCCAAGCTGAAAGTTGAGCAGGCGTTTGAAATCTCTGATGCCTCTGCTGAGCGTTCTGCTGCCGGCTGTACTATCAAGCTGGATAAAGAACCGATCATTGAGTACCTGAACTCCAACATCACCATGCTGCGCTGGATGATCGAACAAGGTTACGGCGATGTCCGCACCCTTGAGCGCCGTGCACGCAAGATGGAAGAGTGGCTGGCGAATCCGGTGCTGATGGAAGCCGATGCCGATGCGGAATACGCAGCGGTCATTGAGATTGATCTGGCCGATGTGAAAGAACCGATCCTCGCCTGCCCTAACGATCCAGACGATGTGAAAGTATTGTCCGAAGTTGCCGGTGACAAGATTGATGAAGTCTTTATCGGTTCGTGCATGACCAACATCGGTCACTTCCGTGCGGCGGGCAAACTGCTTGACGCCACCAAAGATGAATTGTCTACCCGTCTGTGGATTGCGCCACCGACCAAGATGGACGAGCATCAATTGATGGAAGAAGGCTTCTACAATATTTACGGCCGTAAAGGTGCACGCACTGAGATGCCCGGCTGCTCATTGTGTATGGGTAACCAGGCACGCGTTGCCCCAAACTCGACGGTGGTATCGACCTCAACCCGTAACTTCCCCAACCGTCTTGGCAACGGCGCCAATGTGTATCTGGCATCGGCCGAGCTGGCGGCAGTAGCAGCGGTGTTGGGCAAACTGCCTAACTTTGACGAGTACATGCAGTACGCGCAGAAACTCGACAGCATGTCCGGTGATATTTATCGTTACCTCAACTTCAATGAAATTGAGAGCTACCAAAAATCAGCGGATGAAGGCAAGCGCATTGCTGCTGTGGAAATTCAAACAGTCGCCGTTTAAACGATTGTTCTGCTGCAATAAAAAACCCGCTTCGGCGGGTTTTTTATTGGGCGCTTCGTGGAAGGAGTGTTTTTACGGCACCGATTTTTCGCGATAAATGGTCTCCACTAAACCGTCTTTATCACTGTCATGGGGCAGTTGCCAAAACATAATGCCACCGAGCTGGCGGGCTTTGATATAACGCACTTTGGCAGAGATAGAGCGCTTATCATCGAAGGTCGCAAAAATCTTTTTCTTTTCATTGTAAATAATAGGCGCCTTGGCAATATTGTCCCAGTAGTAAACATAGCCCTCTTCCGGTACGTACACGCTGGCATAGTCTTTAAACTTCGCACCTTCGATGTGGTTGCCAGGCTGATACAGACCCAGGTTTACATTCTCGACATTTTCCCAGGAGCGCGCATAAAACGCGGCACCGATAACAATTTTTTCCGCCGGCACACCTTTACTCAATAAGAATTGCACCGCGTTATCCGTAGAGTCTTTTTGTTCCGGTGTGGAGTAAAGCGCAGTGTGATGCCCTGTATGCGGTGTCGCGCCGTTAACGATGTCGTAACTCATCAGATTGACGTTATCAAACAGCGGCATAATTGCATCCCAATCCACCGCGTTCTGCAAAAAATTATCGAAGCCTCCGGCGGCAAAACTTAATTCATAGCGATCACCAAAGCTATCGCGTAACGCCTGGGTCAACGCCGTGAAATTATCCTTATCATAATCCGCATAAGGGTGGCCGGGATGGCCGGGGATTGTCGGGTACTCCCAATCCAGATCGATACCATCTGCGCCGTATTCTTCAATAATCGCCAAGGTGGACTGTGCAAACGCCGAACGATTTTCCGCACTGTTGAAAACCTCGGAACAGGTTTCACAGCCGCCCCAACCTCCGAGTGATAACATCACCTTGAGATGCGGGTGCTGCTCTTTTAATGCAACGAGACGCTGCAGCGCCAACTTGTCTGTGTCTGAATCAAAACTGAGTTGATTGCCATTCAGGTGCAGGAAGCTGTAGATGATGTGAGTAAGGTGATTGAAGTTGTAACGCTCCAGATCAGAACCGTCTCCCATGTAATAAGCAATCACTTTGAAATCGTGCAAAGGTGGTTGTTTCGGCATGACAGCGGTGTCACTCTCTGCTTGCGGTTGAATAACGTCAGAAGAAGCTGTTCCATCATCCTGACACCCCATCAAGAGGACGGCCAGAAGTAAACCAAAACACATCAGGTATAAGGATTTCATAAATAGTTAACCCCGTATTGAAGGAATATCATTGCCAATATCATTTTATTTTTTTCGGGCGCGGCCCGAACAAGCGGGGTTATAGTGCAATAAATATCGACCAATTTGAAAGGAAGTTTTGTTAAGGAATGCTTAACTGTCTCATTTGCAGTTGTCCACAAGGTTATCACCATGAAAGGTAATAAAAGTATTTTGATCACCGGCGCCTCTACCGGCATTGGTTACCATTGCGCAAAAGCATTGCAGGCGGATGGCTACCAGGTGATTGCCTCCTGTCGCAAACTCACCGATGTATCACGTCTCCAGGCTGATGGACTGACGTGCATCCAACTGGACCTGACAGATTCCGCCAGTATTGAACGGGCGGTAAGCCAAACATTGGAACTCACAAAGGGAGAACTTTATGGATTATTCAACAACGGGGCTTATGGCCAACCCGGCGCCGTAGAAGACCTGAGTCGCGATGTGTTGCGCCGCCAATTTGAAACCAATGTGTTCGGATGGCTGGAGCTCACCAATAAAATTCTGCCGCTCATGATTCAGCAGGGCCAGGGACGCATTATCCAGAATAGCTCGATCCTCGGTTTCGCGGCCATGCCGTTGCGGGGAGCATACAATGCCAGCAAGTTCGCCCTTGAGGGGCTGACGGATACCTTGCGACTTGAGCTGGACGGCACCGGCGTGTATGTCAGCCTTATTGAGCCGGGCCCTATTCTCAGTGACTTTCGCAAAAATGCTCTCATTGCATTGAAGGCCAATATCAATATTGAAAAGAGCCGCTTTGCCGATCAATATGCATCGGCCATACAGCGACTCAGCAAACCCGGCCCAGCCGCGCCCTTTACCCTGGGACCAGAGGCAGTCTACCGGCGTTTAAAACACGCGCTGGAAAGTGATTCACCTAAACCACGCTATTGCGTTACATTTCCGACATATTTAATGAGCATTCTGCAACGTATATTAAGTACGCGGATGATGGACAGGGTCTTGCGTCGCGCGGGCAATTAAGTTTCGGTTAAGTCAGGGGCTGGCACTATCGGGCGAAAAAGCCACAGGAATTACTGACCCTTAGCCGGGTCAAAATGCACGAGCAATCCGGCCGGAGCTCTCTATCAACGGCATATCATCCATCAACGGTATCCACCTGACACCTTGAGGTAATCACATGAAAATTTGCGCTTATCTCGCGCTCCTCCTTGGCGGATTATATTTACAACCCGCATTGGCGGATTCAATGCGTTGCAGCAACTCGCTGATCCAAACCGGAGACACCAAAGCGGATGTTATCGACCGGTGCGGGGAGCCCGTGTTTACCGATAGCTATTGCGAGCCCATCACCATCGTCGGCCAAGCCAACACCACCATCATTGTCCCTTGCGAAGAAGTTGACTTGTGGACTTACCATCCCGGTTCCGGCCAATTCATTCAACACCTCTATTTCAAACGCGGCAAACTCCAGGCGATTAAAAACGGACGGCGCCTGTAATCTTCAGGCGCTCCCCCTCCTTGAAAAAGGGGGTTGCGGATGATGAAATACTGTATATAATCACAACACCTGTATAAATAAACAGATTCATCAGGAGCGCCCCATGGCCAATCTGACCTCCCGTCAGGAACAAGTCCTGCAGTTGATCAAGAGCTACACCGAAGAAACCGGTTATCCGCCAACGCGTGCAGAGATTGCTCGCATACTCGGTTATAAGTCTGCCAACGCTGCTGAAGAACATATCAAAGCCCTGGCAAGGAAAGGGGCAATCGAAATTATTCCCGGCGCATCGCGCGGAATTCGTTTGCCGGAATCCCATAATGGTATTCCTGTCGTCGGTCGGGTTGCAGCCGGTAGCCCTATCCTTGCCCAGGAACATATCGAAGATTACTGCAACATCCCCTACAGCTTCTTTTCTCCCAGCGCGGATTACCTACTGCGTGTGCAGGGTATGAGCATGAAGGATGCCGGTATCCTGGATGGCGACCTACTCGCGGTGCATAGGACTGATCAGGCGCGCAATGGCCAGATTGTTGTGGCGCGCATCGGCGAGGAAGTGACGGTGAAACGTTTCAAACGTATCGGTAATCGGGCTCAAGTCGAACTCTGGCCGGAGAATCCTGACTTTAACGTAATTGAAGTGGATCTGCGGGATCAGGATTTCTGTATCGAGGGTTTAAGCGTAGGAGTAATCCGTCGTGACTAATACCGTACGTATTGATGAACAACCCGGCGGTGCACCCCGCTATAACCAGGGCGTGACTGAGCTGGTATTAACCAGTCATTCTCCGGAGCAGGCGGCGCTGTTATTGCCAATGCTGGCCTATCTCAGCAAGACCTGCCACGACCGTTGGATTACCTGGGTTGCGCCGCACAACATTACACGTCAATCACTGGAAAGCTTTGGCATCGATACCCGGTTGATCCGTCTGATTCACTGCCATGAACAACACAACACTTTGTGGATTACATGGGAAGCGCTGGCGGCAGGTAACAGCCACACTGTTATCGCCAGTCCCGGCAAATTAACTGACAAGGAATTGAAACAGTTGGAAGCTGCTGCGATGCGTGGCAATTGCCAAGGGTTATTACTGCGCGTGCGGTAGGTCATTGAGAGATATCAAAAAGACGTAGGGGCACGGAAAGCCCCAATAGAATCAGTGCAGAATCGGCTTCTCAAATTCAGGAATGCCTTCAGAAAACTCATCCAGATGCTCCTGCTCCGCCAGCTCAGTGGCGGCTTCCATCCCGGCTTCAATCATCGCTTTCGCGACCTCAAACTTTCCTTCCCCCATAAAAGCCAGGGATTCTGCTGAAAAACAAAGCCGCACCAAAGGCTCTCCACCCTCATCATCGACTTTTCTCAGCACGACATCGCCGTTAGGTAGCTCGGCAATTTCATATAGCGTTGATGGCATACTAACCTCTATTGTTTTGCAGTGTTGGCCTGCAAAGAAAAAAACGGCTTTATTCTAACATTAACCCGCCCTGCATCAATCATCCCGCCCCGTGTTAACCACCGCGTTAACACCCATATTAACCTCCGTATTAACCCCCGTAACCAAGGTCACCTGATATCCCTGCGCTTGAAACAGCGCTACCAGCCCATCCTCACCCAACATATGACCAATACCCACAACCAGAAAAATTTTTTGCGCTTTTTTCATATATGCATTAATTGTTTTCAGCATTTGCTTGTTGCGTTCAACAAAAATAAATTGATAGAGCCTGTGCCCCAATTTTCTCTGGCGAAATGAACTGAATACCAATTCATTTAATTGGGGTTCATCACCTTGATACCAGGCATCTGCCAATCTTTTCAAGCTTTCCTCTGCCTTGCCCTGCTCATTCAAGGTAACCTGCAAAAATTCAATTTGTTCAGCATCACTTAACTGATTAAATAACTGCATTTGTTCATCAAGTGACTCCAACTCCAGAATAATTTTTTTATCCCGTGAGGCAGTCAGAAAATATTTGTCCAGACCCAACGCCTGCTGATAATCACTGCGTGACAATTGCATATTGGTTAACTGCATAGCTGCCAACCAAGGTTTAAATCGTTTCAACCGCTGCGCATCGCCTCCCAGATTCTCGGATACTTGCGTTAATGTTTTCCACATTTGCGCTCCGAGCTGGGTTTGTAAATTTTTCTCGCCGGGGTAATAGCCATATTGCTTGAGGGCCGCACGCACTTTTTCTCCATCCAGTGCATCGATATCCAATTCAACAGCCAATACATCTGAATCTCGATGCGCCTGAAGCACGGCATCAGGCAAAGGATAGAATGCCTCATCGCCGTAATGTAACGAGCCAAATAAGTACAAGCGAACCCGGGAATCCTTATCCTGCACCTGCCATAGCAAGGGTTGCGATGCAGCATGCAAAGCGGAGCTATAGAAGCAAGTAACAATAATCCACAAAAATGTTCTGCGCTTCGCAATCACCGAATGAAGGCACAGTTTCATATGCATTCACCATCGCGGTCAGTTTCTATGGGCAACGCCAGCAGCACAATGGCACCTTCGTCACCGGCCTGCCACTCAGTGTGAGCGAGCGATGCAGGTAATAAGACTGCTTGCGACGCTAGATAAGTAGGGGCATGGGTATATTTTGCCTGCGTATACGTTGAAGACTCCGTTGCATAGCACACAAGGCTGCCGGATATAACCATCAACAGGCGGTAGCTAACACAAGCTGGTAGCTGATAACGCGATCCTGCGCTCAACATTACGCGCACGACTTCAAAATCATGAAACATGACGACACGTTCAACTACAACCCCGGCTGTGGATTTTATCTGCTCAAGCTCGGGAGTGGCGGGCGTTTCAAGCGAGACGCTTTCAAGTGCTGCAGCTGTGTCCCAGTGTGTTTGGGTCAACACTTTTTGTGTGAAAGACAGAATTTTTCTTTCATAGACTGGCGTCTGAAATTCAACGGTGCGCACGCCGTGTTGTAATGCATGGGGTGTAAAACACGGCACTTTGACAACATCACCCACCCGCAAATCCTGCATAGCCGTATAGGCATACATGGCCGCACGTTTTTCATTCTCTAATCTCAACAAGGGTTGCGGCAGTTCGTCCAACCAGCCATTTAACGTGGCAGTATTGACCGGATCATGGAGGGCAATGTTGTGGGCGAGGCGTTGCTGATCCAGACGTCGGTCAATATCGCGCCTGATGGCTTCGTATTCCTGGACCGCTGCCAGATAAGCCGCCTTAAACGCAGCATCATTATTAAATTCACGACGTTTTTGTTGATTGAACCCCAGGCGAATCCCCCCGATTCCATCAGGCCAGGCCTGAGAATCAATGTGCGTAATAACATAGACTTCCTGCTTCTGCTCGTGCATCTCAAAATAGAGATCGCCGTAACGTTCGTCAGGTAAAGGATCAAGGATTTTTAACAGGATGATATGTTGTGCAGAGCCGGCGGCGAGAAAATCAGGCATCAGAGAAAGCAGCCAGGGTAAAGGAATCCGGCGCCCTTGCGCGCTCACCCAGGATTGGCCTCGGACTTCAATACCTGTGTACCAGATTTCCTGGCCCCAGGGTTTCGGAATATAAACAGGCTCCAGCATCAGCGGTGCTGACAGATCGAACCAAGGCAATTGATGTTGCCGGACAAAGTCGACAAGGCTTCCAGGTTGGTCGTCCAGCGCGACGATAAGTGTACGCAACTCAGCCGATGCGACAGATAGGGTAGCCTGGACCTTGTATGAATCACGCTCTTTACTCAGGGCAACCAAAGCAATGAATTGGATTTCAGGCTGTGACGGGAGATAGTACTGACGCCAGGCGTATTCAATAGCAAAACAGTGGTCGACTGCCGCTGATACCATCAGTTGCGCTATTTGATCATGAATAAACGATTCGGGGTTGGATACCGCGTGGACAATCACCGCTGGCCTCTGGGATGGCGTGACAAGAAAGGTCGGCAGTCTAGCAGATGCGGTTAACCCTGACAGCCCGCCTGCGGCGAGAGGAATGAAAACGCCGGAGCATGAACGCCGGCGTTTTCGAAGGAAAGTGCCTGAAAATCAGTTCAATCGCTCAAGTACGGTGGTTATTCCCTGCCCCAATCCGATACACATCGTGGATACACCGAGGGTGGCATCTTTTTCTGCCATTACCGTCAGAAGCGAGCCGGTTATACGGGTGCCGGAGCAGCCGAAGGGATGTCCCAGTGCGATGGCCCCGCCGTGCAGATTGACCTTCTCGTCCATCTCTTCCAGTAGCTTAAGGTCTTTCAATACAGGTAAGGCCTGGGCCGCAAACGCCTCATTCAGCTCCACGCACTCAATGTCATCCATGGATAAATTCGCTTTTTGCAACGCTTTTTCAGTAGACGGCACGGGACCATAACCCATGATCGACGGATCGACACCCGCCAGGCCAAGAGACGTTACACGGGCAATCGGCTTCATCCCCAATGATTGGGCGCGTTCGGCCGACATGACCAGCATGACAGATGCACCGTCGGAGACCTGGGATGAGGTCCCGGCGGTCACCTGACCATTTTTAGGATCAAAGACTGGTGGCAGCTTGGACAGGGCTTCAACCGTCGTATCTGGCCGGATGGTTTCGTCATCTTCAATCATCATCGGAAAGCCATCTGCATTGTGGCCTGCAACCGGGATAATCTCGCGCTTAAACCGCCCTTCGGCGCGGGCTTTGGCCGCCAACTGATGGGAGCGCGCGCCGAACTCATCCATCTGCTGGCGGTTGATACCGTGCAGCAACGCCAGATATTCCGCCGTCATGCCCATATTACCGGCTGCCTTGGCAACCGATAGGCCCAACAAAGGATTGGGATTGACTGATTCATACATGGGTAAATGCCCCATGTGCTCAACGCCACCGATCAGGTAAACATCACCCAGACCAGCGCGGATATTCGCCGTAGCCGTATGCAAGGCAGACATGGAGGAGCCACACAAACGATTGATGGTTTGTGCCGGAATCGTGTGCGGCAAGCCGGTTAACAACAGAATATTGCGCGCGATATTAAAGGCCTGCTCCTCGCGCTGCATGACACAACCCCACAACAAATCATCGATTGTTGCCGGATCGAGCTGTTCGTTTCTGGCCAGTAATCCTTTGATAATCGCAGCAGATATATCATCTGCACGCACATGACGAAAACAACCATTCTTAGACCGGCCCATGGCGCTGCGGGCGTAATCGACGATAACGGCATCTCTTGGATGTAGACTCACAGTTTCTCTCCTTTAAAGACTCAAGGCGCTGACGATGCGGCGCATGCTTAGCCGTAAAATTTCTGGTTATTGGCAGCCATTTTTTGCAGGCTGGCGGGCGGCTCGTAAAGCGCACCAAGATCACTGTAGCGCTTTGCCATTTCACAAAATGCGCCTACACCAATAGAATCAATCCAGCGGAAGACACCGCCTCGGAAAGGCGGGAATCCCGTACCGTAAACCAAGGCCATATCTGCCTCGGCCGCCGTTTCCACGATGCCTTCTTCCAGGCAACGGGCCAGTTCGGTGGCCATAGGCACCATCATCCGCGCGATGATGTCATCATCAGAAGCCTCGACCGCCCCGGTAATGTGGGGCTTGAGAAGCGTCAGTACATCCTCATTGAATACTTTTTCAGGTTTACCCTTTTTGTCGGTCTGGTAGTCGTAGAAGCCTTTCTGGTTTTTTTGGCCCAATCGCTCCGCCGCAAAAAGCGCGTCAGTACACGAGGTAAAGTCACGCTTCATACGCTCAGGGAAACCTTCTGCCATCACTTTCTCCGCATGAACGGCGGTATCGATCCCCACGACATCAAGCAAGTAGGCTGGCCCCATCGGCCAACCCCAGGTTTCCATCACCTTATCAATCCTGCGGAAATCGACTCCATCGCGCACCAGCATTGAGAAGCCAGCGAAATAGGGAAATAACACGCGATTAACCAGAAAGCCCGGACAGTCTTTCACCACGATGGGCTTCTTGCCCATGGCATTGGCATAAGCCACCGTACGCGCAACCGCCGTATCCGACGTACGGGTTCCACGAATCACTTCCACCAAGGGCATCAGGTGGACAGGGTTGAAGAAGTGCATACCGCAGAAATTCTCAGGGCGCTGCAGCGCTTCTGCGAGGGATGAAATAGAGATAGTGGACGTATTGGAGGCAATAATCGTATCCGGGCTTACCTTGGTCTCCACCTCAGCCAATACAGTGCGCTTGACCTTGGGATTTTCTACTACTGCTTCCACCACAATGTCGACTTGGTCAAAGCCATCGTAGGTTAACGCAGGCTCAATACGATTCAACACGTCGCCCATCTCGGCGGGTGTCATTTTCTTGCGCTCTACGCGTTTGCTCAATTGTTTGTTTGCTTCAGACAAGCCCAGATCAATACCTTTTTGAGCTACGTCTTTCATCTTGATCGGCACACCTTTCAGAGCCGACTGATAGGCAATTCCGCCGCCCATGATGCCCGCGCCGAGCACCGCTGCGCGCGCAATTTTTTTATCCGCTTTTTTCTCCCAGCCCTTTGCTTTCTTACTGATCATTTGCTCATTAACAAAGATGCCGACCAGAGATTGGGCTGTCTCGGTCTGGGCAACCTTGGCAAAGGCTTCTGCTTCAATTTGCAGGGCTTCGTCGCGGCCTTTATCTGCCGCTTTCTGCATGGCTTTGATCGCCGTGACCGGTGAGGGGTAATTGCGTCCTGCCTGTGCACCCACAAATGCTTTTGATGTTTCAAAAGCCATCATGGACTCAATAAAATTCAACTTGAGCGGGGCTTTTTTCTGTGCACGGCGAGCCGCGTAATCAAATTTGCCGTTGATGCATTGCTGCAGAGTAAACAGCGCGGCATCGCGCAACTTCTCCGGCTCTACCACGGCGTCCACCACGCGTGCGGTCAACGCGGTTTGTGCATCGTTTTCTTTACCAGAGGCTATCCACTCTACGGCTGTTTCAAGTCCGGCAATGCGCGGCAAGCGCACTGTGCCACCCCAGCCAGGCAATATGCCTAGTTTGGTTTCCGGCAAGCCCACCTTTGCTTTGGTACTTGCAACGCGATAATCGCAGGCCAGGCATAATTCCATACCGCCCCCAAGAGCAAAACCGTTGATCGCCACTACGACCGGGAAAGGCAGATCCTCAAGGCGGCAATTGTTGCGATTGTTATTCTGTAAGTGGGCAATAATACTGTCAGCACCAGCCGCAAACACCGTACCAAATTCCATGATGTCAGCACCGACAATGAAAACGTCTTTTGCGCTGGTCACCAATAGCCCTTTAATATCCTGGCTCTTTTCCAGCAGGGTTAGCGCTTCATCCAGTTCGCTAACGGCTTGCAGATTAAATTTATTAACTGATTCACCCTGAAGATCAAAGATCAACTCCGCAATACCGTCTTGCAACAGGGCAACTGATATGGCTTTTCCTTGGTACATAACAAGTCTCTCTCTAGTGGAATATCAGAGGAAAACGAACCTCTAACGCTGATAGGCAAGCAAGCGGGACGTGCGAGCCTTACTTGAAACACAAATGAACAACGAGATTGTATGAGATTAGCGTGGGAACCTTGCCGAACGATTAAGAACTTTTATCGGTATGTACAGAAACCGTTAGCACGACTGCATCGGCAAACTACAAAGTCGTCATTAATCCTGTACAACACTCAAGACAACCACGGCCGCCGTCTCTTTCCGATTACGAATGCGATAGGGTTGGTGGGCCGCCAGGTAAAATGCATCCCCTTCGTGTAATTCGTGCACCTGCATGCCTGCGGTCAATTCCACTTGTCCACTCACAACCCAACCACTGGCTTCTGCCTTGTGACGTATGGGTTCACTGCCAGTATCGGCACCGGCGGCGTAAGTATGACGCCGCATGGAAATTTTGCGCTGGGCCTTTTCCGTAGCCAATGACTGCACTGTTATTCCGTTGGGTTGCTGCACCTGATCAGCGGCTAACATGGCAGCCGGATAAACTACCTGCCCGACGTCAACCTGATTGCACGCGAAGAATTGAGCCAAGGTCATGGGAATACCGCTTAATACCTTGGCTAATGAATTGACAGACGGACTGACAAGCCCCTGTTCAATCATTGAAATGTTGCTATTTGTTATGCCCGCGCGTTTGGCCAATTCTCGCTGGGAAAGCCCGTTACGCTCACGAATTAATTTAAGACGCACCCCGATGTCCGGTGCCAGGTCGGGCGCAAAATCGACGATAGATGTGGTTTCCACCTCATCTATAACCAGTTCAGCAACCATATCATGACTCATTGACGCATCAATTTTTGTGGCCATACCGCAAACCTGTTGAACGCAAACTTATTATTAACATCTATGCGTATGTTGATGTTTCAGTTGAGAAAACTACCAAGGCAAGCGCTCACCGTTAGCGTGCCAGAAACTGCCAGAACTTTCCAAGGTCAATTCGTCGATCCGGGCTGCCAAACGCTCAGCGGCAACAGTGGGTGAAATATCACCGGCAAAGCCGACCATATCAGTCTGAACAAAACCTGGGTGTAATAATACAACGGCAATGCCCCGCGGCTTCAAGTCACGCGCCAGACTCACGCCCGCTGCATTCAATGCGGCTTTGCTCATACGATAGCCATAATAGCCGCCCGATGAATTATCGGCGATGGAACCCATTCGGCTGGTAATCATCGCCACTTTGGAACCCGCTTTCAAATTATCCAATAATGCCTCGGTTACCCTGAGCGGTCCCAGAGCATTTACCTGGAGTTGGTGTTGAATATCATCATAAGCCAAGTCTCCCAGGCTATCCGCTGCAAGCACGCCGGCATTATTAATCAGAATATCAATAGGTTTATTTGCCAGTGCGTTACGCAAGGTGACAGTGCCCTCGTCATTGGAAACATCAACACCGTCAATAACAGTAATACCAGGATGGGGTAATTGACTCAACGCCGTCGATACGACACGGCAGGCCGCGTATACTTCATGACCTTGTCGGGCAAAATATTGGCATAGCTCTAGCCCTATACCACGACTTGCACCGGTAACGACAATACGGCTCATAATCTTTCCCCGATCCGTTATCAGGGTTTACTGGCGAGCAAACGCGCGAGCTCATCGCTGGGCAGATTATTGATAACCAACTCATAGGAATTGTCAATCATCCGCTGGATTTCATTATCAGGTATGGTGCCGTCAAGAAACACGGTATTCCAGTGCTTTTTATTCATGTGATGGCCGGGTTGGACAGCGGGATACTTAGCGCGTAATACAACAGCTTCCTCCGGATCACATTTCAGATTCACACGCGCCACACCCGACTCCTGTGTAAGCGTTGCAAACATCTTATGGCAAACCTTGTAGACAGCAACGTCCGGACCAGAAGGAAATGTTTCCTTCGCCTGGTGTTTGGAAAGTAAATATTTTTGAACTGAAGAAAAATCCATGGTTTAGTCCTTTAGCAATACGACTGAATGGTTTTTACTACGACCGCTAATATACATAATCATTCACTCACAACAATCTCACCTAAGCGCACCTGGTTGATTAAGGAACCTAAACCACTGACTCATCGCCTCCTTGTGTCGTCACGCGGCCCGCAGGTCGCTTTATCAATAGGCACACCACTATACTGACTATACTAGCGTGCCGAATAACTCAGCTGTGCGATTCATGTTGGGCTTAAACGCAACATACCTGCACAGGATCATTCGACACCACGCGCCTGCCTCACTTTAGCAGAGTCTCACCGGTTTTGTGTAGCAACCGGCTGATGGCGATGATAGTGCGCCGACACCCGCGATACAATCGCAAAAATACGACTGACACCTCAAACGCTATCTCCGGCGTTTATATGTTAAAGAGCGCACTGATCAAATAGTCAACGATTGAATCATAAGTTGTTCAATCAAAGCCTCCGGGCCTCACACCATGTACCCGCCGTTACCAGAGCCTGCCCTTCTGATGGCAGAGATAAGAACGGTAGCTTTCACGAACTCTAGAACGAGGTGCGGCGATAATCACGGTACTCCGGCGTCCAGAAATTACTTTCTATTTTTCCGTCGATCAACTCTTCCGGCACAGGTATGGCAACACCATCTGCAATAGCCTGTTTGAATACGGCGTGAGCAATGACTTTACTGACGTCACGAATATTTTTCAGAGATGGCAACAAGGCGCCCTGCCCTTGTTGCACCATCGGCGAGGCATCGGCTAGTGCCCGGCTCGCTGCCATCATCATTCCATCCGTTATTCGCGCAGCCTTGGCCGCAATCACACCCAAGCCAACGCCGGGGAAAATATAACTGTTATTGCATTGCGCTATTTCGAAGCGCTGGTTACCGATATCCACTGGCGGAAACGGGCTGCCGGTAGCCACGATAGCCTTACCACTGGTCCAGCGCAAAATATCTACCGGCAATGCCTCCACTTGCGAGGTCGGATTGGACAGTGGTAGCACAATCGGCCGTTCGCAATGAGTTTGCATCGCTTCGATAATCGCTTTGGTAAATAGCCCGGGCTGCCCGGACACACCGATCAAGACCGTGGGACGCACATTCACTACTACGTCCATCAGGTTAATTATTTTTTTGGCCTTGCTGTGTGTCAGCGACCATTGCGCTACTACCTCATCAGCAACCGCCAATGGTCGTTGGAAATCATAAAGATCCGGCGAACCGGTTTGCAGTAAACCCGATTTACTCAGCAGAAATATACGACTGCGAGCCTGGGCTTCGGTTAAACCCTCGGCGCACATTTGTCGCACCACTTGTTCGGCGATCCCGCACCCCGCTGAGCCTGCACCGGCAAATACCACACGCTGCTGTGCCAGCGTCTCACCTTTGGCAAGACATGCAGCCAGGAGCGTCCCAACCGTCACAGACGCTGTGCCCTGAATGTCATCATTAAAACAACACAGTTCATCCCGATACCGGTTTAACAGTGGCGTCGCATGATCCTGGGCAAAGTCTTCAAACTGTAGCAAAGCATTGGGCCAACGCACTTTAATAGCCTGAATAAATTCATCAACAAACGCGTAGTATTCGTCTCCGGTAATGCGTGGATGCCGCCACCCCATGTACATAGGATCATCAATGAGTGATTGGTTATTACATCCCACATCAAGGGTAACCGGGAGGGTATACGCAGGGCTGATACCACCACATGCGGTATAAAGTGCCAGCTTGCCAATGGGGATACCCATGCCGCCGATGCCTTGATCACCCAGACCCAAGATACGTTCGCCATCGGTTACAACGATCACTTTGACGTTTTGCTTGGTGGCATTTTGTAGCATGTCATCAATACGATCCCGGTCGGGATAAGAGATAAACAAGCCGCGCTTACGGCGATATATCTTGGAAAACTGCTGGCATGCCAATCCCACCGTCGGGGTATAAATTAACGGCATAATGTCCTGCAGGTGATCGGTTACCAAGCGGAAATATAATGTCTCGTTGGTGTCCTGGATGTTGCGAAGATAGATGTGTTTGTCGATATCAGTTTGAAATGAAATAAGCTGCTGGTAGGCGCGAGCTTTTTGTTCTTCGATAGTTTCGATGTTGTAAGGCAACAAACCTTCAAGATTAAACTGTTGCCGCTCCTGTTGGGTAAACGCACTGCCCTTATTCAACAATGGCGCTTCCAGCAAAGCCGGGCCGGCGAATGGAATATAAATCGGGCGCTTTTTCACAATTGTACCGTTTGATGAGGAGATGAAGGGATTTGAGCAGATATTAACATAGACCAGCTAAAGCCGAGCGGCCAGCTCTACCAAAGGAAAATCCGGCGCGCCCTCTGCACCAGCACCGGGTTGTAATGTGACCCCAGCGGATTACAATAGCCGACTGAGTCCTGCCCACAGCTCAAAAAGCACACAACCAGGCATTCGCGC
Organism: Cellvibrio sp.; assembly: GCA_035490615.1. Taxonomy (GTDB): domain Bacteria; phylum Pseudomonadota; class Gammaproteobacteria; order Pseudomonadales; family Cellvibrionaceae; genus Cellvibrio. Next base: position 50,635 of record DATJLH010000228.1, read on the forward strand.
TTTAAATACATCTGAGATTTTACGAAGCATCTCGATATCCTCAACACCACCGAGAAACCTATGACCACGATAAATGCGTTCCTGCAACGTTTACGGGAAACACCAGAAGCGATTCAATTCAGCGATACGATGGCAGTCATTGATGCTCATTATCACTTCACGCCTACTGCGTTTAAAAATGGCGAGCAAACCAATGCCGCTGGAGAAAATTCCGGTTCATGTAAGTTATTCAGTTTTGCACAGATGCACCAATTATCCCAAGAAGATACCTTGCACTGCTTTGGGGGATTTTATCGTGAGGATGTGGTAAAAAATCCCGGCGGTGAAGACCATCAAAATATTCGCAATTTTATTGCTACAGGTTGGGCCGGTGTTTACTTTGACGGCCAAGCTCTCACCCCGCGTTGATCCGCCCGGAGACTTATGATGAAGCTATCAATTTTAACGATTCTTCTGTTCTGCTTGCTTATCAGCGCATGCCAGGAAAAAGGCACACAGGAAACTGCCGATGAGGTCGGCAACCCACCAGAAGAGGCCGCACAATCCTTGATTCAATGCCCTGATAATCGACCGGAAGTTTGTACCCAGATATACCAGCCCGTCTGCGGCCTGGTCGATACAGGCATCAGATGCATCACCACCCCTTGCCCCAGCGCTGAATACAAAACGTTTGGCAATGCCTGCACTGCCTGTAGCGATAAGAATGTAACAGGCTATAGTGAAGGTGAATGTCCCACAGAAGAAGACGATAATCCGGCAGAGTGATCAACGTCCGATACAGTAATAAGAGGAGCGGTTATGTGGTTACAGAAAGAATTTCGCTTACGCGCCAAGAGTCGCGGGTTTCATTTGGTCACCGACGAAGTTATCTCCGCGCTACCGGAACTCAAACAAATAAAGTGCGGATTACTGCATCTGTTTATTCAACATACCTCCGCTTCTTTGAGCATCAATGAGAACGCTGATCCGACGGTGCGTGAAGACTTGGAAAATCATTTCAATCATTTAGTGCCAGAGGGCGCCCCCTATTATCGGCATGATTATGAAGGCGATGATGACATGCCGGCACATATCAAAAATTGCATACTCGGTTCCAGCCTGATGCTGCCTATCACCGGCGGTAAACTCAACCTGGGAATCTGGCAAGGCATCTACTTGTGCGAACACCGGAATAAAAGCGGATGGAGAAGTCTGGTGGCTACGCTTCAGGGAAACGGAATGGAGTGACCAGCGGTCACTTCCGATCAGTGACGAAGCTTTCGTCGTGAGATCGCAAGCCCCACAGCCCCAAGCCACGTAAACTTTATCGACAAAATAAAGCCGGGTTTAAGGGCGAGTAAACCACATATAACCGGCAAACAGCATCCACGAGATAATCAATAATCCCCAAGGTAACCAGGCCATCTTGCGCGGCACTTGCGCAACACTTTGTGTTCCCGTCGTATCTGTCGTCAACTCCGACGACTGATGGGTTGCGAGGCGCCGGACTTTCTTGACACGCTTGTCCAGCTCCCGAGACTTTTCACTTTGCTGTCGTAAAAATTGTTCCATGCCCCGCTGTATGCCTGACGCAATCAAGCGCGTCTGCTCACGGGTTTGCCCTTCTACCTGCTGGCTATTAGCGATCTTGAGCGCTTCTGCACGAATGTCGCGGGCTTCTTTTTTACTTCTGTCTTTATTTTTGCCGGGGTTATTCATAATTATTGTGATTCATCGCGGGATGCCCTGATAACCTGGTTGCCCTGGTCGTCACGCAAGATTAATAAGCCGTTTAGCAAACTGGCTCGCGTTGCATTGGGTAAGTGTTGAAACAAACGTTGCTCCTGTTCCATTAACGCTGGCAGGCACATCATCTTGGTGGCGCCGAGGCTCTCGGGAATCTGAAGCTGTTCACCTGCATAAGTATAGGAGCCAAAAAAGCGATTACAGCTGGCATTACCATTAATGGCCCCTTCTTCGGTGAACTGAATTCGTGCCGGGCTTCGATCAATGACCGGGCGATCACCGATATACTCGATGTACCAAATACCCGACAGTTCTTTTCTGGTAGCAGCACGATAAGCGGGGCTTGACTCACCCACCGTAGGTTGTTTGGCTGTGTCAGAAACCTCCGGAGGTTGTGGCTGAGCGGTTTGCTGGCAGGCTATTAAAAGCAGAAGAGTCGATATAAGCAGTGCAAAACACGTAACTGATTTCATCATCAATTCCTGCGCGGTTTCCGCGATTGTTATTGTTAAATCGTTATTTTTATCCGTGCCTGAGTGCTGGCAGCGCAGCGGATTCATTCATGAGAGGCTGCAGGAAATTAAAAATTCCATGGGAGTTGTAAAAAATCGTAACTTTCATGCCATAGAAATACCGCAGAGCTGACATGCCAGAAACGCCTGTAGGCGGGCCACAGGCCTGTAAAAAAGCGCCGCAACATGCGACGCTTTTTGTATCAACTACTTACGAAACCCCGGTGGCAATCCACCGCCGGGCGGCATACCTCCCGGCATCATGCCACCCAGGCCACGCATCATCTTGGACATGCCGCCGCCCTTCATTTTCTGCATCATCTTGGCCATTTGCTTGTATTGCTTTAACAAACGGTTCAAATCCTGAATTTGCGTACCAGAACCTTGGGTAATGCGACGTTTGCGTGAGCCGTTCAGGTCTTCCGGGTTGCGGCGCTCTTCCGGTGTCATGGAATTAATAATGGCTTCCATCACCTTAAATTGTTTGCCCATGTTGGACTGTTGTGCCATCTGCGCCACATTTCCCATACCGGGCAATTTATCAAGCATGGAGGTCAAGCCGCCCATGTTCTGCATTTGCTGCAACTGATCGCGCAAATCTTCGAGGTCGAATTTTTGGCCTTTGGTGACCTTCTTGACCAGCTTATCGGCTTTTTCCTTGTCGATGCTTCGTTCGGCCTGCTCAATCAACGACAGAACATCACCCATACCAAGGATACGTGACGCAATACGCTCAGGATGGAAGGGTTCAAGTGCATCCACTTTTTCACCCATACCGAGAAACTTGATGGGCTTGCCTGTGACATGGCGGACAGACAAGGCTGCACCACCGCGGGCATCACCATCAGCCTTGGTCAGAATCACACCGGTCAGGGGCAAGGCATCATTGAATGCCTTGGCTGTGTTGACCGCATCCTGACCAATCATGGCGTCGATAACAAACAGGGTTTCCGCTGGCTTGATGGCAGCGTGCACATCCTGTATTTCCGTCATCAGTTCGTTATCAATATGCAACCGCCCTGCCGTATCCACGATGACAACATCCAGGAATTTCCGTTTGGCGTGATCGATAGCACCCCGTGCGATGTCTACGGGACGTTGCTCGGCGGTAGAGGGGAAAAACTCAACGTCAACCTCCTGGGCCAGCGTCTGTAATTGTTGAATCGCAGCGGGACGGTAAATATCCGCACTCACAACCAGCACTTTTTTCTTCTCGCGTTCTTTGAGATAGCGAGCCAATTTTGCGACAGAGGTGGTTTTACCGGCCCCCTGTAAACCCGCCATCAGGATCACCGCTGGCGGCTGTACGGCCAGTTTGAGCCCTTCGTTGGCCGAGCCCATAACGCTGATCAGCTCGTTCTCTACAATCTTGATGAATTGCTGACCCGGGTTGAGTGCTTTACCTATCTGTTGACCGAGTGCGCGACTGCGAACCTGGTCAATAAAGGCTTTGACCACCGGTAAAGCAACATCCGCCTCCAATAACGCCTTGCGGACCTCACGTAGCGTATCTTTGATGTTGTCTTCACTTAAGCGGGCCTTGCCAGTGATAGTTCGCAAGGAATGGGAAAGGCGATCAGTTAAATTCTCAAACATAAGCTTTCTCAGACAATCGTTGAGTATTAGTAATAGTGCGGTTCATTGCTGTGCCGTAGTAGTCCCGGTCGGCGTAATCAGGCCGCGATTATACCCTCAAATGGCGGGCCAGTTGCCAGCACCCACAGGCGTTAAACCCTTGATTTAATGTGGAACCATCCAATGCTTCTCATTGTGCTCATCCTGTGACAAACTTTGGCGCTACTCTATCACTCGAATCGCGCCTCATTCGCATTTAGAGGCTAATTCATCGGGCGTATTACATGGGCCAGGCAAACACAATGACACTTTATGTGAATCTTGCAGCGATCTTTTTTTATGTCATAGCCGGTCTTTACGCGATCAAATGTTTCGCCCGTCAGCAGCCGATTCATCGGACCGCCTTGTTCGCCGTGATCGCCGCTGCCCTATTGTTCCATGGCGGCGGTATTTATGGTCTCAGCGCCGCCCACACCGGTGTACAGCTGGGGTTCTTTTCTGTTTCGTCACTCATTTTCTGGGTTATTAACCTGATTGTACTGGTCAGCAGCTTCAAAAAAGCACTGCATAACCTGTTCATTCTGTTGAGCCCTCTGTCGGTGCTGGCCGTCGGGGCCTCGCTCATAGGGCACGATGCAGACGTTCAAATTTCCTATCAACTGGCCAGCCATGTCATCCTGTCGATCCTGGCATATAGCCTGCTGACCATCGCTACCCTGCAAGCCCTGCTGCTGGCTTATCAAAACCACCAGCTCAAAAGCAAACATACCATCGGGAATGTACGCCTGCTGCCGCCTTTGCAGACTATGGAATCACTGCTCTTCGAATTGTTATGGGCTGGCGAAATCCTGCTGACCCTCTCCATCTTGTCGGGCATGTGGTTCCTGGAAGATATCTTTGCCCAGCATCTGGCACATAAAACCGTCTTCTCTATCGCTGCCTGGGTAATCTATGCCCTCCTGTTATGGGGTCGCCACCGCCTTGGTTGGCGCGGCTATACCGCGATCCGTTGGACGCTCGGCGGATTTGCCCTCCTGATGCTTGCGTATTTTGGCAGTAAACTGGTGCTGGAGCTGATTCTCCAGCGCAGTTGATTACTCTGTACGGGAAGCGTCCCGGGCGGCTTTGCGTTATTGATTAACCCCTCAAACTTCGTCAAGATACCCAGCCATTTCGCAATACGGGCTTCAACGCTTTGGACGACGCTTCGCTAGAATTATTATTCGCCTTGCTATTCGGCATGCTAATCCTGTCAGCTTTCTTCTCCGGTTCCGAGACCGGCATGATGTCAATCAATCGGTATCGATTGAAGCACCTCACAAAAAAAGGTGACCGTGCCGCTCTGCGGGTAGCGAAATTATTACATCGCCCGGATCGTTTGATCGGGTTGATTTTGATTGGCAATAATCTTGTCAATAATATTGCAGTCACTATTGCAGCGGTCATCGCTATTCGGCTTTATGGTGACGCAGGCCCTTATGTTGCCAGTATCATCCTTACCTTTGTGATGCTGGTATTCTCCGAAGTCACCCCAAAAACGATTGCTGCACTTTATCCCGAACGAATTTCATTTGTCGCCAGTTGGTTCCTCCGTCCGCTGTCCTACTTGCTTCATCCTGCCGTCCTTGCCGTTAATTTATTATCCAACACCGTCGTTCGTTTATTCGGTATCGATGCCAAAACCCATAAACACATTGAACATCTTGACCCGGAAGAATTGCGCACGGTGGTTGATGAAGCCGGAGACCTGCTACCCGAGCAACATCAGGGAATGCTACTGAATGTACTGGATCTGGAAAAATCTACCGTAGAAGACATCATGATTCCGCGCAATGAGGTGGAAGGCCTTGACCTGGAGCTGGAGATTCCAGAACTCCTGCAGCGTATTCGCACCAGCGAATACACACGCTTGCCTGTTTATGAAGGGGATATCAATAAAGTCGTAGGCATACTGCACCTGCGCAATGCCGCGCGTTTTATTCAAGGCGACGACACTACGGTCACACACGAAGCCATTCGCCGATTTACCAACGAGCCCTATTTCGTTCCTGAATCGACCAAGCTCAATACGCAACTATTAAATTTTCAGCAACAGAAATGCCGCATGGCATTAGTGGTTGATGAATATGGCGAAGTCCAAGGAATCGTGACGCTGGAAGATTTACTGGAGGAAATTGTCGGCGATTTCACCACCAACAGTGCCGAAGAGGAATCAAGGGATATCGTGCCTCAGGACGATAATTGGTTTTTAATTGACGGAGGCACTTTTGTCCGCGATATCAACAGAGCGCTGGACTGGGAATTGCCCATTGACGGACCCAAAACACTTAACGGATTAGCAATGGAGTATTTGGAAAATATTCCCGATGCAGAGATCGGGTTTGAGATCGGCAGCTACCGTTTTGAAACCGCGCAACTGACCGACAAGATGATCGCCTGGCTCCGCGTTAAACGAATGGTGTGATTATCTGTCGTCGTGACGATGATTTATCTTTCGTAAGATAAAACCTGCCAGCACAGCCAGTCCCACCACAATCACCAGACAGGCAATTAAAATCCATAAATAACCTAGCAAGTCATTTAGGGGCAAACCCCACCCGTAAACAGCCAGGGCTAAAAATGCAGCACAAGCAATCATGTTGATTGCCAAACCACGATTCTTGAAAAATTTCCGCAACGACATACCGCTTATCCGGACAATACAACTTAAAAATTTACTTTAGTTCTCACCCGACTCCGGGTTTTTGTCTTGCGCCGCTACCACCAAGGCATTTTCCAGCGAGCCATGGTTGGTCACTCGGGTGTACCCCATCCGCAGCAATGTATCCCGTGCAACATCTGCACGACGACCGCTACGGCAATACAGCTGGATCTCCGTATTTTTATCGGGGATCTGCTCAGCAATCAGCCCGCCGATCTGGTCGTGCGGCATCAGCAACGCCCCTTCCACGTGACCATCTGCATATTCTTCCGGCGTCCGGACATCAAGCCACACTTCATCGGCAACCACATTCATAGAAAAACCTGCTAACAGAAAAGACCATAAAATACTGGCTATACCAAGCCACTTGTTGATGTACCGAGCCATGCAATGCCTCTCGATTATTCCGGTTATTCGCGACGCCACTGCGTGGACCCGTCGCGGGAATCTTCCAGTACCACACCTTGCTCCAGCAAACTCTTACGAATTTCATCCGCGCGCGCATAATTCTTATTGCGTTTTGCTTCGATGCGCTCAGCCACCAAATGTTCAACCGCTTCCGCCGAAATCGCATCTCCACCAGCAGACTGAAGGAACTGTGCGGGGTTGTCTTGTAGGATACCCAGAATATTACCCATAGCTTTAAGCTGCGCAGCAAGTTGGTGAGCCAGCTCAGGATCAGCCTTGGCGTTATTCAGATCACGCACCAGGTCGTACATGCCAGCCAAGGCCACACGGGTATTGAAGTCGTCATTCATTGAAGCCACAAAAGCCCGATAGTACGGGCTTTGGTCGATATCAACCAAAGATGCAGCGGGCACATCCGCATAACCACGCAAAGCGCCATAGAATCGCTCTAAACCGGTACGGGCTTCGACCAGGTTATCTTCTGCATAGTTGATCGGGCTGCGATAGTGGCTGCTGATCAACAAAAACCGAACGACTTCGGGATGATATTTCTCCAACACATCGCGAATGGTAAAAAAATTGCCCAAAGATTTGGACATTTTCTCACCGTCGACCCGCACCGCACCGGCATGCATCCAATAGTTAACATACTTGCAACCATTGGCCGCTTCACTCTGGGCAATTTCATTTTCATGGTGAGGGAAAGGAAGGTCCGGGCCGCCGCCGTGAATATCAAACGTAACGCCGCAGCAATCTTTGCTCATAGCGGAACATTCAATGTGCCAACCAGGGCGACCCAATCCCCACGGCGACTCCCACGCAGCTTCACCTGGCTTTGCCGACTTCCACAGAGCAAAATCACGTGGATCTTCTTTTACTTCATCCACTTCAATACGGGCGCCCGCTAACAGCTCATCAGGGTTTTTATTACTTAATTTGCCGTACTCGGCAAAATGTTTTACCCGGTAATAGACATCACCATTCGGCGCTGCGTAGGCGTATTGTTTTTCAACCAAGGTGGAGACCATGGCAATAATTTCACTGATATAGGCTGTCGCACGCGGCTCAATATCCGGCGGTAGCACACCCAGCCGGGCTTCATCTTCGTGCATATAATCAATGAAACGCGATGTAAGGTCGGTATAAGTTTCACCGTTTTCCTGTGCACGCCTGATGATCTTGTCATCGATATCCGTAATGTTACGCACGTAAGTGACATCCCAGCCTTGAGACCGTAAAAAACGTGTCACTACATCAAAGGTTACCAATACCCGGGCATGACCGACATGACAGTAGTCGTAGACCGTAACACCACAGACATACATGGAAATCTTACCGGGTTTTATCGGCTTGAAAGCTTCTTTCTGACGAGTCAGGGTGTTGTAAAGGTGTAACGTCATGGTCTGTTCCACAGCATCGTAAAAAATTAAAAGCTATTCCTGATCATCCATTTTTGCCCAGCTGTCACGCAGGCCAATGGTACGATTAAATACCGGCTTCTCCGGCGTATGATATTTGCTGTCGAGACAAAAATATCCTTCGCGCTCAAATTGGAAATGATCTTCCAGGGTTGCTTTTGCCAAACTGATTTCAGCTTTGCAGTTGTGCAATATTTCAAGGCTGTTGGGGTTGATGTACTCAAGGAAGTTTTTTCCGCCCGCATCCGGCGCCTCATCGGTAAATAGGCGGTCATACAAACGCACTTCACAGTTCAGATTATGAGTCGCCGATACCCAGTGAATCACTCCCTTGGGCTTGATGCCATCAGCCGGATCTTTACCCAGGGAATCCTCAATAATATGCGCAACAATTTCCGTGATATTTCCCTGCTCATCACGAATCGCCAGATCCGCTTCAATTACGTAAGCGTTGCGTAAACGCACGCGCTTACCTAATACCAGGCGCTTGTATTTTTTATTGGCTTCTTCACGAAAGTCATCCTGCTCGATATACAAGGTGCGAGTAAAGGGTAACAAACGCTCACCCAGATCGTCGCGATTGGGATGGCAGGAGGCAACCATCTCCTCAATTTTTTCTTCCGAGTAATTCGTCAGCGTCACTTTTAAGGGGCGCAAAACGCACATCGCGCGCGGAGCATTTTTATCCAGATCATCGCGCACTGAAAACTCCAGCATGCCGACATCTACCATACCGTCAGAACGGGTTACCCCGATACGCTCACAAAAGTTGCGCAACGCTGCCGGGGTATAGCCGCGACGACGCATACCGGAGATAGTCGGCATACGTGGATCATCCCAGGCATCAACATGTTTTTCGTCAACCAGTTGTTTCAGTTTGCGTTTACTGGTAACTGTATAGTTGATATTTAAACGCGCAAATTCATATTGGCGAGGTTTCGCCGGCACGGGTAAATGTTCAATAAACCAATCGTAGAGCGGCCGATGGTCTTCAAACTCCAGCGTACAGATTGAGTGGGTAATGCCTTCAATGGCGTCGCTTTGGCCATGCGCAAAATCATAAGAAGGATAGATACACCATTTATCGCCGGTTTGATGATGGTGTGCTTTTTTAATGCGATAGATAATCGGATCGCGCAGATTCATGTTCGGCGCGGACATGTCTATCTTTGCGCGCAACGAACAACTGCCCTCGGCAAGTTTTCCGAGGCGCATTTGTTCAAAAAGCTCGAGGTTTTCTGCCACGCTGCGGTCGCGGTAAGGGCTGTTTTTGCCTGGCTCCGTCAGGGTACCGCGATACGCACGCGCTTCATCGGGAGACAAATGGCATACATAAGCCAAGCCCTGTTCAATCAGATAAACAGCCCATGCATACAACTGATCAAAATAATCCGAGGTATAACGGACCTCGCCATCCCACTGGAAACCTAACCAGGCGACATCCTGCTTGATCGCATTAACATATTCTTCGTTTTCTTTTTCAGGATTAGTGTCGTCAAAGCGGAGGTTACATACACCACCGAACTCTTCCGCTACACCAAAGTTCAGGCAAATGGATTTCGCATGCCCGATATGCAAATAACCGTTAGGCTCTGGAGGAAAACGTGTAATGATTTTTTGATGCTTACCATCCTCCAAATCTTTACGAATGATTTGTTGAATAAAATGCGCAGGCTTGGCAGTTGTTTTTGCGTCGGCGTTAGCAGATGTCGCGCTGGAAGCAGGATTTTCAGTCATACGGGATAGCGTCCGGTTAATAACCTGTGTCAGTCGAAGATCAGCCGCCCGTCTCGGTCGGCAAAGGAAACCATTGTAGCGATTCGCCCCGGCTTTTCCTACCGCAACAGAAGTGGTTACGGATTAACCGACTGCTCCACTGATTGGCCCGGGGTTAGCGTAGAGCGATAATCTGAGCGCCGGTTCAATTGATAGCGCCGTACCGCGCGATTGTGCTCCGCCAAGGTTGCAGAGAAGTGTGTTGTACCGTCCCCTTTGGCGACAAAGTAAAGTGCATCACCTTCAGCGGGGTTCAAGCTAGCCTGAAGCGCAGCCCGCCCAGGCAAAGAGATTGGTGTCGGAGGCAAACCCTTGATCACATAGGTGTTGTAGGGCGTCGCCTGCTGTAGATTTTTTCGCGTTATCTTGCCTTTATACGCCTCGCCCATCCCATAGATCACCGTCGGGTCCGTTTGTAAACGCATACCTTTTTGCAAGCGGCGAACAAAGACGCCAGCGATCTGGTCCCGCTCCCATTCAGCGCCCGTTTCCCGCTCCACAATGGATGCCATGATCAACGCCTCATAGGCATCCTTGTAAGGAAGGTTCTCTGCCCGTGAATCCCATAACTCCTGCAACTGTTGCTGCATTTGCGTATATGCCCTACGCAAGATCTCTACATCAGTCATATCGCGCGGGTAAACGTAAGTGTCTGGGAAAAACCAGCCTTCGGGGTGACTGATCGGTAGCGCCAGCAGCGCCAGTTGCTCTGCTTCAGTCTTACCTTGCAATAGCGGTTTAATCGTGTCTTTTGAATGGAGCAGCGTAAGTGCCTGACGAAATGTCCACCCCTCAACCAGGGTAACCTGATACAAGACAACATCGCCTTTGCGTAATTTTTCCAACAATTGTTGTGGCGTTATTCCATGCGGAAAATAATATTCGCCCGCGTGAACCTTGGTGGCGTTGGAGAAACGTGCGTATAACGTCAGCAAGCGCGGATGCTGCAAAAAACCCTGCTGACTCAAATCATGAGCCAAATGCCCAAGCACCCGCCCCGAGTGAAGCTGGTAGTGATATCCTGCCTGAGGCAACGCCAAGGGAGTAGTCAACCAGTGCTGCAGATAAAACCAACCGGATATACCAGCCAGCAGAGTCAATACAATCAGCACTCGCAGCAATCGCGTTATTTTTCTTAGTATCTTACGCACTTCACATTAACTCGCATCAGATGATATGCCACGCAACATGATCGCCAAACGATCTTGCAGACGGTCAGTTATTTCACGGTGAACGAAACGCACAGAAGTATCACTATCCAACATGCCTACCGATACTATGCCTCTGATGCTGTTGCAGATAAATACTTCGTCAGCGTCCTGTAATTCGAGTGGCAGAATTTTTTTAACGGTTACCGTCAACCCCAACGCCGGCACCAGCTGATCGATAATAACTCGTCGCATAATACCCGCCACACCGGCAAACGAGAGGTCAGGCGTAAAGAGTTGGCCGTTTTTTATCATGAAAATATTGCTGGCTGTGGCCTCTATCACAAAACCTTCCTCATCAAGCATCAGGCCCTCGGCATACTCGTGTTGCCACTCCCCACGAGCCAAAATTTGCTCAAGACGATTGAGGTGTTTAAGCCCTGCGAGAGTCCGATTGCGCGAGAGCCGCTGTTGGCAAATTCGCAAACTGATATTTTGCAATTCTTCCGGCACAGCATCGAAAAACACAACGCAAATTGTCGGGGAGGACAATTCAGGTGGTGCGTAGCCGCGACCACCGCAACCGCGCGTCACAATGACTTTCATCACCCCTTCCGCAGCACCAAAATGCTGGGCCTGCTGAAGAAGCTCTGCCACATAGGTTTCCAGGAGCGAGACATCCAGGGGGATCATTAACCCTCGGCAGCTCTCAACCAGGCGCTGGCGATGGAGACTCCATAAAGGCATCCTCCCCGCGCGATAAAGACAAGTTTCGAAGAGGCCGTCACCATAGGTAAAGCCTCGGTCAAGCGGAGAGACCGATGCATTAAACACACCATTGACGGATATCAGAGGAAATGGACTAGGCATCGGCCGAGTCTATACAAAATCAGACGCCGATACAAAAACGCCGAACTGTTTACAGCTCGGCGTTTCTGATTTCTCGTTAACTGATAAAGGCATTATCAGCCCAGCTTACGGAAGACAAGGGAGCCATTAGTCCCCCCAAAACCGAACGAGTTGGAGAGCACCGTATCGATTTTGCGTTCCTGGGCGGTGTGGGGCACAAGATTGATATCACAGCCCTCATCCGGATTATCCAGGTTGATGGTGGGAGGAGCCACCTGATCGCGGATGGCTAGCACACTGAAGATAGCTTCCACCGCACCAGCCGCACCCAATAGATGTCCAATCATGGATTTGGTAGAGCTTACCGCCACCTGATCCGCTGCACTGCCCATTACCGACTTAACCGCCTGGCATTCCGCTTTGTCGCCCGCTGGTGTGGAGGTACCGTGCGCGTTGATGTAATGGATGGCACTGGCAGGAATCCCGGCGTCTTTGATAGCGTTAACCATGGATGCCGCCGCACCCGAACCGTCTTCCGGTGGTGAAGTCATGTGATAAGCATCCCCGCTCATCCCGAAACCAATCAATTCGGCATAGATCCTGGCTCCGCGAGCTTTTGCATGCTCATATTCTTCCAATACCAACACGCCAGCGCCATCCCCCAGTACAAAACCATCGCGATCCTTATCCCATGGGCGACTGGCTGCTTGCGGGTTGTCATTACGTGTTGAAAGAGCCCGTGCGGCAGCAAACCCGCCTAAGCCAACGGGGGTTGTGGCCATCTCAGCACCGCCTGCGACCATAACATCCGCATCACCGTACTGGATCATCCGCGCCGCAAAACCAATGCTGTGGGTACCCGTCGTACAGGCTGTGGTCAGTGCAATATTCGGCCCGCGCATGCCGTACATAATGGAGAGGTTGCCAGAGATCATATTGATAATGGCACTCGGCACAAAGAAGGGGGACATGCGCCGCGGCCCCTTGTGCTCTACCACCAGGGTACCTTCCTCTATGGTTCCGATGCCGCCAATCCCCGAACCGATAGATACACCGATACGGCCCGCATTCGCTTCGGACACTTCAAGGCCAGCATCACGAATCGCCTGGATACCGGCTACCATTCCATATTGAATAAACGGGTCCATCTTACGAGCATCTTTGCCGGAGAAATAATCATCGATCACGAGATTTTTCACGGATGCGCTGAATTGCGTCGTAAACGCTGAAACGTCAAAGGTGGAAATGGTTTCAACACCGCTTTTGCCGTTCACAATGCCATGCCAGGTATCAGCCACGGTATTACCCAGCGAGCTGACCATACCGAGACCAGTTACAACCACTCTTCTACGCGACACGTTAGGGATTCTCCAAAACAATAGGGAATTGGCGGGATAAAAGCTTCAAAATGCTCAGGGATGGGCATTTATTAAAAGTGCGCCGATCACGCTGCCATTACAACCGTTTATGCAATCAAATTTGCAAAAGAAAAAGCCGTACTATTTCGCAATAATACGGCTTTTTCACGAAGACAGATAATCAGCGACTTTGAAGATTACGCCAGGTTGGCGTTAATGTAATCGATAGCCAGCTGAACTGTGGTGATTTTCTCAGCTTCTTCGTCAGGGATCTCTGTCTCAAACTCTTCTTCCAGAGCCATAACCAGCTCTACGGTGTCGAGAGAGTCAGCACCCAGATCTTCAACAAAAGAAGCTTCGTTTTTAACTTCTTCTTCTTTCACACCCAGTTGCTCAGCAACGATTTTTTTTACGCGTTCTTCAATGCTGCTCATGATGCTATTTAACTCCTAGTGGTAGTATCGACGAAACCGTCACTTGTGAAACCACGAAGGTGGTTCCTTCATAATGTTTCGGCCAAAATCGACGCGCATTTTACATCTATTTTTGCCGTGTTGTAACGCATCCTGCCAAAATTCTTCGTTTTTTTAATGAATTTCTATGAAAAACAAAGACTTAAATCCTATTATTAGCCCATATACAGGCCGCCGTTGACGTGGATAGTCTCACCGCTAACGTAGGCTGCAGCATCGCTGGCCAAAAAAACCACGACTGCAGCAATCTCTTCCGGTTTACCCAGGCGCCCCACAGGAATGTTGGACAACAATCCAGCCTTTTGATCCTCAGGTAAGCCTTTGGTCATATCCGTATCGATAAAACCTGGCGCGACGGTGTTGACGGTGATCCCACGCGAACCTACCTCTGCAGCTAATGAGCGCGCAAAACCTGACACGCCGGCTTTGGTAGCCGCATAATTTGATTGTCCGGCATTTCCCATAGAACCGACAACAGAACTGATATTGATGATACGACCCCAACGAGCCTTCATCATTCCACGCAGCACAGATTTACTTAAACGATAAATAGAGCTGAGATTAGTATTAATAACGTCAAACCATTCTTCATCACTCATGCGCATTAACAAATTATCTTTGGTAATACCCGCATTGTTGACAAGAATAGCTGGTGTACCGAACTCGTCCTGAACACTTTTCATTAGCGCAGCTACCGAATCAGCATCGGTAACATTCAACACTTTTCCCGCTCCGCGAATACCCAGCTCCCGCAAACGAGCAGATATTTTTTCAGCGCCGGATTCACTTGTCGCCGTACCGATAACCGTTGCACCGGCAGCGCCCAACTGTTCCGCAATTGCGGCACCGATACCTCTGCTGGCACCGGTAACCAAAGCAACCTTATCGTTTAAATTGATCATCTTCTTCACCCATTAATTAAAAATATCCAGCGCACCCAGAAGTTCGTCTGAAGTCTCGATGGAGAGCGTGTTCAAATCCTTGTTAATTCTTTTGTTTAATCCTGAAAGCACTTTTCCTGGCCCACATTCAATTGTGGTTGTGATACCGCGCGCCGATAAAGTGTTAACACAATCCACCCAGCGCACCGCACTGAAGATCTGTTCGATCATGAGCGTTTTAATTTTTTCCGGGTCACCTTCCGGCTCAGCAGTAACATTGTGCACAACCGGGATAACCGGAGTGGAAAATGGCGTACTGTAAATTTGCTCCGCCAATTTTTCCGCAGCAGGGCGCATAAGCGATGTATGAAAAGGCGCACTCACAGGCAAAGGAAGAGCACGCTTTGCACCGGCTTCTTTGCACAAGGTACTAGCGCGCTCAACAGCTGCCGCCGCACCAGCAATCACAACCTGACCGGGCGAATTAAAGTTTACCGCTGCCACAACGTCTCCCTGTTCTGCTTTTTTGCATGCGTCAATAATTAAGGCATCATCCAACCCAATGATTGCCGCCATTGCACCCTGGCCCGCAGGCACAGCTTCTTGCATAAACTTACCACGCTGCTGAACCAGCTTTACAGCATCAGCAAAGGCAACAACGCCGGCGCACACCAGGGCCGACCATTCACCCAAACTATGCCCGGCCATCAATGCCGGCGCTGCACCCTCTCGTTGTTGCCAGACACGCCAGATCGCGACACTTGCGGTTAGCAGTAGGGGCTGGGTTCGCTCGGTCTGGTTGATATCATCCTGATTGCCATTTTGAACCAAATCCCATAAATCATAACCAAGCACGGAGGATGCCTCCGAGAAAGTCTCAGTCACAAGGGGATATTGACCGGCCAAATCCGCCAACATCCCAATCTTCTGGGAGCCCTGCCCTGGAAAAACAAACGCAAGATGAGATTGAGTCATAGGAGTTTCACTTGTATTGATAAGAAAACAGATAATGGAAAATTGTTATAGTGAATCTTTCAGTGTTGCATGTAATGCATTTTGAATACGCAACGGCACTTTTTGTGCGACCTGTTCTTTTGCAACGAGTAAAGCCTGATAAAACGCTTCCTCATCCGCACTGCCGTGACTCTTCACCACCGGTTGCTGCAACCCCAGAAAACTCGCACCATTATAAGCACCCGGGTTTAATTCCCGGCGCCACTGACGCAACATCGGCCGCATAAATAATGCCAGCAATTTCAGGTACCAGTGGCGAGTAAAACTTTTTTCGATTATCCGCGTTATCAAGCGCGCTACACCTTCACTGGTTTTAAGCGCAACATTACCACTGAAACCGTCACAAACAATCACATTTGCCTGACCGAGATACAGCGCATCACCTTCTATAAATCCCACATAATTAAGCTGCTCATCCTGTGATAACAACACATGACTACGCTTGATGACATCGGTTCCTTTGGTTGCTTCCGCACCAACATTGAGTAAGGCAACGCGCGGCGTGCTAACGCCTGTCGACGAGGCCAGTACACTACCCATTAACGCAAATTGGTGAAGCTGCTCCGGAGTACAGGTAAGATTCGCCCCAAGGTCCAGCATAAAGCTACTACCCTGCTCTACCGGCATAGATTTGCAGATCGCAGGGCGCTCAATACCAGGAAACGTTTTCAGCAGATGTTTGCTCATTGCCATTAGCGCCCCGGTGTTACCTGCACTGACACAAGCATCAGCATGCCGCTCCTGGACCAGGAGCAATGCTCGCCACATGGATGAATCTTTTTTATGCCGCAAGGCGCTAAGCGGATCTTCGTGCATGCTAACGGTATCAGGGGCGTGGAATATGCGAATAGCTGGGTGCGCAGGCGCACTATTTGATGACAGTAAGGACTGCATTTGATCCTGATCACCGACCAACAACAGCTCTACTTCGGGGGAGGTCGCGACAAAACGAATGGCCGCTGCAATAACAACGCGGGGACCTAAGTCCCCGCTCATAGCGTCAACCGCTATACGAATTTTTTCAGACAATGTTAGATCGTCTTGTTGCCTGACAAATTATTCGTTAACACCTTTATCAATCACTTTACGACCGCGGTAAAAACCGTCAGCAGTAACGTGATGACGCAAGTGTTTTTCACCGCTGGTTGCGTCAACGGACAAGGTTGGTCCGGTCAATGCATCGTGCGAACGACGCATGTCACGCTTGGAACGGGATTTTTTGTTTTGCTGTACGGCCATGATAATCTCCTGATGACATACTCACTGGAACCGAGGCGCCTCTATTTTTTCGGCGAGCTCTTAAGTTGCTCCAGCACTTGAAACGGGTTTTTCTTCTCTTGCTTGACGACCACCGGCTCACCGCTGCGGAAGAGCTTGGGGTCAACACACTGTTCCTCGTGGTAAGCCACTGGAGGAAGGTTTAGCAACAACTCTTCTTCGACCATCTCGAAGAAATCTGCACTGGTATCCTCAACAATCCAGGGATCCAGATGCTTCGGCAGTGCCCTGGCATCTTCTTCCGTCCACACAATGGCCAGTGAAATATCACACTCCACTGGTTTGCTGACCGGAGACAAGCAACGTTGGCATATCAACATCAGATCTGCGCGCGCCTTACCAGACACAACCTTTTTACCTTCCTCACTAATCCCGAAATTCAGCCTGACAAATACCTGGCCTTCGGTTCCCTCCAGCGACTCTGCCAAACGCGGCAAGGCAGCTATAGGGATAATACCCTCCAGAGAAATACCCTGTTGGGCGAATTTCCGCGGATCTCCCTGCCGGGGCAAGGTTTTGTGTGAGGGGGCTGAAAACATAAGCGCGCAATAATAGGGATCTGCTGTACGTCTGTCAAAGAAAATGTATGCAAATGGCGCTATTTAGTGCTTGCGGCATAGAATAAACACTCTATCTATGATTCCGAGGGTTTAATGCAAACTATTATCCTGGCCTCCAGCTCCATTTATCGCCGTCAGCTATTGGATAAACTGGGCATCCACTACCAATGGCAAGCACCCGATATAGATGAAACACCCATAAGCGGGGAATCCCCGACCGCTTTGGTCAAACGCCTTGCACAATCCAAAGCTATGGCCCTCGCACAACATTATCCGACGGCACTGATCATTGGTTCGGATCAGGTTGCGGCTCTGGAAAATCAAATCTTGGGAAAACCTGGCAATCACGCCAGCGCCAAAGCGCAACTCACCATGGCAAGCGGCAAAAAGGTGACCTTCTTTACCGGCTTGGCACTGTACAACAGTGCTACTAAAAGCGTGCAAACATGCTGCGAAACCTATCAAGTCAGTTTTCGCCCATTAACTGATGCGCAAATAGAGGATTATCTGGCGCGCGAACAACCCTACGATTGCGCGGGCAGCTTCAAATCCGAAGGGCTGGGAATCGCTTTGTTTGACAAACTGGAGGGTAGAGATCCCAATACCCTCATAGGTCTTCCTTTAATTACCCTGATTGACATGCTTCACAATGAAGGAGTTGCAATATTGGGCACTAAACCAGACGCGGCCAGGTAAGCAATTCGTCAAAACGGTCCATGCATAGCTCAGGCTCATAGGGATGCAAACGATCAACGTGGTGGGCGCCATAACTGACAGCAATACGCGGCATGCTTATCGTACGTGCCATCGCCATGTCATATTCGTATCCCCCACCATGACCGACTCCTCAGAAGGAACCGAGAACTCAACCAGCAGCTGTTTCAGCATCAAGGGGTGCGGCTTGGAGGCGGTTTCATCGGCACACCGGGTGGCATGAAAG
>DATJLH010000229.1:0-57034 GCA_035490615.1 Cellvibrio sp.
ACCTCGGGTTGTGCCAACAACATCGCTTCCACCTCTCGGCCTATCTGGTCCGAGGTTTCCAATGCGGTACCGGGCAGGGTCACGACACTCAATGTCAGGCTGCCTTCGTTGAATTCCGGTAAGAAACCACGTCCGGCCAATGCCAGTGCAACGAGGGCTGCCAGCAGCAATATTACGGATATGCCCAGTACCCAGCGCCAATAGTCGAGCGCATGGTCCAGCAGGGGGCGATATACCGACTTGAGCCAGCGGATCAGGCGGGTGTCATGGTCCTCGCGCACGGTCCGGGTGCCGGGCAGGCCCAATAAACACAGCACCGGCGTCACCGTCACCGCCACCAATAGCGAGGCTGCCAGGGCAACCACATACGCCAGGCCCAGGGGTTGTAACAATCGCCCTTCAACACCGCTGAGAAAAAACAGCGGCAGAAACACCAGGATGATGATCAGTGTGGCAAAAACGATTGAACCCTCGATTTCGCGGGTCGCGGTAAATACGACCTCCAGCGGAGCCCGTTGTTGAGCCGTCGGCTTGAGCTGATTTTCACGCAGCCGTTTGACGATGTTTTCCACCACGATGATGGCATCGTCCACCAGCGCACCCAGTGCAATTGCCATGCCGCCGAGCGTCATGGTGTTAATACTGCCGCCCAGCCAGCGAATGGTGAGCACAGCGACCAGCAACGACAACGGAATGGCCAGCAAGGCGATGCCGGTGGCTCGGGCGCTGAATAAAAAGACAAACATGATCGCCACGACCAGGATGGCGCCATCGCGCAATGCCGCACCAAGGTTATCAATCGCTGTGGTAATGAAATCCGCCTGGCGAAACGCATCGGTTTCAATGCGCATCCCGGCGGGCAGGGTCTTTTGCAAATCCGCGAATACACCGTCGAGCCGTTCGCTCAGTTCAAGGGTATTCACACCCGGCTGTTTCTGGATTCCCAGCACCACCGCCGGTTGCCCCTTATAGGCCCCGGTGCCCCGGCGTGGTGCCGGGCCGACGCGGACATCTGCCAGGTCGCGAACGACAACCGGCACACCCTCACGGGTGACAACCAAGGCTTGCTCCAGCGAGCGAATATCCGTTACCCGCCCGATCCCCTGAATCAGAAACTCCTGGTCATTGTCGGTAATAAACCCGGCGGCGGCGTTACGGCTGGCCGCTGCGACAGCCTGTTTCAGTTGATCGAGGGTCACACCATAGGCGGCCAGGCGTTCGGGGTTGGCAATCACCTGATACTGGCGAGTCTCACCGCCAATGGGAATGACTTCGGCCACACCGGGAATTGCTAACACACGGCGGCGTACTACCCAGTCGGCGGTAGTCTTCAGGGTCATCTCATCGTGAGCATCAGAGTGCAAGGCGATAAACATGATCTCGCCCATGATGGAGGAAACCGGGGCGAGCTGCGGTGGTGGCAGATCGGCAGGCAGGCTCGCCAGCGTACCCTGCAGCTTTTCCGCCACGATCTGCCGCGCCCGATAGATATCCGTGCCCCACTCAAATTCGATGGTGATGACCGCATTACCCACGCCAGTGTTCGAACGCACCCGGCGAACGCCGACAGCACCGTTCATGGCAGTTTCAATAGGATGGGTTACCAGCAGCTCCACGTCCTCGGGCGGCATACCCTGCGCCTCGGCCACGATAGTCACAGCCGGCGCTGTGAGGTCGGGAAATACATCGACCGGGGTTTTAACGGCGACCCAGCCGCCCCAACACAAGAGCGCGGCGGCACTGGCCAGGACCAGCAGACGGTTACTCAGCGACCAACGGATAATGCGATCAATCATGCGGTAGTCCGATACTTATGAGTGAATCCGACGGGGAATCAATGCGCATGGCCATGGCCAATATCGTCCCCGCCGGCAGAGGCGAGCTTGATGGTGTAAGCCCCGCGACTGACCACGCGTTCACCGGCCGCAATACCGCTGAGCACCTCGATGTGCTGCCCGTCAATGACACCAGTCTGCACCGGGCGACGCGCAAAGGTTTCGCCGCTGCTCTGGACGTAGACCACCTGTTGGCCAGCGTCATCAATCAGGGCTGAACGGGGTATCGCAAGGCGTTGTTCCGGCGCGCCAACATAGACCTGCACCGCAAAACGGCTGCCGATAGCGGTTGGTCCGGCGGTGCTGGGATATTCGAGGGTGATACTGGCAGTACGTGTTACCGGTGCTATGGCGCTCATGACCTGTACCACCCTGGCACCGGTGCTCTGGTCGAGCAGGCGGGTTTCATTATTGGGCCCTTCAAACCAGGCGCCGCTGGCATTGTGCAGATCCGTGGCGAATCGCTCCGGTATCTGGATGTGCAGCCAGCGCCGATCCGGTGCCGCGATACGGAAGATTTGCTCACCGGCACGTACAAAGGCGCCGGGATGGGCGCGCACTTCAATTACCTCGCCGGCAACCGGTGCACGCAAGGCCAGGCCAGCCTGCTGATTGCCGCTCTGGCGTTGTTCGATCCGCGCTTGTGCTGCTTTCCATTCTGCCTGGGCGATGGCGTAGGCTTGCTGTGCTTCCTGCAAGCGGCGCTCCGGCACAGCGCCCTGGGCAACCAGGTCCTTTGTGCGCTCCAGTTCTTGTTCACTTAATTGCAGTTGGCTGCGCGCGCGTTGCAGACCGACCAGGGCATCGCCCAGGTCGGTCGTATCACCGAGACGCGGCACCAGATACCCCAGCAGCTCGCCGGCCTCGACCGAATCGCCGGCACGCACCAGATCAATGGCGGCAATGTAACCATCGGCGGGTGAGGGGATGTCGGCACCGGCATCAGCAGGTGCCAGGACTTCCGCGTGCCCCGGCACCGACGGGCGAAGCGCTTGGTAGCTGGCGATCGTGGTGGCAAAGGGATTCTGCCATTGTTGTTCCTTTAAATACCGGATGTCGCCTTCGGGTTCCGGCTGATGCACGTCAACCGCCTCGGCGGCGGGGAAGACGTTCACCTCTCCAAGATCATGGGTGACTGCTTGCCCCTCGCGGCTCAACGTCACTACCAGATGAAACCTCCCGGCATCGCGTGGGGTGACAACCGGTGTAAATAACCCGTCCCGTGTCGGGGCCTTGACACGAAACCGGGCCAGCGTCTTGCCGTCTTTCTGCAAGGCAGCATCAACAATGCCGCTGGTTACTGGCGTGTAATCGGGCAGTTGGGTGAAATGCGCAAGCAGGCGCGCACTTTGGCCCACAACCAGGGGTGGAAACTCGACGAATAGCTCGCTCGTTTCGGTGTAATGGGTATACACCAGCGCCGCCTCCTGGGCGTGTTCCTGGTGATCGCCCTGAGGGTGGTCGCTACAGGCACCCAACCACAGGGCCACCGCTAACACCCCTGCCAAGGGTTTAATGATCATGGTCGTGAGTATGCTCGTCGTCAGCGTGGGAATGGTCGTGGGCTTCACTGCTGTGGGCGTCAGGGGCTGATGCTGAAGTGGCTGCCGGTGAGGTTTCTGTTGCCGCTGCTTCATCACCGTAAAACGCTTCTGTTGTGGGGGCGTCATCGTGGGTGTGGGTGCCTTCGCCGTGATCGTGGCTGTCACCTTCGTGGGCATGGTGATCAGCACCGCTGCCGTGGGAGTGGCCATGATCGGTTGCCTGTTGGTCCGGGCTGCATGCGCTAAGCATCACGCCGGTGATAACCATCAGTAACCCTTTCAGCAGATGCTGTTTAGTAAAAATCGCTGCGGTGTCGGATGATCGAATGAAAGATTCCATGATTATTCTCCTGTCAGTGTTTGCCATTGGATGTAAGCGTGCCGTGCCGCCAGTGATCGGCTGATCCGTTCCTGCCGACCCGCGATTTCTGTGCGGTAGGCATCGATGAGTTCCATCACGTTGATCTCTCCTGCCTTGAACGCCGCTTCGGCCATAGGGATCAGGCTGCGGGCTTCGTCCGGTTGCAAGGCCAAGGCTGCTTCGCGCTGCGCCGACCAGTCGCGCTGAATCCGACGGGCCTCGGCGAGCAGGTGATGCTCCTCCAGCGCGTGTTCAGCGCGCAGCAACCGCGACCGTTGAGCAGCTTCCGAGATGTCGCCTTGGGCACGGTCAAACAGCGGAATATCGAGAGTCACCGAAACCACGTGACCATCAGCTTTCATTCCGCTATCCACGAGGTCGCGTTGGCCTACGCCGAGGGTAACCTCGGGCCAGCGCGAGCGCCGCGCGGCTTTTTGCTCCGCATCCGCACTCTCGGCTTGGGCACTCAGGGCGCGCAGCGAGGGATGTTTTTCAATAAGGGCGGGTGTTATCACCGAGGCAGCGGCCGGGGGAAGAAGGTCGCCGACCAGCGCAGTGGTTTCGGTACCGGTTAACACCGCGAGATGATCACGGGCCGAGGCATAAGCGCTACGCGCACTGAGCAATTCGCCGGTTAATAGCGCCAGCTCCCGTTCCAGCCGCGCCTGATCGTATCGCGATGCGTCACCCGCGGCGGTACGTGCGCTGACATCGCGGGTGAGTTCTGTCAGCCGTTGGTGCCAGAGCGCTAAGGTTTGATACTGCTCGGCGCTCGCAAGCGCCTGGTAAAACAACTGGCGGACGTCACCGATAATGTCGCGCTTATTGAGTTCCAGGCGCGCTTCGTCAGCATCCAGCGCCAGATGAGCTGCTCGTCGTTCAAGCCCTTTAACACCGGCCAGATTGATGCGTTGTCGCACCAGATAAAGTGTTTCCTCGTTGTTTCCGTTCGGCGTATCAAGGGTTTCCCGGGCATATTCGACCTGCGGATTATCCCAGCGCCCGGCGCGCTCCACCTTGCTGCGGGCAAGGGCGCGGTGTGCATCCAATTGCGCGGCGATATCCGGTTGTTGCAAGGCGCGTTCTACCGCTGCCCATTCCGTCAACTCGGTGGCCAGAACAAGGTTGCTCAATAGCAGTAAACCCAGTAGCGCCGCTCGCATATCAAATTCCCGCCACCCAGGCTACCCAGGTTTCCAGTGTGTGGTGATGGGAAAATGCCAGCGCTGCCACAACCAGTAAACCCGCCAGATGGACGCTCTCAAAGAAATAGGCAGGGTGGGTTTCGCGCTCATGGGCAGCGAGTAACCGCTGGATGCGCTGGAGCGCATTGGCTCCTACTGCAGAGCAGCGTTCGGTGTGGTAAGACCGGCTGGCCCGGATGACCTGTAATAGCGTGCTGGCCACCGCATCGCGTCCAAAGCGGGCTACCGCTGCATCGTCTGCGCGCTCCTCCAGCGCCTGCTGCCATACCCGGCGCAGCGCAGTGGCCCGCTGCGGTAAGTGCAGGGTCAACAGGCATTCAAACAGCAGGTTGCGCAGTGGGTCTGCATGGCGAAGGTGGGCGAATTCATGGGCGAGCACTACGCGCTTTTCACGGCGGGACAATTGCTGCAACAAACCCCGTGACAACAATACGAAGCGGTTGTGAATACCGGCAGCCAACGCGAAAGGGCGCCGATCATCCACCACCCGGACACGTGGCTTACCCTGCGCAAAAGCAGACAGCATGAGCAACCGGCGGCGCATCTGCCACTCGCGCCGAGCCAACCGCAGGAAGCTGGTGAGCAGTAAGACAATGATCAAACCGGTGAGGGTGATATTGACGTAACCAAAGTCGATTGATCCTGCGATTGCATCACAGGCGTGCAGGTGACCGTGACTGTGATAACGGCAATGATCTGCTACCCAATGGCTCGCTTTAAGCAATGGCACAGCGTTTACGAGGGTGACCAATATCACGGGTAACAGCCAGGGCAGAGCAGCCAGGATCAACACCCGTCGCGCGCGGGATGCCGGTGACAAACGGCTGTTGTCCACAAAATGCAGGCTCACATAAGGCCAGAGTGTGCCCAGTAACCAACCGAGGATGGCGACCAGCCACAATGACCAGAATAACCCCAGAGCATTATCCATCAGCGCCTGCCCTCACGTTTACGACGCGCAATGATTTCTGCTTCCAGAGCCTGCAATGCATTCTCATCGAGCTGCTCCGCCGCCTCCACAAAAGCGGCTAGCGATGAGGGCGTATCGCGACCGAAGCGACCCAGCACATCATTGATCAATCCCACCAGTAACTGCTGACGCGGGACCTGTGCAGAATAATAAAATGCGTGACCCTGCTTTTCCCGGCGCAGCAGTTGTTTGCGAAATAATCGTTCCAGTGTGGATTGCACGGTGTTGGCAGAAATTCCCCGCGCCGCGCCTATGGCTGCATGGGTCTCTTTGGCGGAGACTTGCGGTTGATGCCAGACATATTCCAGCACAGCAATTTCCAATTCGCCGAGGGGGGGTACGCTGGAAGATTGGGGGTGTTGATGCGCCATGGTTTTCATTCTTGTTGTAGTTCGTGTGCTGTGCCTGCCAGTGCAGGGACGTTACGCCGATAAAAACCGACTGTCAATCGGTTTTGTGGGTGCCAAAAGGAATCTGCATTCGGATCATGATCAGCCAGCTGACCGAAAAAAATTGCTCCGCAAATTCGCTACAACAAAAACGACAATCGCCGCTTGCAGTGTGGATCGCGAAGTATCGCCTTGTAGTAAGCGCGAATTTGGGAGCAATAAAGGCACCAGTAACCGTAGAGTGCGTGAAGTCGTAATTGGGAGGGGGTTTTGTTTTTGGTGTGGCGTAGTGCGGTCTCGTCCGCATCCAGATCCATCTGGATGATGTCGAGCATATCGACCAGCGGGGCGATCTCGAGATTCTGTGCCGTTACCCATTCAGCAAAAGCGCCCATGGGATAATTGGGTACCATCCGGATGATACAGATTTTGCTTTTTACCCGAGCTTTTACGGCTTGCCAGTCTTCCTGCATAACAATATCCCTGAACATCAATGTAATCTGCTGGCGCAGGCGTGCGCAGAAAAGGGTTGGTAATAGGCTTGTAACTGCGTGCAGAAGCGGCACCATTGCAGACGCAATTGATGGTGCAAGAGCGGCCGCCCGACCAATTGGCTTATCTGTTGGAAGTGCTGCGCTTCCTGCTGTAATTCTTCGTGTATTTCACACAACACACTCTGCATAACGTCCTCGTCAATCATCCTTGCCCAATGGATAAAGGCCTTGAGTTCATTGGCATTGTGTTGTTGTGATGTGCAGATGCGGGTGCGGACAATATCTTTTAATTGCATTTCCTTGGGTACATCTCATATAATCAGTTGCGTTTCACGCAAATAAATAAACATTTTTTAGCGCGAGGCTAAATCCCTGTGAAAATATATAGCACCTGAGGTACACCCATACAATGAATACATTGTATTCATTGAAAGCGTAAAAAAGTTGTTGCTACTATCGCTCAAGGTACTTGTGCTGCATGCAAAGTGCTGACGTTCAAGGTATGGAAACGCTTTTTCCATTTTTCTGAATTCACTGGAAGCTTGTTACTGTTGGCCATGAAAAAAGAAGTTGTTCTCACCCTGAGGGTGGATACGGAAATTAATAACGCGGTTCGCATGCTTGCCAAGCGGCAAGATCGAACGGTGGCGTGGATGGCGAGAAAGCTGATCATTGAAGCGCTTGAACAGCGCAAGTTAATCAGGCCGGAAAATAAGTAGCAGGATAAATACGCAGTAAAAGTAAACCTATGGAAGGGCAAACAAGAAGATGCTTTGAAAAGCAAATGGAAGAATAAGTAGAAAAATAAGTAGAAGAATAAAAGTAGAAGAATAAGAATAAGAATAGAAACACCAGGTAGTGTTCTTTGGGTAAGCGTTATGTAAATCCAGTTCTGGTCAACATCGGGTGGTTCGCCCTGGCCAGGATTTTTCCTTTCAGTTTGTTTAATTCTTTTCTGTTTTTTCTGAATGATATCCCGACGCGCTGATGGGCGTATCCTTGAACCTTGTCAGCGGTGATAGACGCCATGGGTTTACAGAATGGCGGATTACGCCTTTGGCTAATCCGGCCTGGGTTGTTGCGTCAGGTGTGGCAGGTAACGGGCGCTTTGGCAATTTTGCACTACACTGAGTCATATTTGGGTGGCCTTTTTGTGGTGCGGATTGCCAGAGATAACCAATGCCTTATAACAAGATAAAACGCCTGTTCCGGGTGATGCCCTGGCTGTTGGCTCTGGTGCTGACCGGTGTGTTCGTGTTGTTGCTGCATTATGAATGGCGGCAACAGGATAAGTTGTGGCGTGATCGCCTGGGGTCGGGCGTAGAGATGTTGTCGTTGCAGGTAAACATCAATCGCTGGCATCTGACACGACAAGCCGTGCAAGGGGCGGAGTTAATTGCGGCTAACCCGCAAATCCTGGCCACCATCCGTACCGCCTACGATATCCATCAACGTGTTCCTGCTGAAAACAGCGAAGCTATGGCGCGCATACGCGCCGAACTGGAGCGCCAATTGCAACCTTACTGGCGCGACCTGCAAGCGTTAAATGCGCGCTACCTGCAAATTAGCCTGGCTCCGGACGCTACGGTGTTATTGCGCATGCATCGGCCAGAGCGTTTTGGTGACCGGCAGCTCCATTTGCGTCCGTTGGTCATGGAGGTATTAACCGGCGGGAGCCAGCGTGAAGGCATGGAGGTGAGTCGTCACGGTGCCGGGTACCGGGGGGTGGCGCCGGTGTTTGCGCAGGATAATGCCGGTGACTTACCGATTGCCGCGATTGAAGTCGGTGTGGGTTTACTGGCTCACCGACCCCACGCCGAGGGTTCGGGGCGGGCCATCGTGTTAGCGCCGGAATTACTTAACACCGTTTTATGGGATAGGGCGCGCGCTGAACTGACCCTGCCTGAACAAACGATAGAAGGGCACTGGTTATTGGAAAGCTTTTCCGATGACATCTTCAAGCGCTGGTACCTGAATGGCCTGCTGCCCGATCCTTCGCAGCCGGGTTACCGGATCGTGACCTGGCAGGGTAAGGTTTATTTGATTCACGCCATTGCCTTGCGGGATTTTCAGGGCGACCTTGACCCGCAACGTCCACCGGTTGCTGCCATCTACAGTTGGCAGGATATCTCCAACGAACACGCCATCTACAATGAAACGCGCCGCGACACGCTGGTGAAATGGTTATTCGCGTTGCTGTTGGCGCAGGTGATGATGCTGTTGTTGTGGCATTTTACCCGGCGTTACATTCGCGCATTGATTGATGAACACCGCATCCAATTGGAACAGGAGCGTGACTCCAGCGAAACGGCGCGGCAACGTTTGATGCTGGCACTGGCGAGCAGTGATTCGGGTTTTTGGGAGTGGGATATTGTTACCAATAAAGCCACCTTCTCGCTGGAATGGAAAAAAATCTGTGGCGTCCCGACGGATTATCCCGTTGAGGATGATGGCGAAGAATGGTTAAGTCGTTTGCATCCCCACGATAAAGAACAATGCGTAAATGACATGACTCGCCATATCAAAGGCGAGACACCCATGTTTGAAAATGAACACCGCCTGCGTATTCACGACGGAACCTATAAATGGTTTTACACCCGTGGCAAGGTGGTGGAGTGGTTAGCAGATGGCCGCGCTGCGCGTATGCTCGGTGTCTACACGGATATTTCATCGCGCAAACATAGTGAAATCACGATCCTGCGCCAGCAGGCTGCCTTGCGTGCGCTGAACGACATCGCCTCCTTGCCGGCGGTGGAATTTGAAGAGCAGCTGCGCCGCTCACTGATTCTGGGCGCGCGCCACCTGGGCATGCATTACGGCATCATCAGCCGGGTAAAAAATACGGACTACGCGGTAGTGGTACAGATCTCTCCCGATGGCCGTTTTCAGGACGAGCAACACTTTCCCTTGCAGCAAACGCCCTGCAGCATCACCTTGGCCGATGGTGACGTTGTGGCCGTGCAATGTTTTTCCGATTCTCCTTTTGCCGATCACCCGGCGCACACAGCGCTGCAATTGCAATCCTACATTGGCGTTCCGCTCTGGGTTGAAGGCGACGTCTATGGCACCGTCAGCTTTTCTTGCGCCAGCGCGGCACGTGCGACACCCTTTGATGCACAGGACAAGGATTTTATGCGCTTGCTGGCACGCTGGATGGGGTCGGTTATCACCCATTGGCAACAGGATGACCGGCAGCGCGCGCTCTACCGACGCTTCACCAAATTGAGTGATCGATTGCCCGGCTTTTTATACCAATTTCAATTGAACCCTGATGGCAGTTCGTTTTTTCCGTATGCGAGTGCCGGCATCAAAATGGTCTATGGCGTTAACCCGGCGCAAGCCTCCGTTAATGCGGACGCGATTTATCAGGTTATCCACCCGGACGACCGCGAGGCGGTGGCCGCATCGGTGAATGAATCGGCAATCACCCTGTCAACCTGGCGGGTCAGCTACCGCGTTAATCATCCACAGCGCGGCTTGATCTGGGTGCAGGGTGATGCGCAGCCGGAAAAACTGGATGATGGCAGCATTCTCTGGCATGGATTTATTTCCGATGTCACGGCTGCCAAGGATGCGGAACAACGCTTGCAGGAAACCAATGAGCTGCGTCAGGCCATCTTCGATGCGGCGAGTGTGGCGATTATCTCGGTCGATGAAAAAGGCCTCATCAAAACATTCAATCGCGGTGCGGAAAATATGCTCGGTTATACGGCCGAGGAGGTTGTCGGAAAACACACGCCGGTGGCCTTTCATTTGCCGGAAGAAATGATGGCGCACGCGCGCGCAATATCCACTGAATTAAACCTGAACATTAGGGATGCCTTTGAAGCCTATGTGGCCAAGGCGCGGCGCGGTGAAAAGGATGAAAATGAATGGACCTACGTGCATCGCGACGGCAGCCATATTCCGGTGTTATTGGCGGTGACTTGCCTGCGCGACGCGCAGGGTGATATCAACGGGTTTCTCGGCATCGCGCGCGACATCACCGAGCTAAAACGTACAAATCGCCTCAAGAGCGAATTTATCTCTACGGTCAGTCACGAATTGCGCACGCCACTGACTGCTATCAGCGGTTCCTTGGGATTGATCGTCGGCGGCGCTACCGGCGAATTGCCGCCCAACCTGTACAAGATGATCAACATCGCCCACAAAAACAGTCTGCGATTAAACCATCTGGTGAACGACTTGCTGGATATGGAAAAGCTGGTGGCGGGCAAGATGCATTTTGATATGCGCTCTCATGAATTGGTGCCCTTGATCCAGCAGGCATTGGAGGAAAATACCGCTTACGCGGCCCAACACCAGGTGAGCTTTCAGTTGCAGGGGAGTGAGGTGAATGTACAGGTGGTGGTGGATGCAACCCGCTTCCTGCAAGTGCTCACCAACTTCCTGTCCAACGCCGCCAAATTTTCCCCGCCCGGCAGCGTCGTCAAGATTACCGTGAGTCTCCACCGGGAACTGGTGCGTGTGGCAGTCAGTGATAATGGCGGAGGCATCCCCGAAGAATTTCGTTCGCGTATCTTCCAGAAATTTTCCCAGGCGGATTCATCGGATCGTCGCCAGAAAGGCGGCACCGGGTTGGGGCTGGCGATATGCAAGGAACTGGTGGAACGCATGGGCGGCAGTATCGGTTTTGAGTCGGTCGAAGGCATGGGTTCGACCTTTTATTTTGATTTGCCGTGCGTGAACAGCTCGCCTGTTAATTTTTCGGCGCGGGCAGAGCCGATGACAGAATACCGCCCCATCCTGGTGGTGGAAGATAACCATGAAGTGGCAGATCTGATCGCCACCATGCTGCGTAATGCGGGTTATCAGGTGGATATTGCTGATCGCGGGGCGACGGCATTATTGAGTCTCTCCCGTAAACTTTACGGTGCAGTCACCCTGGATTTAATGTTGCCGGACATGAGTGGCCTGCAGGTCTTGCAACAAATTCGCGCGCGTAAAAGTACCGCTGACATACCGGTGGTGGTCGTCTCCGCGGCGGTAGATGAAGGGCGCCTCACCATCAACAGCGACCTGAATTTGTCCCATGTAGACTGGCTGGAAAAACCGATCAACGAAACGCGCCTGTTATCCCTGGTCAAGGAGGCGGTCAGCCACAACCAGTCTGTGCCGATACATATTCTGCATATTGAAGACGATGTGGATTTGCAGCGGCTAATTGCTTTTATCGGGCATCGTTACGCCGAGTTTGACGGCGCGGCCAGCCTGGCGGAAGCGCGCGAGAAGATGCGGGAAAACCTGTACCAACTCGTTATCCTGGATTTGGGTTTACCCGATGGCAATGGTTGGGATTTGTTGCCGGAATTGCGCGAACACCAGCCCGCCGCCAAGATCATTGTATTGTCGTCCAGTGAACTCAATGAGGCACAAAAACAGCAGATTGAAATGGCCTTTGTTAAAAATCGTGAATCCAGTCAGGAATTCCTTGATGTCATTGAATCATTTTTTACACAGTCAAAAGGCGCACCTGTTACGGGATGATAGCGGTAAGCCATCATGAAACCGCCCTTGCCCCCCAATGAGATGCTGCGCCTGCAAGCACTCTACGACTTATCGATCCTGGATACGCCCCGGGAAAAAAACTTTGACGATATCACCGCTATCGCCAGCATGATTTGCGATGTGCCGACGTCCATCATCTCGCTGGTTGATAAGGAGCGCCAATGGTTTAAATCCAGCGTCGGATTGGAGGGTTCCGAGACGGCCCGCGACATCGCCTTTTGTGCGCACGCCATCTTGCAACCGGAGCAGCTGACCATTGTGCCGGACGCCTTGCAGGATAAACGATTTGCCGATAACCCCCTGGTGACCGGTGAGCCGCACA
This sequence comes from Cellvibrio sp., assembly GCA_035490615.1. Taxonomy (GTDB): domain Bacteria; phylum Pseudomonadota; class Gammaproteobacteria; order Pseudomonadales; family Cellvibrionaceae; genus Cellvibrio. Next base: position 12,629 of record DATJLH010000229.1, read on the forward strand.
TTCGCTTTTATGCCGGCGCGCCGCTGGTGACAGACGCGGGCGCTGCACTGGGTACCCTGTGTGTGGTGGATTACAAACCGCGCACCCTGACCGCAGAGCAACAAAAGGCGTTAGCCGCATTGGCGCGGCAGGTGATGCAATTATTTTATTTACGATCAGCCAATAACCTGCTGCAACGCAATGCTGAAAATCTGCAGTCCATTATCAACGGCGCTAATGTCGGCACCTGGGAAGTTAACGTGCAGACCGGTGGGGCATCCTTCAATGAACGCTGGGCAGAAATGCTCGGCTACTCGCTGGAAGAGTTGCAACCGCTGAGTATGTCGACCTGGTCATCACTGACACATAAAGAAGATCTGGTGCATGCCCAGGCCATGCTCCAACAGCATTTCAGTGGCCGGACAGATTATTACGATTGCCAGTTCCGCATGCGCCACAAATTGGGTTTCTGGGTGTGGATACACGCCCATGGCAGCGTATCCAAACGCACGGCGGACGGCATGCCGTTGATGATGTTCGGCACCCATGTGGATATCACCGCGCTGATGGAGTCGCGCCGCGCGCTGGAAGAAAATGAAGAACGCTTTCGCAGCATGTTGAGTAACTTGCCCGGTGCAATCTACCGTTGTGTCAACGATCATCAATGGAGTATGCAATTCCTCAGCGATGAAGTGGAGGCGCTGACCGGTTATCCGGCCGAAGATTTTATCGACAATCGGCGGCGCAGTTTCAGCGATATCATGCATCCCGATGATGCCGGCACAGCCGGTCATATTGTGCGCGCGGCGATTAGCGAGAAGCGCGAATTCACACTGGAATATCGCGTGCAACGGGCCGATGGACAGTGGTGTTGGCTGCAGGAAGTGGGGCGCGGTATCTTTGATGCGCAGGGCCATTTGAAATACCTGGATGGTTTTATCTGGGATATCAGCGAGCGCAAGAAAATGGAGCATATGAAAGACGAATTTGTGTCGACGGTAAGCCATGAATTGCGTACGCCCTTGACCTCCATCTCCGGTGCCTTGAAGCTGGTGGTCAGCGGGGCGCTCGATGAGGCGCCGGAAAAATCCCGCACTATGCTGGACATCGCCTACAAAAACAGCCGGCGGCTTACCTTGTTGATCAATGACCTGCTCGACATGGAAAAATTATTGGCCGGCAAGATGGACTTCAATTTCCATAAACAGCCACTGCGGAGCTTGCTGGAGCAAGCCGTTTATGAAAACAAAACCTACGGCGACCAATACCAGGTGAATTTTCAATTGGAGCCGGTAACCGAGGATCTGTATGTTACGGTGGACGAACAACGTTTCTTGCAGGTGATGACCAATTTGCTGTCCAACGCCGCCAAGTTTTCACCACCCGGTGGCCGTGTCGATATTCGTGTAATGACGACGGATGACAAGCATATTGCGTTATCGGTCATTGATTATGGTTCCGGTATACCGCTGGAGTTTCAGCACCGCCTGTTTGAAAAATTTTCCCAGGCTGATGCATCGGATTCCCGCCAGAAAGGTGGCTCGGGCCTGGGGCTGGCGATCACCAAAGAATTGCTGGAACAGATGAACGGTAAAATCAGCGTTGAGTCGCAGCCGGGGCTGGGCAGTTGTTTTACGATTACCTTACCTTGTGCGGAATAGTGTGGGGGACGCATCATGCACACCGAGTTGCAACGAATTTTGTATGTTGAAGATGATCCGGATATCCAGGCAATCGCCGTCATGGTGTTGGAGACGATTCACGGGTTTACGCTGGAGGTATGTTCATCCGGCAGTGAGGCGTTGCAAAAAGCCGAGGCATTCAATCCGGATTTAATCCTGATGGATGTGATGATGCCCAATATGGATGGCCCGGAAACCCTGGCAGGCTTGCGTGAATTTCCCACGCTGGCCACCACGCCGGCGGTGTTTATGACCGCCAAGGTGCAACCGCAGGAAGTGCAGGCCTACCTGGACCTTGGTGCGGTCGGTGTCATCGCCAAGCCATTTGATCCGATGTTGCTGGTGGATCAATTGCGCGAAATCTGGGAGCGTCAGTAAAGTTCCTTTTCATAAGAAAACGCCCGGATTCACCGGGCGTTTTGATTTAGCGATACATCTTACTTACAGCTACTTTACGGCAATTTGTAGATCACCTTAACCGAATCATCCACCGCACTGGCGTCCACATAACCGATCATCTTCGGGTTACCCGCAACCAGGGTTTTTACCGCTGCGTCGTCACCGCTGTCTTTGGGTGGCGTGCCTTTTCCAGTAAACACCAGCTTGGACCAGTAGGCTTTATATTGGCTGGGGCTTTTATTGCAAATTGCCTGGTTGAACTGGTCGCGCGTGGCAGAGCCATCGTCCTGGTTCAGGGGAATAGCGGGGGAGCCGTTGGGAAAACTTTTGCTTTTTCCCAGGAACAGGCGTGAGATTTCATCGGCCGTCAAACTGTCAAAACCGGCGGAGGGATGAACGATAACAGCCACTTCAGCCAGCACCGCACCGGACCAGCTGATGATTGCCATAGCGGCTACAGAACGTAAGAAATTTTTCATCATGGCGCTTCCTCTTAGAACACTGATTGCAACGCAACAGAGAAAACTTTCTGTTCGCCTTTATTATCATCCACGTCGTCGTATTGCAGCTTCAAGGCCACACCGGAACTGACATCCCAGCGTACACCGTAAGACACGGTATCGCGGAATTCACCGCGCGTTGCCGCAATCGCCTGTAAGGTGCCGATGATGGGTGCAGTCTCCGCACTTACTGGAATACCGGCTTCCGGTGAGGCGAGTTCGTCATCCGACTTGGCGCTGGTCACGTGGAATAAAAAATCCCCGGCGCGCACACCGCCCATGATGTAGTGGCGAATATTTTTGGAGAGGAACGAATCCTCTACATCAAACTCGACATATTCCGCCGCCGCAACAAAACGGCCGGTGTCGATGTTGAGGCCCACTTCCGCAAACGTCGTGCGATCTTCATCGACCAATACCTTGGTAACTGTATCGGCAAAGGGTGAAGCTTCAAGCTGACCCAAAAATTGGTTGAAGCTGACGGTTTCGCTCAACTGGAAATCGCTGAACTCAATCGTCAGGTCGGTTTGGTGATAGGCGGCACGCAGCGTCCACCAATCGCGCCCGATAGTGGCGGCGACACCCATCTGGTTTTTGGATTCCGCTGTTGCAGAAATACCCGTGAGTACAAAGTCATCATCAAAACTGCCGACGTAAACCTGGAAGCTGGTATCGAAACTGCCCAGGGCGGAGGTCAGGTAATAGTCGATGCCGTTAACATTGTTAAACGGCAAGTAATACAGTTCTTGCGGTGCCGAGATCCAGGCGTAGGTATAACCCACATCCAGGTAATCGGAAAACATATAAAACGGTGTGCGCAACCGGCCGACACGCACTTTACTGTTTTCGGTGGCCTGCCAGGTCAGGTAAGCCCACTCCGCACTAAAGTCATAATCGTCACTGCTGCGTGCGATCATTTGCACGGTGGCCGAAATTTTCTCGTTCACCTTGCCGCTCACTTGCAAGCCGAGCAGGTTTTTGTCGAACGTTAAATCTTCATCGTCATAACCGCCGTAGGCGATACTGTTTTCATCGTCAACGAAGCCACCACCGACGGACAAAAAGCCGGAGATGTTGACATCTGCTGCCTGCGCCCAAGGCGTTAGCATCAAGCCGGCGATGGCCAAGGCCAGGCCGTGCTTTTTGCGTTGTGTGTTGTTTACATTCATGGATTAACCTCTCAAAAAAATTAGCCACGCCTTTTTGTTAAACACGTTTTCTCACCGCTTGCTCTCAGGTGTTTACCTCCCACCTTTTTTCGCTTCTTCACAATCTACAGGCACTACACCACCCCGATGAATCTTCACCGCATCATGGAGGAATCAGGTGATTTACTGCGCTTGGGCCTTGCGAATATCGTCGAGGGTTTTTTGGGCTTTGGTGTTGCCCTGGGCAACGGCTTTTGCCACCCACTCTTCTGCCAGTTGCGGATTTTTCCGGGTACCTTTGCCGACAAAATACAGGTAGCCCACCATTAACTGCGCTTCGCCATAACCCTGGTTTGCCGCTTTCAGATACCACTCATGGGCGGACCTGGCATTTTTGGCCACACCCGTGCCCTGGTCGTACAGGTAACCCATCATGAATTGGGCTTCGGGGTGCTGGGCGTTAGCGGCTTTTTCGAACCATTGAAATGCGGCGGTGTAATCCTGGGGGATATGTTTGCCCTCCATATGCAGATACGCCAGGGTGTACTGGGCTTCGGTGTGACCTTGTTCGGCCGCTTGTTGATACCAGTGGACGGCCTGGGTGTAATCCTGCGTTTGGCCTTCGCCCTTGAAAAAACTGTTGGCCAGTTGGAATTGGGCCAGTGGATTGCCCTGCCGGGCGGACTTTTCAAACCAGCTAATGGCTTGGGGAAGGTTTCGGTCGGTCCTGGTTCCGTCGTAATAGAGGGTGGCCAGGGTTATTTGGGCGGGCTCGATACCGGCGTTGGCAGCGACCGTGAGCCATTTAATGGCATCGGGTACGTCTTGTGTTACGCCATCCCCGTCGAGCAGCATCTTGCCGACTTCATAGTTGGACAAGGCATGTCCCTGGCGGGCGGACTTTTTCAGCCAGGCGATTGCGCGGCCTTTGTCCTGGGGCATCCCCAGCCCGTCCTTCTGCATGATACCGAGGTAATAACGCGCCTCGGCGTTGCCGACGGTGGCCAGGGTACGAAACTCGGCCAGCGCAGCAGCATAATTCTGGTTATCAAAGGCTTTAATGCCGTCATTCAAGGTGGCGCAAACAGTGGTGCTGAATAAACAGCCCAGGATAAATAACAACCTTTTCATCATCGGATATCCATCACGTCCTGCAATTGGGTAACGGCGGAGCGGTACCGCCGGATAAGAATGATCGCGACAAACAGATGTCGACTGCGAAGCAACTTGTTTTCCCTGCATCTGCTATCCGGTCAGTATGTGGGAAGGGAATAAAGGGAGCTGACAGCCGAGCGGCAGTCAGGGGGCCGTCTGATAATACCTGCGGCCTATGTTGGGCGAAGTATGAACGATTTTAGTAAGAATGCAAATTTACATGCCAAAAATGTGGTGTAGAGCAATCTTTTTGGCACCGCTTCGCTTGTTGGCGGCGCAGGCCTGCTACTGATCAATCCACAAATGTTCCAGGTTGCGAAATCCCCAGGTCTCGGCTGATTCCCTGCCCACGATTTTTTCGTCCTGCTGGCGGGCCAGGTCCACCACCTCCGGCGCGATCTGCACCCGGGATTTGGTGGAAAAGAAGACCTTGACCCTGGGAGTCAGGAGTGAGTCGGCGTTTTGCTCAATCACCACCCCGAGGCGCCCGCTGGTCAGGCGCACCAGCGAACCGATGGGGTAAATCCCGACCGTTTTGACAAAGGCCTGGAAGACCGCATCATCAAAATGCCCTTTGCTCCATTCGGCCATCTTGCGGATTGCCTCGGCGGGTAGCCAGCCCTGTTTGTACGGGCGATCCGAGGTAATTGCATCGTACACATCGCTCACCGCGCCCATGCGCGCGAGCAAGCTGATGTCGTCGCCGCGCAGGCCGTGGGGATAACCGGTACCGTCGATTTTTTCGTGATGGTGCAAGCACACATCCAGCACCGCCGGGCTGACGGAATCACTGTTTTGCAAGATGCGCAGCCCCCGCTCCGGGTGAGTCTTCATCACGGCAAATTCGGTATCGGTCAGCTTGCCGGGCTTGTTGAGGATCTGGTTGGTAATGGCGATCTTGCCGATGTCGTGCAGCAGTCCTGCAAGGCCTGCTTCGCGGACGTGTTCTTCGCTCATATTCAACTGGCGGGCGAGGGCGATCATCAAACCGCACACGGCCACGGAATGCATGTAGGTATATTCATCGACGTTCTTGAGCCGCGCGAGACTGATCAGCGCGTGGGGGTGGCGCGAGGCCGAGTTAGCGATATCTTCCACCAGTGCCAGGGCCTGGCCCACCTCAATGGCTTTACCCATGCGCGCTGTGCTGAACATATCCACCACCGATTGCTTGGCCGTATTACACAGCTTCATGGCCTGGCGAACTTCGTCCGCCATACTGATGGTTGAGGTGGACAAAGATTTGTCCGCTTCCCGCAACAGGTATTCTGTCTCCTCGGCTACGTCTTCATCGGTTCTCGCCGTGGCCCCCTGCGCGACATCCGCTCCCCTGGCGGTATCGATCCAGACTTCGCGGATACCGCTGGCGAGCAGGGTTTTCAGGTCGTTTTGCTGGGTGAGTAAAAAGCGTGAACGCCAGAAAGGGTGTTCCATCCAGGAGCCGCAGAGTTCATGGATGTACATGCCAAGACGCAGGTCCTGCACAGAGATTCGTTTAAGCATTGATAGTAAGTCTCGGTTTTTCGTTCTTATGAATATCCGGTGAACAGCATTGCCCAGCTGTTCGCATCATCAATGCAAGTTGCTGAAGCAAAATAAGACAAAGTACCCGATCAATCCAAGCTGACAGAATCCCTGGCGCAACATCGTCGTCTGATGTTTCGTAAGTATAGATAGCGTCTATAGTGTTTAAAGAAATTCCTTGTAGCGGACCGGAATCCTGATGCGAACGGCCAGTCTGATACCACAAGGTGCGCCGCTCTTGGTGGCTGATAAAAACTGTTGTCCTGATTGGGAAATCCTGTGCCTACAACAAACGCCGACATCACCACAAAACTCAATGCGCTGCGCGAGGACTACGCCGCCCGCTTGCCTCAGGAGCTGGCTGCATTGCACGAACTGGCAACCGGAGCCCTCGCCGATCCGGGTGCGCAACAGGCAGCGCGCCTGGCACAGCTTCACCAACGCTTACACAAACTGGCCGGCTCTGCCGGCAGTTTTGGTTTTATCCGGCTCGGCAAACAGGCCAAGCAACTGGAGATCCAGGTGCAGCAATGGCTGGGGCAGGATGTTGATCAGGGCCAGTTGCGCAGCTTTTCTGTTGCGGTAGGTACACTGGCGGCGTTGACGCAAGCCGAACAGCCCCCCGCGCAGGTGGCCGTGGCGACTCCGGAAAAAACCACCACTCAAACGCTGATTTACCTGCTTGAAGATGACCCAGCCGTTGCAGAAGACATCGCCTTGAACCTGCGTCACTTCGGCCACCATGTGGAGCACTTTGATCGTTTGGAAGCGGCAGAGGCTGCCATCCTGCGTGTACCACCAGATTTTATGGTGGTGGATATTGTGTTTGACGCCGAGCAGCGTGAGTCGCCGTCTTTGGTCGCGGCGCTACAGCAAACCCTGGCCAAACCCCTGCCAGTGGTCTTTATCTCGGCGCGGGACGATTTTGCGGCCTACCATGCAGCGGTCAAGGCCGGCGCCATCGGTTATTTTGTCAAACCCCTGGACGTTATCCGGCTGGTGGATCGGCTGGAGCATTACCTTGATCGCCGCCGCGAACTGCCCTATCGCGTATTGATCGTCGACGACGATGCAACCCTGGCGGAGCATTATCGACTGGTGCTGACCTCGGCGGGGATGCTGGTGGACCTGGTGACGAACCCGGAGGACGTGCTGACCGCCCTGCGCAACTTCAACCCGGAGATGATCCTGCTGGATCTCAATATTCCCGAATATTCCGGGCCCGAGCTGGCCCGGGTGATTCGCCTGAGCGATGAGTGGCTGCGTGTACCTATCACCTATTTGTCGTCGGAGACGGACGTGGATCAGCGGATCAAAGCGATGGGGCAGGCGGGTGATGACTTTATTGCCAAGCCTATCAGTGACCGCGAGCTTATCTCTGCCGTATCGATTCGCGCGGCCCGCAGTCGCCAATTAAGCAGCGCTATTGATCGTGATAGCCTCACCGGGTTGCTTAAGCACTCGCGTATCAAGGAACAGGTGGATATCGAATTGACGCGCACCCGGCGCAGTGGTGAGCCATTATGTGTCGCCATGATCGATCTGGATCATTTCAAGTCTGTCAACGACACCTATGGCCATCCGGCGGGTGATAAAGTTATCAAGGCGCTGGCTCACCTGCTGCGCCAACGCCTGCGCAAAACCGATAGTATCGGTCGCTATGGCGGAGAAGAGTTTGTCGCCGTCTTACCGGGTTGCGATGCCACAGAGGCTCGGGGCTTGCTGGATGATGTGCGGCAGAATTTCAAGGAGATCAATTTCAGCGTCGACACTAAACACTTTACTGTCACGCTCAGTGCGGGATTGGCCTGTACCGAATTGAGCAGCACCCTGACCGCAGACACCTTGCTGCAAATGGCAGATGACGCGCTTTACCTGGCCAAGCACGGTGGCCGCGACCAAATCTGTATTGCTGAGTAAAGGCCAGAAACGACTGTCCCCGCCGAGGCGGGGACAGAAGCGGGGGCTGAGCCGGGGAGCATGGCGACTATTCGTCCAGGTCCGGCGCCGCCGGTGGTACAGGATCATCAATGTTAGTGGGCAGCGGCGTATTCAGCTTGGCATCTTCCAGGTAATCTTCGGATTTATCCTTGCTCATCGGGGCCGGTCCGGGTAGATAATCACCCTCCCAACGCAGCATGCTGTCGCCTTCAAAATAGACCGTTAACAAGTAATCAAAGAACTTGCCATCCGCACCGCGGCGCAAGCTGTAGTAGTAGTCCCACCGATCATCGTTAAAGGTATTGGGCAGGAGCGAATTGCCCAGCACAAAACGCACCTGGCGCTTGGTCATGCCGGGCTTGAGTTGTTGGACCATCTCTTCAGTGATGATGTGACCTTGTTGAATATTGATCTTGTGCACGCCAGGGAAACGGAAATTGGTACAACCGGCAAGACTTGCAATCACAACAGCGACCAGTATGAGGCGACTGGCTAATTTCATATTAGGGCTTCCACTTGGCAAAAGAATGGGGATAATACCCGATCAACGGGGATACTGCGAAGATTTCGGAGGAAAAATGGCAGACGAAAACCAGGAACTGCGCAAGGCTGGACTTAAGGTTACCTTGCCGCGCGTAAAGATTCTGCAAATGCTGGAATCGGCGGAGCAACACCATATGAGTGCCGAAGATGTGTACAAGGCACTGATGGAGGCGGGCGATGATGTTGGTCTGGCGACGGTGTATCGCGTGCTGACCCAGTTCGAAAGTGCGGGCTTGGTGGTTCGTCATAATTTTGATGGAGGCCATTCAGTCTTCGAGATCGCGCGTGGTGACCATCACGATCACATGGTGCGTGTAGACACTGGCGAAGTGATTGAGTTTCACAACAGTGAAATTGAAGACCTGCAAAAACGCATCGCCGCCGAACACGGCTTCCAACTGACTGACCACAGCCTGGTGCTTTACGTTAAACCGATGAAGAAGTAGGCAAATAAAAAGTACGTCGCCGTCTGGCATTAGGGCTTTTGTTGCGAAACAAAAGCCTTAACACCAAACTTATATCAAGCAAATCAAGGTTACCTGCGAAGCAATTATTTATCCCTTCTCTCGCTAGCGCCTTTAACGTTCAGAGGCCCCTAGTTTTCCAGGATTTCCCGCGCGTGGGCCAAGGATTGTTCGGTCACTTTCGCGCCGCCGAGCATGCGTGCTATCTCTTCCACTTTTGCATCACCATTCAACTCCACCAAAGTAGATTCAGCGCTGTTTTTGCGAGCGGTTTTGCTGACTTGCAGGTGTTGATGGCCTTTGCTGGCGACCTGCGCGAGATGGGTGACGCAGATCACCTGGCCTTTTTCACCCAACTGACGCAGCAGGTTACCGACCACATCGGCGGTAGCGCCGCCGATGCCAACGTCCACTTCGTCGAATACCAGGGTGGGGGTGGCAGAGGTCTGGGCGGTGATGACCTGAATCGCCAGACTGATGCGTGACAACTCGCCGCCAGAGGCAACTTTATTCAATGGGCGCGGCGGCTGGCCGGGGTTGGTGCTGATCAGGAATTCCACATCTTCCAGACCGTGCAAGCTCGGTTTGTCATTAAAGGGAATCAGGCTGACCAGTAAATGGGCATTCTCCATCCCCAGTTTTTGTAATTGCGCATTGACCTGTTTGGCCAGTTTCAACCCGGCTTTCTGGCGTTGTGCCGACAGAGTTTCGGCCAACTGGCGGTATTGCCGCTCCGCGTCATTAACCTGCTGTTCCAGCACATCCAACCGCGCGTCGCCCCCTTGCAGCTCAGCCAGTTCGCTGCTGAGCTGGGCAATCAGCTCAGGCAGTTGCTCGGGGGTAATACGGTGTTTGCGGGCAATGTCATAGATGGCCGACAAGCGCTCTTCCACAAAGGCGAGGCGTTCCGGGTCCAGGGCAAAACCATCGATATGGTGTTCAATTTCATGCTGCGCTTCCTGTACCTGGATCTGTGCACTGGTGAGCAATTGTTCCGCTTCCTGCAATGCCGCCGTTTTTTCCGGCAGGGCGCGCAGGATATGCAGGGCGCGATGCAGGTTGATGGATAAACCCTGCTCATCATCGCTACAGATAGCGGCCAGCTGTTGGCTACCGCGCAGGATATCTTCGGCGTTGGCCAGGGTGCGCTGCTCCGCTTCGAGTGCATCCAGTTCGCCGGTCTTCAGGCCCAACTGATCCAGCTCTTGCACTTGATAATTGAGTAGTTGGAAACGAGCGCTGACCTCAGCGGCGTTATCGCGCAGGTGCAGGTAATGCTCCAGCCGGCTTTGCCATTCGCGGAAGGCCTGGCGTACCTGGCGGGCCAATTCGGCCTGGTTGGCAAATTCGTCCAGCAGGCGCCGATGCGTGTCTTTTAACAACAGGGATTGGTGTTCGTGTTGGCTGTGGATATCAATCAACATCTCGCCCAGGGTGCGCAGCTGTTGCAGGGTAACCGGTTGACCGTTGATATAAGCCTTGGATTTGCCGTCGCTGCTGATTACGCGGCGCAACAGGCATTCATTGGGTGTTTCGTCCTGTTGCAGGTCGTGTTCCTTGAGCCATTTGTTGGCGATGCGGATCTTGCTGGTATCAAAACTGGCACTGATGTCGGCACGCTGCGCGCCCTGGCGCACCCGTTGGCCATCGGCCCGGTCGCCCAGTGTCTGCCCCAGGGCTTCCAGCATGATGGACTTGCCGGAACCCGTCTCGCCGGTAATGACCGTCATACCGGGTTTCAGGTCCAGATCCAGGTGGTCGACCAGCGTGAAGTTCTGAATGCTGAGATGAGTGAGCATAGGGGCCTCGGCACAAGGGGGAATTTTCTGGTTATTTATACAGTATTTGGTGCGCGTCGACCAGAGGGCAAATAAAGCCCCGGTCAAAAATGTGGACATTGCCTTGAATCCCGCAGTGCTAGCCCCATATACCCCGCACAGCTTAGCCGGCAGCTGAACCGCTGCCGATTGAAAGAACGTAGGTAATAAAAGATGGAGGCCAGCGTGGCTAACAACGAAGAGTATCAGCAAGAATCCCCCACCGCCGAAGCCAGCGCCCCGGACACGCAAGCCGATGTGGACGTTGAGGTGTCCGTCGAAGCCTTGCAGGCGCAAATCGCCAGCTTAACTGCCGAACTGGATACCGCGCGTGAAAATGTATTGCGCGCGCAGGCCGACGCCCAGAATGCCCGCCGCCGTGCGGAACAGGATGTGGAAAAAGCCCATAAATTCGGCCTGGAAAGAATGGTAAATGATTTGTTGCCGGTGGTTGATAACCTTGAACGTGCGCTGGCGACCATAGACGCCGGCAACGAATCCCTGGCCCCGGTGGCCGAAGGTATTCAGCTCACACTGAAATCCTTCCTCGATTCATTGGCTCGCCATCAGGTGGTGGCGGTCGACCCGCAAGGGGCACCGTTTGATCCGCAATTGCATCAGGCGGTCTCAGCCGTACCCAATCCGGACGTTGAACCTAACACTGTGATCAATGTGTTCCAGAAAGGTTATACCTTGCACGGTCGTCTGGTGCGCCCGGCGATGGTCGTGGTCGCCAAGGCTGCGGATTGATCAAACCGCTGAAAATAGTCGGTCTGTTTGTAGGGATTTGTCGTTCCCAGCCTTGAAATCCACCCGGGCAGGCCAATATAGATCACCAAGTGTCAACAACAGGCCGGGTGCCGGTGAGACAGTCAACATTCAACCAAGATTTATGTGCGTGAGCAGCGCTTGCGCCAGGTAAAAATTCAGGAGATATCACATGGGTAAAATTATCGGCATCGACTTGGGTACTACCAACTCTTGCGTCTCCATTATGGAAGGCGGCAAGCCCAAGGTAATCGAAAACTCTGAAGGTGATCGCACGACCCCGTCCATCGTTGCGTTTACCAATGACGATGAAATTCTGGTGGGCCAAAGTGCAAAACGCCAATCCGTCACTAACCCCAACAACACGCTTTATGCTGTCAAGCGTTTGATCGGTCGTAAATTCAAAGACGACGTGGTGCAAAAAGACATCAAGATGGTGCCCTACAAAATTGTCGCCGCTGACAATGGGGACGCCTGGGTAGAAGTAAAAGGCGATAAAAAAGCACCCCCGCAAATTTCGGCCGAAGTCCTGAAAAAAATGAAGAAAACCGCTGAAGAATATCTCGGCGAAAAAGTTACCGAAGCGGTTATTACGGTACCGGCTTACTTCAATGACTCACAACGTCAAGCCACCAAAGATGCGGGCAAGATTGCCGGTCTCGATGTAAAACGTATTATCAACGAGCCGACCGCTGCGGCCCTGGCCTATGGGTTGGACAAAGGTAAGGGTGATCGCACCATCGCTGTTTATGACCTGGGTGGTGGTACCTTCGATATCTCCATTATTGAAATTGCAGACGTTGATGGTGAGCATCAATTTGAAGTGCTGTCCACCAACGGTGATACCTTCCTGGGTGGTGAAGACTTCGACTTGCGCTTGATCGAGTTCCTGGCTGATACCTTCAAGAAAGATACCGGTATCGACCTGCACAATGATCCGCTGGCATTGCAACGTTTGAAAGAAGCGGCAGAGAAAGCGAAGATTGAGTTGTCCTCCAGCCAGCAGACTGAAGTGAACCTGCCGTACATTACTGCCGATGCAAGCGGTCCAAAACACCTGGTGGTAAAACTGACCCGCGCCAAACTGGAATCACTGGTTGAAGACCTGGTGACCCGTTCAATGGACCCGGTCAAGATGGCGATTAAAGATTCCGGTAAATCCATCAGCGATATTGATGATGTGATTCTGGTCGGTGGCCAAACCCGTATGCCGCTGGTGCAAAAAGCGGTGGCTGATTTCTTCGGCAAAGAGCCGCGTAAAGACGTTAACCCTGACGAAGCGGTGGCTATTGGTGCAGCGATTCAGGGTGCGGTACTGGCCGGTGATGTAAAAGACGTATTGTTGCTTGACGTTACGCCCCTGACCTTGGGTATCGAAACCATGGGTGGTGTTGCTACACCCTTGATCGACAAGAACACCACGATTCCGACCAAGAAATCACAAGTGTTCTCTACCGCCGACGACAACCAGACCGCGGTGACCATTCACGTGGTACAGGGTGAGCGCAAGCAGGCATCGCAGAATAAATCCCTGGGCCGTTTTGACCTGAGCGATATTCCGCCGGCACCGCGCGGTATGCCGCAAATCGAAGTGACCTTCGACATCGACGCGAACGGTATCCTGAACGTGAGCGCGAAAGACAAGGCAACTGGCAAAGAACAGTCTATTGTTATTAAAGCGTCTTCCGGTTTGTCTGATGAAGAAATCGAGAAAATGGTAAAAGACGCGGAGGCCAACGCTGAAGCAGACCGCAAATTTGCTGAAGTGGTCGGTGCGCGCAATACACTGGAAGGCTTGATCCATGCCACGCAAAAAACCTTGAAGGAAGCCGGCGATAAAGCAACGGCTGATGAGAAATCGGCTATTGAGTCTGCCATCAAGGAGGCTGAAGAGGTGGTGAAAGGTGATGATCTGGAAAAAATCCAGGCGGCCACCACCAAGCTGACAGAAGCCTCCGGTTCACTCGCGCAAAAACTTTACGCTGAGCAGTCTGCTCAAGGTCAAGGTGGTGCAGGTGCTGCTGGTGGAGCAGATAGCGGAAAGAAAGCCGATGATGACGGCGTCGTGGAAGCCGAATTCGAAGAAGTGAAGGATGATAAAAAATAATCATTATACGAATGTGTAAGTGAACGACGACAAATGCGGGCTAGTCCCGCATTTGTCACGTTAAGCGATGCATATTTTTTAGAACGAAAACCCTGTCTCAGTAATTTTTTTGAACTGATTTATTTGGAAAGCTGCAAGCATGGCAAAACGCGACTACTACGAAGTGCTGGGCGTCTCTCGCGACGTGTCTGCCGCGGATTTGAAAAAGGCTTATCGCCGCGAGGCGATGAAACATCACCCGGACCGCAACCCGGATGACAAATCCGCAGAAGAAAAATTCAAAGAGGCCAACGAAGCCTACGAAGTACTCTCTGATGCGCAAAAGCGTGCGGCCTATGACCAGTACGGTCATGCCGGTGTTGATCCGCAGTCGGGCATGGGCGGTGCCGGTGCAGGCTTCAGTAATTTCAGTGATATTTTTGGTGATGTCTTTGGCGATATCTTTGGCGCGGCAGCCGGTGGCCGTGGCGGGCGCGGCGGTGCGAGTCGCGGTTCAGACCTGCGTTATACCCTTGAGCTGAGCCTGGAAGAGGCGGTCAAAGGTACTACCGTCCAGATTAAAGTGCCGACGCTGGTGTCCTGTAAAACCTGCGACGGCAGTGGTGCAAAGTCCGGTAGCAAACCGGTGACCTGTACCACCTGTGGTGGACGCGGTCAGGTGCGGATGCAGCAGGGCTTTTTCTCTGTTCAACAAACCTGTCCGAGTTGTCACGGTCGCGGCACAGTCATTTCTGATCCGTGTAAATCGTGTCATGGCCAGGGGCGTGTGGAAGAGACCAAAACCCTTTCCGTTAAAGTGCCCGCCGGTGTCGATACCGGTGACCGTATTCGTTTGTCCGGTGAAGGCGAGGCCGGTTTTGGCGGCGGACCCAGTGGTGATTTGTATGTGCAGGTCAGTGTGCGTCGCCACGATATCTTTGAGCGCGAAGGCAATGATTTGTACTGCGAAGTGCCGATTGATTTTGTTGATGCGGCGTTGGGTGGTGAGCTGGAAGTGCCGACACTGGATGGCCGCGTCAAATTGAAGGTCCCGGCCGAAACCCAAACCGGCAAGATGTTTAAATTGCGCGGCAAAGGTGTAACGCCGGTGCGTGGTGGCCAGCCCGGTGATTTGCTGTGCCGGGTGGTGGTAGAAACACCGGTGGACCTCACCACCAAGCAAAAAGAATTGCTGCGTGAGTTCCAGGCGACCATGCACGGCGGAAAGAATTCGCCCCGGCAGCGCAGCTGGTTTGACGGCATGAAAAATTTTTTTGGTGATATGAAAATTTAATCATGACGCATTATTCGGCCTGATAAAAAACGGGTTGGCCTCACAAGGGCCAACCCGTTTTTTGTGGGTCGGATTAGCGCAGCGTAATCCGACGAAACGCTAATTAACCGAAGAGTAATCAACCGAAGCGTTAATAAGTACAAAGCTGCTAGCTGTACAACGCAATAGGGCCTAGCCTTAAGTGTCGGATTACGCTATCGCTAATCCGACCTACACGAACATGCGTGATTAACAATAACGAGGGGAAAATCATGA
This sequence comes from Cellvibrio sp., assembly GCA_035490615.1. Taxonomy (GTDB): domain Bacteria; phylum Pseudomonadota; class Gammaproteobacteria; order Pseudomonadales; family Cellvibrionaceae; genus Cellvibrio. The sequence goes on from DATJLH010000229.1 coordinate 28,184, forward strand.
AATTTACCTTTTTGAAAGCGTTTTTATTATTGGGCGTAGCCGTGACGGTACCCTCGGGTTTTGCTGCGGACAAAAAAAACTTCACTTGGCCAAACGGTGCCAAGGCAGCGGTCAATCTGGCTTACGATGACGCACTGAATTCACAACTGGATAATGCCATTCCAGCGCTGGATAAATATAAACTGAAAGGCAGCTTTTATTTAACCCTGGCGAGCGACACCATCGACAAGCGCCTGGAAGATTGGCGCGCAGCGGCGGCCAGCGGTCATGAACTGGCGAACCACACTATCTTTCATCAATGTTCCGGTGCTATTCCCGGTCGCGAAAGTTGGGTCGTGCCACACCGCGATCTGGACAAGATCAGTGTCGATGCACTCGCTGACCAGATTCGTTTTGCTAACACAGTATTGTTTTCCATCGATGGCAAACGTGAACGCACTTACACAACACCCTGCGGTGATTTAAAAGCCGGTGGTGAAAATTATCTGCCGGCTATCAAATCAGAATTTGTTGCCATTAAATCGGCGTTCGGCGGCGTTATCCCGGATATGACCACCCTTGATCCTTACGCGGTAACCGTGGCTGTACCTGAAAATGTCACCGGCAAACAATTGATTGCGGTTGTGAAAGAGGCCGCTGAAAAAGGCACCATGGCCAATTTTACGTTCCACGGTATTGGCGGTGATCATTTATCGGTATCCAAAGAAGCCCACGAAGAGCTGCTCAAATATCTGGCCGATAACAAGGATATTTATTGGACGGATACATTTCTCAATATCATGAAACACGTCAAAGCCGAACAAGCGCGCCTTTAAACCAAATACCAGATCAGAACCAGAAGTAGGTCGGATTAGCGCAGCGTAATCCGACACCTTGGGCTTTAAATCATGAATCGCGCAGCGGTTTCGCTGCGCCAGATTCGAGTCACATTTCTTGCAGCAAGCCTTCGTTCACAAAACCTTACTCGCCTTGCGTTTTTTTACCAGTAAAATACCACCCCGGCAGGTTCGCCCGGAAAAACAAAATGCATGTAACAAAACGCGTAAGTTGTTTCATGGCGACATGAAAAATTTGGCGCCGTTTGAACGCGTAAAAATCACTGCTGTCCGAGCAGCGTTAAGTTGTGTAAATTACTGTTTGATCTGTCGCACCGCTATACGACATCGAATAAAGTCTTGCGGACTATAAATTGCCTGACAATACCCTCATTACAATAAATTCATCTGAAATCGCTTTGGAGAACGGCCATGAAAACCCTCAAAGGTCCTGCAATATTTCTCGCACAATTCTGTAGTGATGAAGCGCCCTTCAATTCCCTGGATACTATTGCCGCCTGGGCCAGCAGCCTGGGCTTTAAAGGCGTACAGATTCCTACCTGGGATGGTCGCGTGTTTGATCTGGAGCGCGCGGCAACCAGCATGGAATACTGCAACGAGTTCAAATCTATCCTGGCCAAACACGATTTGGTGGTCACGGAATTATCCACGCATTTGCAGGGCCAGTTGGTCGCCGTGCACCCGGCCTACGATGAAATGTTTGACGGCTTTGCGCCTGAGTCTGTCCGCGGAAATCCCGTGGAGCGCCAGAAGTGGGCGGTGAATCAATTGATGTTGGCGGCGCAAGCGAGCAAGAACCTCGGGCTTAATGCGCACGCGACCTTTTCCGGCGCGTTGCTGTGGCCCTATCTGTATCCATGGCCCCAGCGTCCCGCCGGTCTGGTGGATACCGGTTTCCGCGAATTGGCCGCCCGTTGGTTACCGATTCTGGATGCGTTTGATAAAGCGGGTGTGGATGTGTGTTATGAAATCCATCCCGGTGAAGACTTGCACGACGGCGCGACCTTTGAGCGTTTTCTTGCTGCGGTTGAACATCATCCGCGCTGCAATATTCTGTTTGATCCTAGCCATTTTGTGTTGCAACAACTGGATTACCTCGCGTTTATCGACCGCTATCACGACCGCATCAAGATGTTCCATGTGAAGGATGCGGAATTTAATCCCACTGCCCAGCAAGGTGTTTATGGTGGTTATGAAAATTGGGTAGATCGCGCCGGGCGTTTCCGTTCACTGGGCGATGGTCAGGTCGACTTCAAACAAATTTTCTCCAAATTCGCTGCTTACAATTACGAAGGCTGGGCGGTACTGGAGTGGGAATGCTGTCTGAAACATCCGGAAGACGGCGCGAAAGAAGGTGCGAAGTTTATTCAGGAACACATCATCCGCGTTACAGAAAAGGCCTTTGATGATTTTGCCAAAGGCGGTACGGATGAAGTGGCGAATCGCCGCATCCTCGGTCTAAAAATTTAATTCGCGCCCGACCTGCACGGTGTCGCTGTGCAGGCTCTATCAACAACACACAGAAGAAGATTCACAATGACAACTCCCAAAATTCGATACGCAATGGTTGGCGGTGGTCGCGGTGCTTTTATCGGTGCAGTGCATCGTATTGCGGCGCGGATAGATGACCGCTTTGAATTGGTCGCCGGTGCACTTTCATCGAAGCCGGATATAGCACAGGCGTCTGCTGCGGATTTACACATTGCTGCAGATCGCGCTTATACCTCCTATGAAGACATGATTCGCGCAGAAAAAAATCGTCCGGATGGTGCGCAGGTCGTCGTCATCGTTACCCCGAACCACATGCACTTTCCCGTTGCCAAAGCCTGTCTTGAAGCAGGTATGGATGTCATTTGCGATAAACCGGTAACACGCACACTTGAAGAAGCGCTGGAGCTGGAAAAGCTTGTGCAATCATCGGGTTGCTTCTTCGGTTTGACGCACAACTACAGCGGTTATCCCCTGGTGCGCTACGCGCGTGAATTGGTTGCGCAGGGCAAGTTGGGTAAATTGCGCGTGGTGCAGGTGGAATATCCGCAAGAGTGGCTCACTGAAGCGGCTGGCGATGATAATAAACAAGCATCCTGGCGCACCGATCCCGCCCGTTCCGGCCTGGCCGGTTGCCTGGGGGACATCGGTACCCATGCGTTTCAACTCGCCCGTTTTATCACGCAACAAAAAGTGGAAACTGTGTGTGCCGACCTGGCCAGTTTTGTGGATGGCCGCCCAGTGGACGACAACGTGCACGTCATGTTGCGTTTTGCCAACGGAGCCAAAGGCATGTTGTGGAGCAGCCAGGTTGCACCGGGTTGTGAAAACGGTTTGCGCATTCGTGTGTACGGTGAAAAAGCCGGCATCGAATGGGCACAGGAAAACCCCAACGAATTGTGGTTCTGTGAATTGAACAAGCCGCGTCAGCGCGTTACCCGTCGCGGTGATATTGGCAGCGACGTAGCCGCGCGCGGTATGCGTACGCCGGGCGGCCATCCGGAAGGTTATCTTGAAGGCTTTGCCAATTTATACCAGGATTTTGCCGATATCCTGTTGGCGCGTCAGCAAGGTAAAACCCATGAGATGCAAGCCTGGGTACCCGGTATAGAAACCGGTGTTGAAGGTATGCGTTTTATTCAGGCCGTGCTACATTCATCCGGCGCAAACGGTACCTGGACAGCACTGTAACCCCTGTGCTTAGTGCTTATCAGGTGGGGTGATGCAAAGCGCGCGCACCTCACTTGATGCCACAAGTCGAGTCATGAACCAACAACATATAACATCGTCACAACAATAATCAGGTAAACGCTATGGTTAATACCGTTAATCCCTCCCGCATTTTTAATGCGAGTTGTATCGCATTGATTGTTACCGCCATGACCTTCGCTATTCGTGCGGGTATCCTCAACGACCTCAGCCTCAGTTTTGATCTGACCAACCAGCAGCTCGGCTGGATCAACGGTATGGCATTCTTCGGCTTTCCGGTCGCGATGATGTTCGGTGGTTTGATCTATAACTATCTGGGTGCAAAAAAATTACTGTACCTGGCGTTTATTTGTCACCTGCTCGGTCTGGTGTTGACCATGACCGCTACCGGTTTCTGGACCTTGTTGTTATCCAGCTTCTTCATCGGTTTTGCTAACGGTTCTGTGGAGGCGGCGTGTAACCCGCTGATTGCCGACATGTATCACACCCGCAAAACCGCCATGCTGAATAAATTCCATGTGTGGTTCCCGGGTGGCATTGTGATCGGTGCCTTGGTATCGGCAGCGATGACCAAGATGGGGCTGGGCTGGCAATTGCAAATTGCGGTGATGATTATTCCTACCATCATCTACGGCTTTATGATCTTCGGTCATCCATTCCCGGCGACCGCGAACTCAGAAACCTCCACAGCAACCAACATTCGCGCGCTCTTCTCGCCATTATTTATCTTTATGTTCTTCTGCATGACGCTCACCGCTGCCTCTGAATTTGGTACTACTCAGTGGGCCGAATTGATCTTCGGCGCCTCCGGTGCGCATCCGATGCTGTTCCTGGCTCTGGTGACCGGTGTGATGGCTCTGGGTCGCTATTTTGCAGGGCCGATTGTAGAAGCCTTTAATGCGGTTGGTGTGCTGTTGATGTCAGCGATTGTGACCACCATTGGTATCTTCTTGCTGAGCACCGCCTCGGGCGTGATGGTGTATATCTCGGCGGTAGTCTTTGCGTTGGGCGTGACCTATTTCTGGCCGACCATGATCGGTTTTATCAGCGAGTACCAGCCCAAGACCGGTGCTTTGGGGATGTCATTGATTGGCGGTGCGGGCATGTTCTCCATGTCGATCTGGAACCCGGTTATCGGGCGCTGGCTCGACGAAGCCAAGGCAGAAGCGGTTGCCAGTGGCATCACCGCCGAAGCTGTTGAGGTGGCGGCCGGGCAGGCCACTTTGCAAAACCTGGCGTTGTTCCCGGCGTTTCTGATCCTGGCATTTGGTTTGCTGTTCTTTATGCGGCACAAGCTTGAACGTCAGGTGCACGCCACCGAGTAACGCAAACCAGTTAGGACGCTCTTGCAGTAAGTGCGTCATACCACTGATAAAGGCGATAACATCAGCTATGTTATCGCCTTTTGTATATCTGACCCTGCGAGAATAATCGATGTGATGATGCGACCACTGGTAGCCAGTGCAATGAACTTTACCAAGATGTTGGTGCTGCGCATTATTGCATTGGTAACCCGCTTTCCCTGGGCGGTGGCGCTGTTTGGTTTTGTTTCCGGTGTGGCCAGTTTTCTATTGGTGGAACGCGAGCAGGAAAAATTTGCCCAGCTTGTCTCGGGATTGATGTTGCTCAGCTGGGGTTGGCTGGCGCTGGAAAATTTATTACAGCGCAGTGTGTCTTCCTGGTTCGGTTTTAAATTACCGCCACCGTTATTGAGTTTTGCCACACAACTGGTGCATCAGGAAAGTCTGTTTTTTGTTGTCCCCTTTTTCTTTATCACCACCGTGTGGAACGGTGGGCAGATGGTCTTTACCTCGCTGTTGATCATCGCCGCGTTTATCTCCATTGTCGATCCCATCTATTATCGCTGGTTGGCTGCCAAACGCTGGCTGTACTTTATCTTTCATGGCGTCACCTTGTTCGCCGTGCTGTTAACAGCCTTGCCGATTATTTTTCAGCTGCCCACACCAAAAAGTTATTTGCTGTCGTTGGGCATCGCCATCCTTTTGTCACTGCCGGGTATTGTGCGTGCATTGCCGTTCAACTGGTGGAAGCGCAGTTTGCTCACCATAGCCGGCATTGTGGTGGTGGCCGTTATCGGTGTCTCGGTGCGTGCCTGGATTCCACCGGCAACCTTGCGCTTGACCGAAGTGGCAGTGACTGATCGCATTGATGACCGGAATCGCTCGCCAGAAAATTCACTAAAAGTCATCACGGTAGATCAATTGCGTTCCGGACTTTACGCCTACACCGCCATTCGCGCACCGCGCGGATTGAATGAGCGGATCTATCATGTCTGGAGGCGCAATGGTCGCACCGTTGATAAGATCGCTCTGGACATTAGCGGCGGGCGTGAAGCCGGTTATCGCGCCTGGACCCACAAGTTAAATTTCCCGCCTTATCCCAGCGGGCGATGGCAAATCCACGTCGTCACCGAAGCGAATCAAGTCATCGGTATCCTGCGATTCCGCGTGGTTGAATCCCCGGATGACGTTGGCGATATGGAAGAAGAAAGTCCATTGGAAAGCCCACTCGAAAGCCCGGTGGAAAAAATTCGCGAGGTATTACCGGAGGATTTGATCCCGCTGGATTCATTGGATGAGGGCGATGTTGAAGCAGAGCCGCGCGAGGACCGCGAACCGGAAGTTGAAGGCAGTGAAGGTGATTCTTCGGAGGGTATTAACGAGCCTGGGCAGTTCGAGGAAGCGGCACCGATAGAGAGTGATGTTCAGGATGAACAGGAAAATAGCGAATCGACAAGCGCGTCGTCTGTAGGAGAACAAACGGGTGATGCGAGCTCATCACATCACCCGTAATTCATTTTGATTACTGTGCTCTACTCAATGCCCGCTGCATAGCAATAAAACAAAACAGCAACACGCCAATGACGATCTTGGTCCACCAGCTGCTCAGGGTGCCGTCGAAGGAAATATAAGTTTGTACTACGCCCATAATCAGTACGCCGACCAGGGTTCCAATCACATACCCGTAACCGCCGGTCAGCAAGGTGCCGCCAATAACCACTGCCGCAATTGCATCCAGTTCTACGCCGACGGCGGCGAGTGAATAGCCAGAGAAGGTGTAGAAGGAATACACAATGCCAGACAGCGTGGCGAGGAATGAGCTGGTGGCGTAGATGGCGATGGTGGTACTGGCGAGGGGAACGCCCATCAGGGCGGCGGAGTTATTGTCGCCACCCAGCGCATAGACCCGGCCACCAAAGCGCGTGTAATGCGCCGCGATAATGGCAATGACGAGCACCACTAAACAAATGATGGTGGAGCTGCCGATCCAGGCGCCGCCCGGTAATTCAAAACCGAACATGGACACCGCGTCGTAGAATTCGTGAGTGATCGGAATGGATTCTTCACTGATCACGCTGGCCAGGCCGCGCGCGAGGAACATACCGGCCAGCGTCACGATAAAGGGTTGCAGTTTATAGACATAAATCAATGCACCCATGGCTGCACCGAAGCCGGTGCCGAGTAATAACACGACCGGAAATACCACCAACGGGTGCCAGTTGTATTGTGAAATCAATACGCTGCTGATAACGCCGGTGAGGGCGATAACTGCACCGACAGAGAGATCAATACCGCCTGACAAGATGACAAAGGTCATGCCGACGGCGGCAATAATCAGGAAGGCGTTGTCGGTTAATAAATTAAAAAATACCCGTGGCGTGCCGAAGGATTCGAATTGCACCGAGCCGATACCAAACAATAAAAAGAATAGGCAGCAGGTGACGATCAACGGAATAAATTTGCGATTAACCATGGCGCTTTCTCCACAACATAAGGCTGGACAACTGTTGCTGGAAGCGCGGAGATTGCATCAGTAATACCAGGATAATGGCCGACGCCTTGATCAATAAATTAAATTTGGGTGGAATGCCGCTCATGATGATGGTGACGGTAAGCGTCTGGATAATCAGTGCGCCGATGATGGACAGCAGCAATGAAAAACGCCCGCCCATCAGCGATGCGCCGCCGATCACGACCGCAAGGATCGCATCCAGCTCCAACCATAAGCCGGCGTTGTTTGCATCTGAACCTTTGATATCGGCGGCGGCAATCATCCCCGCCAGGGCCGCACACAAACCGGCCAGGCAATACACACTGAGTTTAATGGCCTTGGCGTTAATACCCAGATAACGACTCGCTGAGGCATTGGCACCGACGGCTTCCACATATAAACCCAGCGCGGTGCGGCGCATCAGCAATTGCACCAGTACAAAAGTAATGATTACCAGTACGACGGGGAAAGGCAGCCCGAGAAAATAACCGGTACCGAGAAAGCTGAATGCCTCGTGCTGAAAAGTGACGATTTGCCCTTCATTAATTAATTGCGCAACACCGCGCCCGGCCACCATTAAAATTAACGTGGCCACGATGGGCTGGATATTTAAATAGCCCACCAACACCCCGTTGATCATGCCGCCCACTAAACCGGCTGCCAGACCACCAGCGATGATAACGGTGAGGCTGTCCACGCCAGAGACTATTAGATATGCGCTGACTGCACCGGCAATCGCCATGACCGATCCGACGGACAAATCCACACCGCCGGTCGCGATCACTAATGTCATACCGATAGCCAGGAGTGCAATAGGTGCTGCGCGGTTTAACACATCAATCAGGCTGCCGTAGAAGCGGCCATCTTTAAACGTCAGGTTAAAAAACTCCGGTGAAATAACCAGGTTGATTAACAGCAGAAGCAGGAGTCCGGCAACCGGCCAGATATAACGGCGCAACTGCGGGTTGGATAACAAGGCATTCATAGTATGAGCTCGCTTTTACATCTCGGCTAATGAGGTTTACGCGGAAGCAATGGCGCGCATGATGGTATCGGGTTGGATATCAGCGCCGGTTAATTCCGCCACCTTTTTGCGATCGCGCAAGACCACCACCTTATCACTGAAGGCCACCAGCTCCTCCAGTTCAGATGAGGCAACGATCAGCGATAAACCCTGGTCGCACAATTGGCGAATTAATTTAATAATCTCGGCGTGGGCGCCGATGTCGATACCGCGTGTAGGTTCATCGAGGATTAACAGGCTGGGGTTCGACGCGAGCCAACGGGCCAGGATCACTTTTTGCTGATTGCCGCCGCTGAGTTGTTCAATGGGCTTTTCAATATCAGACGTGGCGATATTAATATCTTTTACATATTTTTCAGCGATAGCATTTTGCTGTTTACGCGGAATAAATCGCCACCAGCCCTGCTTGATTTGTTGGGCGAGGATAATATTTTCGCGAATTGACAAGGGGCCGAGAATGCCGTCGTGTTTGCGATCTTCCGGGCACAAACCCATACCCAAATCGATGGCTTCTTTCGTGGAAGACAAATGAATGTCTTTGCCGTGAAAGATCACGGTACCGGTTTGCTTTTTATCCACGCCGAAGATCAATCGACACAATTCGGTGCGGCCCGAACCCAGTAAGCCCGCGAGTCCGACCACTTCACCTTGCGCAACTTGCAGATCAATAGGTTCCAATGAGCCGGCTCTGCCGACCTGGGTGAGCTTTAAGGCAGACGGTCGTTGTTGCTCACCGGCTGTCTGATGCATACGTTCTTCCAATGCGGCCAGTTCTTTGCCGAGCATGTGCCCCACCAGTTCAGGGCGGCTCAGTGTGGCAGCGTCGAATTCGCCCACTAATTCTGCATTGCGCAAGATTGTAATGCGATCACACACGGCGTACACCTGATCGAGAAAGTGCGTGACAAACACGATGCCGATACCGCGCTCTTTCAAGCTGCGCATAATGCGAAACAGGGATTGCACTTCATCGGCGTCGAGGCTCGCGGTTGGCTCGTCAAGGATCAACACCTTGGCTGACATATCCACACCCCGTGCGATAGCAATCAATTGTTGCACGGCGATGGAGTAGCTGGACAGCGGTCGCGTCACGTCAATATCCAGATCGTAATCTTTCAGTAATGCATGGGATTGCCGATTGATGGTTTTCCAGTCGATCAGTCCCCAGCGCTTCGGCTCGCGCCCAAGAAAAATATTATGCGCAACACTGAGGTTGGGCAGCAGGTTGACCTCCTGATACACGGTGCTGATGCCCAACGCTTGGGCGTCGCCTGTGTTGCTTGGGAAGATCGGTTTTCCCTCAAGCAAGATGTCGCCGCCGTCGCGGGTGTAAACACCGGTCATGACTTTAATCAGGGTGGATTTGCCTGCACCGTTTTCACCGAGCAACGCATGGATCTCGCCCGTACGCAGCGTAAAGTCCACGCCTTTCAGCGCATGCACGCCGGGAAATTTTTTTTGGATTCCCCGTAACTGGAGAACAGCCGTAGTAGTAGACATAAATCAATCGTCGCAGTAGGTCGGATTAGCGCAGCGTAATCCGACGCGGAGAAATTAATGAACCAGTGTCGGATTACGGCGCGGTGCGCCTAATTCGACCTGCATTATTTACGTTTGGCTAATTCATCGGCGGCGTTTTCGGCAGTGAAGACGTTGCCGCCCATGCGAATCCATTTTTCAAAATCTTTTTTGCCGTTGCGGTATTGTTCGATCACATCGAAGGCCGGGCCACCAAGGTGCGGACTGAGTTCAACCGATACATTGATGCTGCCATCAACAATAGCTTTAAGCGCATCGTCAACCGCATCGACAGAGACGACGAGGATATCTTTGCCCGGTTGCAGGCCGGCTTCTCGGATGGCCTGGATAGCGCCCAGGGCCATCTCATCGTTGTGGGACCACAGCGCACAAATATTTTTGCCACCGCCTTCGGCTTTCAACAAACTCTCCATCACTTCCTTGCCTTTGGCGCGGGTAAATTCAGCGGTCTGGCTGCGTACAATCTTCGCGTCCGGGTGTTGCGCCAACACTTTATTAAACCCTTTCATCCGCCCGATAGCTGCGCTGGAGCCAACGGTGCCTTGCAGTTCAAGGATGTTGCATTTGCCGTCGGTTTTTTCCATCAGCCAGTTTGCCGCTTTTTCACCTTCCAGTTCGAAGTCCGGTGCAATGCGGGTGAGGTAAAGCGAATCGTTGTTGACGGCCACATTGCGATCAACGATTACCACCGGAATTCGCGCGCGTTTGGCTTCCATCAGGATCGGTTGCCAACCGGTTTCGACCACCGGGGCAATGATGATGGCATCGACACCCTGGGCGATAAAACTGCGCACAGCTTTAATCTGGTTTTCCTGTTTTTGTTGCGCGTCGGAAAATTTCAGGTTAATGCCGCGTTTTTCTGCTTCAGCCTTAACCGATTCAGAAAAGCTGGTGCGCCAGCCGCTTTCCGAACCAACCTGGGAAAAACCGACGGTCAATGCTGAGGCGGTACTGGCAATCAGCAAGCTGGATGCAAGCGTGGCGGTGTAGAGCGAGCGTAATAATCGTTTCATTGTGGCTTCCTCGTGACGATAAAATTATTAGATGTTCACGTATTACATTAATCGCTTGTGTAGGTCGGATTAGCGCAGCGTAATCCGACAATGCCCGGGTGCAATATGTCAACAATCACCCGTAATTTTTATGTTGTGCTTTTTTTAAAATGTATTTTCTTTCCTGGCTGCTTTTTGTCGGATTACGCTGCGCTAATCCGACCTACGGTTTGCAGTTTACAGCGTCGTATTAAATCCAGCCGCCGTCGACGATGAAGTGCTGCGCGGTGCACACCCGGCTGTCGTCCGACGCCAGGAACAGCGCCATTGCACTGATATCTTCCGGCATGACATTTTTTTTCATGCACTGGTTATCAAGAATGGCCTGCGCACTTTTTTCATTCATCAACATCGCCAACTGCCGTTCCGTCATTACCCAGCCGGGGACCAGCGTATTCACACGAATATTGTCGGCGCCCATGTCCCGCGCCAGGCCGCGCGTCAAACCTTCAATCGCGGCTTTCGAGCTGGTGTAACCGGGCATGCCACCCTGGGTGGCATACCAGCTCATGGAGCCGAGGTTGATGATGGAACCGCCGCCCAACTCTTTCATGTGCCAGTAAACTGCCTGCGCCGCAAAAAAATGATGCCGTAAATTGACTGCCAGGCGTTCATCCCAATAGGCCACCGTCACTTTCCGAAAATCGTGGCGTGTGTCGTTGGCGGCGTTGTTGATCAGCACGCTCACCAGCCCTAATTCTTTGCGCACCCGGGCGATGGTTTCCTGCACGCGCGGGATATTCAATAAATTACAGTGGTAATACACCGGCGCTGTGCAGTCGGGAATATCACTCAGTGAGGCCACCAATTTTTCGGCATCCTCATTGCGGATGTCGATAAATGCCACGCGTGCATGCTGTCGACAAAACGCCTCCACCAGGTTAGCGCCAATGCCGGAGGCACCGCCGGTGATCAATACAATCTTCCCGCGCAAACTCGGGTACTGGTTACTGAGATTCATCGGCGGCTCTTAGGTTGTTATATGCATGCTGTGGTTAATGGGTTTGATTGTGTCAGTGAGAATGCGCGGGCACTTCAGCACCGCGACAGCCCACCAGAAAATCAAAATCGCAGCCTTCGTCGGCCTGCATCACATGGTCAATATACAACTGTAGATAACCGCCGGGTTGTACCGGTTTGCGCGTGACACGCAGTTGCGCGATGCGTGCCTGTAATTCTTCGTTGCTGATGTCGATCTCCAGCAATCCGCTGTGCGCATCAAGATGAATCATGTCGCCATCCTGCACGGCGGCCAGCGGACCCAGTTCCATCGCCTCCGGGGCGACATGTAACACCACGGTGCCGAATGCGGTGCCGCTCATGCGCGCGTCGGAGATACGCAGCATGTCCGTTACACCCTGTTTCAGCAGCTTCGGCGGCAAGCCCATGTTGCCCACTTCTGCCATGCCGGGGTAACCCTTGGGGCCACAGTTTTTCAGGACCAGAACCGACGAGGCATCCACCTCCAGGTGCGGGTCCATGATGCGCTCTTTGTAATGCTCGAAATTCTCGAATACCACGGCGCGTCCGCGATGATTCATCAACGCCGGCGTGGCGGCGGAGGGTTTAAGCACCGCCCCGCGCGGCGCCAGGTTACCGCGCAGGATGCAGATACCGCCGCTGGTGCACAAGGGGTTATTCAAGGGGCGGATCACGTCATCGTTGTAACAGGGTGCATCGCGATTGTTGTCCCACAGGCTCTTGCCGTTTGCCGTCAATGCAGTGGTATGTATCAGATCCGCCTCACCCAGCCGCCGCAGCACCGCTGGCAGGCCCCCGGCGTAGTAAAACTCTTCCATCAGATACTGGCCGGATGGTTGCAGGTTCACCAGGGTCGGCACGCCTTGGCCGTAGGTTTGCCAATCATCCAGCGTCAACTCAACACCGACCCGCTGGGCAATGGCTTTCAAATGGATCACCGCGTTAGTCGAGCCGCCGATGGCCGCATTGACCCGAATGGCATTGATAAAGGCCTCGCGGGTCAGTAATTGCGATAGTTTCAGGTCTTCTTCCACCATGCCCACAATACGCATGCCGGAGGCAAAGGCCAGTGCGTTGCGCCGCGCGTCCACCGCCGGAATCGCGGCATTGTGGGGCAGGGAGGCGCCCATGGCCTCCACCATGCAGGCCATGGTGGAGGCCGTGCCCATGGTGTTGCAGGTGCCGGCGGAGCGCGACATATCCGCTTCCGCATCCATAAATTCCTGCAGGGAGATCAGGCCAGCCTTGTAATCCTCACTCATCCGCCAGACATGGGTGCCCGAGCCGACATCCATTCCCTTGTGTTTACCGTTAAGCATGGGACCACCGGTGACGACGATGGTCGGCAGATCGCAGCTGGCGGCGCCCATCAGTAGCGCCGGCGTGGTCTTGTCACACCCTGCCAGGAGCACGACCCCATCAATGGGATTACCACGGATGGACTCTTCCACATCCATTGAGGCCAGATTGCGGGTCAACATGGCGGTCGGGCGCAGATTGGATTCACCGTTGGAGAACACCGGGAACTCTACCGGCACGCCGCCTGCTTCCAATACACCGCGACGCACACGGTCGGCCAGTTCACGGAAATGGGCATTACAGGGAGTCAGTTCCGACCAGGTATTGCAGATACCGATGATGGGCCGCCCCTGAAAATGATGCTCAGGAATGCCCTGGTTGCGCATCCAGCTGCGGTACATAAAACCGTTCTTATCTCTCTGGCCGAACCATTGCGCCGAGCGAAGGGGTTTTTTGATCTTGTTATTGTCAGACATCAATTCACACTCACGAGCCTGATAACAATCGGCGCAACCGGGGGGTGCGTTACTACTATCGAGACCAGGGTATCAAAGCCAGGGCTGAGTCAGAAAATCGGATTTAATTAATAATATAATATAATCTATTGGGCAAAAGGTTACCCGAAAGCGTGGGCATGAGCAAGGTGTAGACGCGGTCTGGCCTGACCAAAACGGCGTAAAGGGAAGTAAAGGCAGGCGGCGCGTTGGCCGATTAAAGCGACATCCTTGCCGAGCCCCATCACGGGTTCTGGAGATGCTCTGCGTGATAACGCAGATGCGCTTCAATAAAGGTCGCGATAAAGAAATAGCTGTGATCGTAGCCGGGTTGGTAACGCAGGGTGAGTGGGTGGTTATAGTCGCGGCAGGCGCGCTCAAGGTGTTCGGGCTTTAACTGGTCTTTGAGGAAGTTGTCGCTGTCGCCCTGGTCAATCAGCAGCGGCTGCTTGGACGCACCGCTGGCAATCAACTCACAGGCATCGTACTGCGCCCACAAATCCTGGTTGTCACCCAGATAACCGCTAAAGGCTTTTTGACCCCAGGGGCAGTTACTGGGGTTGGCAATCGGCGCGAAGGCGGATACCGAGGCGTAGTGCATAGGGTTACGCAGTGCCAGCACCAGCGCCCCGTGGCCACCCATGGAATGACCGCTGATCGCTTCGCGGCCATTCACCGGGAAGTGATTGCGCACCAGCGCGGGCAGCTCATCGGCGATGTAGTCGTACATGCGGTAATGGCTGCTCCAGGGAGCTTGCGTGGCGTTGACGTAAAAACCGGCACCGGAGCCGAAATCGTAACTGTCGTCTTCGCCCGGCAGATCAACGCCGCGCGGGCTGGTGTCCGGGCAGATGATCGCCAGGCCGAGTTCGGCGGCAACGCGTTGTGCCCCGGCCTTTTGCATAAAGTTTTCGTCGGTACAGGTAAGGCCGGAGAGCCACCACAACAGTGGCACCGGGCCGCTTTCTGCCTGGGGGGGCAGGTAGATGGCGAAGATCATCTCGCAATTGAGTGTGCTGGAGCGGTGCTTGTAACGCTTGATCCAACCACCGAAGCTTTTGGTGGCGGACACCAGGGTAAGGGATGTATCTGACATGATCATTCCGTTGTTAGGCACTTGTCGTAGGTCGGATTAGCGTAGCGCAATCCGACGCGGTCTCATTTGAAGAAAGTGTTGTCGGATTACGCTGCGCTAATCCGACCTACGGGAACGCACTAATAATGCAGCACCGTGCGGATGCTCTTGCCTTCATGCAGCAGATCAAACGCTTCGTTGATCTTCTCGAAGGGCATGTCGTGAGTGATGAACTCATCAATCTTGATCTCGCCGCGCATATATTGTTCCACGTAGCCGGGCAACTGGCTGCGGCCCTTCACCCCGCCGAAGGCCGAGCCTTTCCACACGCGCCCGGTCACCAGTTGGAAGGGGCGGGTAGCGATTTCCTGGCCGGCACCGGCCACGCCGATAATGATAGATTCACCCCAGCCCTTATGGCAGCACTCCAGCGCTGAGCGCATGACATTCACGTTGCCGATACATTCGAAGGAGTAGTCCACCCCCCCGTCAGTCATATCAATAATTACCTGTTGAATGGGATCGGCATGGTCTTTCGGATTCACAAAATCTGTTGCGCCGAATTGTTGGGCGAGGGCGAATTTGTCGGGGTTGATATCGATGGCAATGATGCGCGCGGCATTCACCATCTTCGCGCCTTGGATAACTGCCAGGCCGATGGCGCCCAAACCGAATACGGCGACGGTGGAGCCCGGCTGTACTTTGGCGGTATTGATCACCGCGCCGATCCCGGTGGTGACGCCACAGCCCAGCAAGCAAATTTTATCCAGCGGAGCTTCAGGAGAAATCCTGGCAAGGGACACTTCAGGCAGCACGGTATATTCGGAGAAGGTCGAGGTACCCATGTAGTGAAACAAGGGTTTGCCATCAAGGGAAAAACGGGAGGTGGAGTCCGGCATCAGGCCTTTGCCCTGGGTTGCGCGCACGGCGCCGCACAGATTGGTCTTGCCGGAAAGGCAAAATTTACACTTGCCGCATTCGGCGGTGTATAGCGGAATGACATGGTCGCCCGGCTTGAGGCTGGTCACGCCCGGGCCCACTTCCTCGACAATGCCGGCACCTTCATGGCCCAGCACGGCCGGGAACAAACCCTCCGGATCAGCGCCTGACAGGGTATAGGCATCGGTATGGCAGACGCTGGTAGCCACGATCCGCACCAGGACCTCTCCCTGCTTGGGGCCTTGAACATCGATTTCGGCAAGTTCGAGGGGTTTTCCAGCGGCAAAGGCGACGGCAGCACGGGATTTCATGGGCATTCCTCCGGGAATTGATAGAAGCAGCTTAGAGCGCAAGGGTTAAGGTTTGTTTTAACGGATTCATTGGGCGAGTCGATCAGTGTAGACTATCCCCGCACACATCATAAACATCGATTAAGACAGATAATTATTGCAGAGGGACAATAATGCAACGTTGGGAGAGAATTGAAGCCTTTGTCGAAGTGGTGCGATTAGGGAATTTTTCGGCAGCAGCTCGTCAATTGCAAGTATCAAGTTCGCACATCAGCCGTTTGGTCAGTCAGTTGGAGCAGCAACTCGGCACCCAGCTGCTGTATCGCACCACCCGCCAGATCCGTCTGACCGACAGCGGGGCGCTCTATTACGAGAGTTGCCGTCAGTTATTTGAAGGATTCAAGGATGCCGAGCTGGCCCTGGATCATCACCAGACCAACCCCACGGGCCTGTTAAAGATTACTGCCGCAACGACGTTCGGCGAGCGCTATATCGCCCCGCTGGTGAATGAATTCCATACTCTGTATCCGCAATTAAAGATCAGTATGCACCTGACCAATCGGCAACTGGAATTGATTGAAGAGGGCTACGATATTGCGATTCGCATGGGAGTGCTTAAAGAATCCACATTGATTGCGCGCCGTTTGTGTCATCGCCGGGAATTTGTGGTGGGCTCACCGGATTATTTCGCTCACCATCCGCAGCCGCGCACCCTGGCGGAGCTGGAGCAGCACAATTGCCTGATCGGTTCGCGCGATCACTGGCTGTTTCTGGATAAAGGCGCGCGTAAGGACCTGGTGGTGACTGGCAACTGGCACGCCAACTCCGGCCCCGCGCTGGTGGATGCTGCCTTGCGCGGCATTGGTCTGGCGCAATTGCCGGACTATTACGTGACCGAATACCTGGCGAGCGGGCAACTGGTGTCGGTACTGGATGAGTATCAATTTACCGATACCGGCGTATGGGTCCTGTACCCACAGCAACGTTATCTCGCCGCCAAGGTCCGGTTGTTTATCGATTTTCTGGTCGAGAAGTTTGCCGCGGGTGTGCCTTGGGAACGTTGAATGGCTACAAGCCAAACTCGTTTTCGGTGGCGCGGCTGATGGAGTCAAACACCATCACCTTATTCCACAGGTGGGAGTAATCGGCGATGAATTGTTCATGCAAGGGGTGCGTCTGGTAGGCATTCTGGTCTTCGATGCTATCGAAGAAGAGCAATTCGGAGGCGCTGTAACTGTTGTCGATGACCGGGCGTTGCTCGGTCGCGGCGGGCACGCCCACATGCATACCGCGCACAGTTTCTATGGCGGATAGGCTGCGGATGCCGATAAGCAGTTGTTCCAGATCTTCGGCAGAATCCGGGTTCTTTAGCCAGAAAAACACCTGATGGGATAACTTGGCAATGTGTCCGCTCATGATTCACTCCTGAAGCTCGATTAACAGTCTCGATCAACCCGCAACGATTTTTTTCCCCGCCAGTAAGGCCTGACGGGCGAGGACAGCCTGCTCAATACCGGCGGCGTCCAGCCCTTGGTCAGCCAGTTGTTGTTTCTGGCTGTCCTGCTCCACAAAGCGGTCGCTGAATCCCAGGTGCAGTATTGGCATCACCACACCGATACTAGCCAGGTATTCACTCACCGCGGCGCCGGCGCCACCGGCAATAACGTTTTCTTCCAGAGTTACCAACAGGCTGTGTTCTGCGGCCATGCGTTCAATCAGGTCGGTGTCCAACGGTTTCACAAAACGCATATCGCACACACTGGCGTTAAGTTTTTCCGCCGCCTGTAACGCGCTGGCCAGTGATGTACCGAAATTCAGAATGGCGACCTGCTTGCCTTCCCGTTTTACCAGCCCTTTGCCGATAGGTAGTTCGGTCATTGCAGCATGGATAGCGACACCGGTGCCGGTACCGCGCGGATAGCGTACGGCAGCCGGGCCCGGGTGCTGATAAGCCGTATAGAGCAGCTGACGGCATTCGTTTTCATCGCTCGGTGCGGCAATCACCATATTCGGGATACAGCGCAGGAAGCTGATATCAAACGCGCCGGCATGGGTCGCGCCGTCTTCGCCCACCATGCCGGCGCGGTCAATGGCAAAGGTAACGTCCAGGTTTTGCAGCGCCACGTCGTGGATCAATTGATCATAGGCACGCTGTAAAAAGGTGGAGTAGATCGCCACTACAGGCTTCTGGCCCTCGCAAGCGATACCCGCTGCAAGCGTCACAGCGTGCTGCTCAGCAATCGCCACATCATAGAAGCGCTCGGGGAAATTCTGCGCGAATTCCACCATGCCTGAACCTTCACACATCGCTGGCGTGATGCCGACCAGGCGCTCATCTTGCGCCGCCATATCGCACAACCAATCGCCAAATACCTGCTGGTATTTGGGTTTAACGGTGATATTGGCGTTTTTGATGACGGTCTTTTTTGGCTCGATCTTGTTGAGGGCGTGATAGCCCACTGGATCAGCTTCTGCCGGGCCAAAGCCCTTGCCCTTCTGGGTAATCACGTGCAGCAGCTTGGGGCCTTTAACTTCACGCAGGTTGCGCAGGTAGCGCACCAGGCTGATCAGGTCATGGCCGTCGATAGGGCCAATATAGTTAAAGCCCATTTCTTCGAACAGCGTGCCGGGTGAGACAAAGCCTTTGAAATGCTCTTCCGTGCGGCGGGCGAATTCCCAGGCCTGAGGTATCTTGGTGAGTACTTGCTTACTGCCTTCGCGCAGGGAATTGTAAAACTTGCTGCCCCAAATCTTGGAGAGATAGGTGGCCAGACCGCCGACATTCGGGGAAATAGACATATTGTTGTCATTGAGGATGACTAACATGTCGCTGTCGATATGGGCTGCGTGGTTCAGGGCCTCAAAGGCCATACCTGCAGTCATGGCACCATCGCCAATGACGGCTACACATTTGCGCTCACTCTCGGCCATCTGACTGCCGATAGCCATGCCCAGTGCGGCGCTGATGGAAGTACTGGAGTGTCCTACGCCGAAGGTGTCGTATTCACTTTCATCGCGTTTGGGAAAGCCGGACAAGCCCCCACCCTGACGCATGCTGTGCATACGCTCGCGGCGATTGGTCAGGATTTTATGAGGGTACGTCTGGTGGCCTACATCCCAGACCAGGCGGTCATCAGGCGTCTGGTAGACGTAATGCAAGGCAATGGTCAATTCAACGACGCCGAGGCCGGCACCAAAGTGACCACCGGTCTGGCCCACGCTGTAAAGCAGGAACGCTCGCAGTTCCTCGGCCAGCTCGGGCAACTGCTTTTCGCTGAGCGCACGCAGTTCTGCCGGAGAGTCAAGGCTATCCAGGAGCGGAGTGGACGGGCGGCTTGTGGGTATTTCGTTAAACATTGACTGCCATCGGTTGGTCAAGATTGATCTTATATTACGCCGGTCAAAGGGCGACATTGTAGGCGGGCTGCGGCCCATTGCCTAGCGCCCGATTACATGCGCATTCCCAGATTAAGGCAGCGGTTTAGTGACTGCGTTCGATGATATAGGCCGAAAGCGCCCGCAACGGCTGAGCCCGCTGATCAAAATCCGCCAGCGCCGCCAGCGCCTGCTGGTGCAATTCCTGCGCTTTGGCGCGTGCGTTATCCAACCCTAATAAAGACACATAGGTAGGCTTGTTGCGGGCGACATCCGCACCCTGTTGTTTGCCGAGAATGGCCGTGTCAGTGGTGACATCCAGGATGTCGTCCTGCACCTGAAACGCCAGCCCGATAGCATCCGCATAAGTGGTTAATGCCTGAAGGCGCGTTGCGTCGGCCCCACACACGATAGCGCCCATGGCCACACTGGCACTGATCAAGGCACCGGTTTTGTGGCGGTGCATGGTTTCCAGCTGGTCCAGGTTTAGCTGTTGGTTGACTGCCGCCAGATCGATGGCCTGGCCCAACACCATACCGCGCACGCCAGAGGCGCGCGTCAGTTGCTGCAGCAAGGCCAGCTTGCAGGCAGCGTCCAGGTGCGGCGCATCACTTAGCAACTCAAATGCCAGGGTCTGTAAGGCGTCGCCGGCGAGAATGGCGGTGGCTTCATCAAAGGCGATATGACAGGTGGGTTTGCCACGCCGGAGGTCATCATCGTCCATGGCGGGCAGATCGTCGTGGACCAAGCTGTAGGCATGAACGCATTCCAGCGCGCAGGCGACGGAATCGAGCGAGGCCTGTTGTGCCTGCGTCAGTGTGTCGCCAACGGCGAGTCCGCTGGCGTAGGCAAGGATAGGGCGGACCCGTTTGCCGCCATTAAACAGGCTGTAACGCATGGCGTCCCGCAGGCGCTCACCCGGCCCTTTGGTGACCGGTAAGAGGTTTTGTAGCGCGCTATCGACACGTTGGCGGCACTCGGCCACAAACTGGCTGAAATCTTCACTCATTCGTCATCGCCTTGGGCGTCAAAGGGCTCAAGGCTAATAACTCCCTGATTTTCCACCAGCTTTTGGACCTGTTGCTCGGCCGCCGCCAGGCGCGCCTGGCATTCGCGCGTCAACTGGATGCCGGTTTCAAAGGCTTTGAGTGATTCTTCCAGGGTCATATCACCCTTTTCCATCTTGTTAACCAGGGTTTCAAGGGCATTGAGGGATTGTTCGAAATCCGCACCTTTCTTTTTTACTGCCATAGTCTGCTCCAGCTTTTGGGCCCGGGTTTTGGGGCTGGGGTTGCGCCACATGAGTGTGAGGGGCGGCACCGCCTGCAAGGGGCGCGATTATAAACCCGCTCAGGTCAACATGGCAGGAGTTTCTGACCCAGCCTGGCGGTGGGCCAAAATCGGCTGGTGTGTGAGATATTTCCTACAAAACTCTCCGCCAATGCCCACTGGTGTATGACGTGCCGTTCAACAATAATGGCAACTGTTACGGACGCATACACACGGATCTGTGTGGCAAGGATCAACAGGAGTTGCGCCATATATCAGCCTAAGGTCGGGCTCCCATCCTGTAAGACACAAACCCTCGCTGCCCCCCGCAGCGGGGGTTTATTTTTATGGCCGGTTTGCCAACTAACCCTCTTCAGTTCTATTATCGCTCTGCGCTGCTGTTTGTTTATGTTGATAAAATGCGCACGAAATTATTTGCGCGACAGCAATTACGTTTTTTGTGATAACCAGAAAGCTTTTTCCACTTTATTCCGCCCGTTTGTCATTGTTCTTTCGCTATCGCCAGATTAGGCTGCGGCAGTTTAACTGCTTGAAGCTGACATCTTCACAATGCAAAGGGGGTTGCTATGTACAGCAAGCTGGAATCGTTGCGCGGTGTTGCGGCGTGTCTTGTCTTACTTTTTCATTCTCATTTTATTGTCGGTACCAGAAGCCTCGACTTTGTTAAAAACAGTTATCTGTTTGTGGATTTCTTTTTTATCTTATCCGGGTTTGTGTTGACGCTCGCCTATGCCGATAAAATCCGCCAGGGTTTAGCGTTTCGGGAATACATCAGCCTGCGGCTTGGGCGAATTTACCCTCTGCACGTGTTTATGCTCCTGGTATGGGTGCCTTATATCCTGGGCAAGCAGTACTTTATCAGCGCCGGTTACGGCGGCGTGGATCAGTTTGAACATAACAATGTGTACAGCTTTGTCAGCAATCTGTTCCTGGTGCATTCCATGGGGGTGCATGATTACCTGTCGTGGAATCATCCCAGCTGGAGTATCAGCGTCGAGTTTTTTACCTACATCGCCTTTTTTATTTTGTTAACCACCCTCGACCGTAGCGGCAGCAAACTCTTTCCTTTATTGATCATTATTCCGGGGTATGCCTTTCTCTTCAGTGTTAACCCGGCGGGACAAATGGATGGAACCTTTGATTACGGCTTTATCCGCTGCATGTCCGCATTTTATTGCGGCGTGCTTTTGTATCGCTGGAAGGATGAGATTGCGCAAGGTTTGGCACGTTTCAATATTCATGTGCTGGAAATCATCGCTGTTGCATTGACGGTGGCTGCGGTGTGTCTTGCGCATCGGGGCGACGGCTATCTTGTGATGACCCTGGCATCCTTCTGTTTGTTGTTGATGGTGTTTGCCAGTCCCATTCACGGTTTTGTGGGGCGGCTGCTGGACACGTCTCCGTTGCGCAGTATCGGGCTGTGGTCGTATTCCATCTACCTGACCCACGACATTATCCTTTCGTTCTTTTCCAACCTGTATGAAGTTGTGTTTAAAGCGGCCCCCAAAAATCTCGGCGTCTGGGCTGTGCTGATTAATATGGCCCTGATTCTGTTGACCATTCTGATTTCTCGCTTCACCTACCTTTACGTGGAAAAATATTTTCGCGATAAGGTCAAAGGGCTGGTCAGTCGTAAAGCGAATGAAATGCCGGCTCGTACGCCCGTCGTCGAAGAGGCTGTTTTACCACCCTCCAAATGAGCACGCTGCGGTAAGGTTTGTGCGTAATATCCGCGTAAAAATTTTTATCCTGCCCCCTAACTGGAGAGAGCTTTTTTCTGCTTTCTCCAGTATTCTTTTATCAAGTCCAATGTGACGATTTCATCAATGTATAGCTAAAAGATCATAAAACCGCTCAAGGGCGATGGCGTTTGTCATAAAAACGTAGTAAAAGCAGTAGTAGCGTATCGATGTTCGAGTGGTAGTTTCTGGTTTTGTCCGGTTTCTCTACGTTGGAGGTGTCGATGGAAGCACGAATATTGCGGCTTAATACGGCGGGTCAACCGATCGAGTGGCTGCATTGGCAAGAAGCTGTGTGTCTTTATGCGCGCGACCTGGTGGCCTGGAGCCTGGGCGGTTTTGTTCGCCGGGTGCACGGTGGTCACTCCCGTCTGACGGGGTTGCAAACCTACATGGATTTGCCAGCCATCATTGCCTGTGGCGGCAACCGCCTTGCGCGCATGCGCTTGATTCCCCCGTTAACCAATGCAGCCCTGTTTGCGCGCGATCATTATCAATGCCTGTACTGCGGGCGCTCCTTTACCTACGGACAGTTGTCCCGTGACCATGTGCATCCTTTGAGTCGTGGCGGCAAAGATAAATGGAATAATGTGGTAGCGGCATGCAAACGCTGTAATCAGCATAAAGGCAATCGGCTATTGACCGAGGTGAATATGGAACTGTTGGCTTTGCCTTTTTGCCCTAATACGGCGGAATACCTGGCGCTGATCAACAGTGAGCGGATTCGCGGCGACCAGATGGAGTTCTTGCGCCCGCAATTCAGTACGCGGCGCAACTGGCAGTAGTCCCGGTTTCGACGGATTTTTACAGGTTGCTCTGGGTGATGGCAAACGCGCATCACAGGCTTTTTTACCCTCTCTGTAAGCTAACGTAAAGTCATTGTCCTGTCGTCCATCCCCCCAGTAGAATCCTTGTGTCAATAACAATCACAAGGTCAATGCCTATGTCTTCTTCAGATTTTTTCCTCTCTCGTCGACACTTCCTTATTGCATCTGCGGGGCTTATTGGTAGTACGTCCCTGGGGGTTGCTACGATGGGCGCGGTTGCTGCGCCAGCCTTTGACTTCGAGATTTCCCTGGCGCAGTGGTCTCTGCACAAGGCGTTGTTTGCCGGTGAGATCAAGGCGTTGGATTTTCCGGTTGTTGCGCGCAAAACCTATGACATAGGCGCAGTGGAATACGTTAATCAATTTTTTATGGACAAAGCGAAAGACCAGGTGTTTTTACGCCAACTCAAGCAACGTGCTGAGGATAATGGCGTAGTGAATTCTTTAATCATGGTTGACGGTGAGCCGGAGATGGCGTCTGCCGATAAAAAAATTCGCACGGCCGCCGTTGAGGGGCATAAAAAATGGATTGAAGCGGCCAGATATCTCGACTGCACTGCCATTCGTATTAACTTGCATGGCGAGGGAACCGAGGCTGAGTGGAAAAAATATTCCACCGAAACACTGCGTGCGTTATGTGAGTTTTCGGACGATTTTAATATCCATGTCCTGGTTGAAAACCACGGGGGTTTTTCTTCCAATGCAAAATTGTTGGCGGATGTGATGCGCGCGGTGGATCACCCACGTTGCGGTACCATGCCGGATTTCGGCAATTTCTGTGTTCGACGCCGCGATGGCGATATGTGGGAATCCCCGTGTGTTGAACAATATGATATCTACAAGGGCGTGGCGGAACTCATGCCTTATGCCGGTGCGGTGAGTGCCAAGAGTTTTGATTTTGACGAGCAGGGCAACGAAAGCAGTATCGACTTTCGCGCTATGTTAAAGCTGGTGAAAGCGGCTAATTATCAGGGCTATATCGGTATTGAATACGAAGGCAATAAATTAAGTGAAGAGGCCGGTATTCGCGCAACCAAAAAATTGCTTGATACGATTCGTGCCGAGATGGCTTGATCGCAAAAAGTAGGCGCCTGTTTGGCTAACGGGCGCCTGTTTCGCAGGCTCAATGACAGCAGGCTTCCCTGGTCGGTTGAGCATCTTCATATTCATCGTGCAGTCGCATCCAATCCATAATTTCCTCTTCATTGCGTCCTTTCGGCGTGAGCTCCAGAAAATTATAGGTATTAATCAGAATGTCACCGCCGCGGGCGTACGCGGAATAGGTGTGGAAAATATTGCCCGATTCGTCTTTATAAAACACGCTGAAACCGGGTCCCTCGCCGGGTTCGCCCGCTTGCTCTTCATAGTTGTAATACATCTTGCCTGCGGCTATCTCGGCTTCACTGGGGCTGACGTGGTAATCGTAATTAAAATCACTGCCGAATGAGGAAACCC
This sequence comes from Cellvibrio sp., assembly GCA_035490615.1. Taxonomy (GTDB): domain Bacteria; phylum Pseudomonadota; class Gammaproteobacteria; order Pseudomonadales; family Cellvibrionaceae; genus Cellvibrio. Next base: position 52,887 of record DATJLH010000229.1, read on the forward strand.
ATTTGAACTGCCAGCCCATGCGTTTCTTAAATGCCTGGAATTCTTGCCAGGGCGCGCGCGATACCGCGAGCAAGGTAACATCGTGATGGGGAAGGTGCAGGTTGGGTCCATCAAAATGATCGGCTAAAAACGAGCAACCGTCACAACCCTGCTCCCAACCGGGGGCAAACATAAAGTGATACACCACCAACTGGCTGCGACCGTTGAATAAATCGCTTAAGGTTTCCTTGCCTTGTGGTCCTTCAAAGATATATTCCTTATCGACTTTTACCCATGGCAAGGCTCGCCGTTCAGCGCTTAACTGGTCGCGTAGATGGGTAAATTCCTTTTCTTTTTGCAGGTGCGCTTTACGTGCGACCAGCCATTCTTCACGGGATACCACCTGGGGGTTCTTGATATTGTCGGTCATGATCATTCTCCTGCTGAAGACGAATTGCTGAAACATCACTTGGTTTTAACGGGGAGCCAGATTTCAATATCACCAATACCTGTCTGCGGATTAAACGCTTCGCCGTAACACTCAATGAAATATGCCGTGCCCGGGCAGCCTGATTACTCAGGCTGCAATTCACGGATGGGGCGAATCTCTATGCTGCCAAGTCGCGCGGGTGGAATTTTCCCTGCCAGTTGAATCACCTGATCGAGATTCTCGGCCTCCAATAAATAAAAGCCGGCCAATTGCTCTTTGGTTTCCGCGAAAGGGCCATCGGTGACGTGGGGCTTACCGTCACGAACGCGCAATGTCATCGCCGTGTTTACCGGTTGCAGCGCGTTGCCACCGAGAAAGTGGCCGGTGCTGCGCAGGTTGTCGCCGCAGGCAATGCATTCCTTATTCAGCGACTCCCATTCTTGTGGAGCCATGGCGTTGATAACATTTTCATCGTAATAAACGAGGCAAAGGTATTTCATAAAATATCCTGCTAATTAATTAACGGCCGTTGCGGACAGTTTGTACTGAATCAATATCAATGTGCATGGGTTGCAGAAATGCGCTCCGATTATTGAAATGTTTTTTCAACTAATCAGGGTTTCGCATCAAACAACACCTTACCACTCTCCATATCAAACGGGCTGGAAAAATGCTCATGGACCACGAGCCATTGGCCATTCATCTTGCGATAACCGCGTGTTACCCGCATCCAGGAATATTGCTCGTTACCCTGGTCATCATAGCCACCGCACCGGGCCAGGTTGTAGCTGAATGCGATACTGCCTTCGGTGTGGATTACCAGATCGCGAGCTTCGTAGATCATGCCATGTGGCGCAAATTCCATGCAGGCATGCCAATGGTCGGTGTAGGCCTGTTTGCCGACGAACTGCAGCTTCATGACGGCATCATAAGCGACGAGGTTGTCGGCGTAGTATTTGACGATCTCGTCAACCTTGCCGGTGCGCATGGCGGCTTCCCATTGTTCAATGCTGGCGCGGATTTCGATTTCTTCGTTGGATGTGGACATACTGTTTCTCCTTGGGTTGTTGAATTGATTAACGTACCGGAGCTCTCTCTGGCGCTTCGGCGACTGTTTTCATCTGCTGCAAACCAGCCTCAAAATCTTTGCCAACCATCTTGTCCATACTGATAAAAACTTGCATGAGTTTACTGATAAAGGGGCTGGGACCTTCCATTATCCATGCGACCTGGGTGCCATTATCTGTCGGTGTGAGCGTAAACGTGGCGGTGTTATGGGCGGTAAAAGGTTTGATGAAATGCAACGCAATGCCAATGTTGGTGTAGGGCACAGATTCCGTAATTTCCATGCGTCCATGGCCAACATTGTTGTCGCCCTCCCATGCGTAGGTCGCGCCTGTTCCGCTGGTGTTGTCACTGTAATGCCGTTGCATGTGCGGATCTTTTTTCTCCCAGGGCGACCACTGCGTCCATTGGCGAAAATCATTAATCAACGGAAAAATTTGTTCCGGCGAGGCGTTGATAGTCACGGTGCGCTCAACGCGAAACTGATCGGGTTTGGTTGCAGCCACTATCAGCAGAATGGCAATCAGCGCGATGATAATCAGGGCAATGGTCATGATGATGGATCTCTTGGTTGTCATAATATTTCCTTGGTAGGGCTCACTAAGAGTGTTTAACTGGCCGCTTGAACAAGCGTTTCTTCCATCTCTCGAACAGGTCGCACCTCTACGCCGCCATAGCGCGCCGGCGGCAATTTGCTCGCTAGTTGAATGGCTTCGTTTAAATCCCGCGCTTCAAGCAAACAATAACCGGCAAGCTGTTCTTTGGTTTCAGCGAATGGGCCGTCGGTTGCTGATAATTTGCCGTTGCGCACGCGCACGGTGGTGGCGGTATGGACGGACTCCAGCGCATCGCCAGCCAGGAAGTAATGGCTGGCCTGCAGTTGCTCGGAATAGGCCGTGCATTCGCTGATCAGCGCCTTCCACTCCTTGGGTGACAGGGCATTCATGACATCTTCGTCATAGTAAATAAGGCAGAGGTATTTCATGGTGTCGTTCCTGCTGGTTGGCGGTTTTTATTTATAGTCGTTTGGCCGTGCGCAGAATCGACAGAAAGGAAAATTTTTTTTACAGCTCGGCGATACGTCGCTCCAAAAAACGCCGCTCCGGCTCCTGTTTGGTGAGTTTAAGCGCCTGTTCATAGGCTGCTTTTGCTTCTGTCCGAAGGCCCAGTCGACGGCACAGATCGGCGCGAGCGGAATGCAGCAAGTGGTAATCCTTGAGTTCGCCCCGGTTAACCATGTCATCAATAATGGCCAGACCGGCTTTCGGGCCGTCGCGCATGGCGACGGCAACAGCACGATTGAGCTCTACCACTGGCGAAGGGGCCACGCGCAACAACAAGTCGTAAAGCCCGACAATTTCATTCCAATCGGTATCTGCCGGTGTGGCCGCTTCGGCGTGAACACCGACAATGGCGGCCTGGATGGTATAGGGACCAAAGCGGCGCGAGCTCAATGAGCGGGTGATCAATTCGCTACCTTCGGCGATAAGCTGGCGATCCCAGAGTGAGCGATCCTGTTCGTCCAGCAAGATCAAATCGCCATCGGCCGACATACGCGCGTGGCGGCGGGAATCATGCAATAACATCAGGGCCAGCAAACCCATGGCTTCGGACTCCGGCAGTAATTCCACCAGCAGACGCCCCAGGCGAATGGCCTCGGCAGAGAGGTCGTGGCGGGTTACGGCGTTGCCGGTAGAGGCGGAGTAGCCTTCATTAAACACCAGATAGATGACGTGCAATACGGAATCCAGCCGCTCGGGTAGCTGGGCCGGCGCTGGGACTTCATAGGGAATGCGGGCATCGCGGATCTTGGCTTTGGCGCGCACGATGCGCTGGGCTACCGTCGGTGCAGACGTCAGAAAAGCGCGGGCGATTTCTTCGGTTGTCAGGTCGCAGACTTCACGCAGGGTAAGCGCCACCTGGGCATCGGGGGACAGGCTGGGGTGGCAGCAGGTGAACACCAGGCGCAAGCGATCATCCTCGATATTCTCGTCGTCCATCTCCTCTGCTTCTTCATCCAGGCGGTCGGCGACATCTTCCAGTGAGGTATCAAAGCGCGCCCGGCGGCGCAGTTGATCAATGGCCTTGAAGCGACCGGTGGACACCAGCCAGGCGCGGGGGTTATCCGGCAGTCCGTCGCGGGGCCATTGGTCCATGGCAGCGCTGAAGGCATCATGCAAGGCTTCTTCGGCCAGATCAAAGTCACCCAGCAAGCGAATCAGTGTCGCCAGTACGCGGCGCGATTCGGTGCGGTAAATCGTCTCCAGGGTTTGCTGCATATGCCGGTTTGCGTCGGTCACGGCGTCCTCACAATTGTTATTGATATAGATGGGGCGAGTTTAGCACTCACTTTTCTGACGGCTTGTATGAAGATGTAAACCTTTCGTCAAAAACGTTATCCGCGCCCGGTTTCGCGGCCATTTTGCTGTGATAGCATGAGTCTTCGTTTGAATTGGGTTTGCGAATACCGCGCGACCTGTTTTATTGTTGCCCGCATTGCGGAATATCTATGTAGCAGCAGGGATGTATGAAAATACTGTTTAAGAACACTACCGGCGCCGAGTTTCAACTCTCCCCCGTTAATACCGCCACCGCCCCAGGTGGAGCCCCCACAAAAGATTCCCGGCAGATCCTGCAGACCGCCCGCCTGATTCAACCGGCGACCTGGGCGGAA
>DATJLH010000230.1:0-2868 GCA_035490615.1 Cellvibrio sp.
TGCTTAAGCACGAACAGGATTATTATGATCTGACGCGGGATTATTTTGCCAAATGCAAAGAAGATAATGTGGTTCATACCGAACTGTCATTTGATCCACAAACCCACACCGAGCGGGGTATTGCTTTCGATACAGTGATTAGCGGGATTTTGCGGGCCATGGAGGATGCGCGGAAGGAGTGGGGGATCAGCTCTAAATTAGTGATGGATTTTCTGCGGCATTTAAGTGCGGAGAATGCGATGCAGACGCTGGAACAGGCGTTGCCGTGGAAGGATAAGATTATTGCGGTGGGGCTGGATAGTTCTGAAATGGGGCATCCGCCAAGTAAGTTTACTGCGGTGTTTGCCCGTGCGCGGGAGGAGGGGTTTCGGGTGGTGGCTCATGCGGGTGAGGAGGGGCCGCCGGCGTATATTTGGGAGGCGATTAATTTATTGAAGGTGGATCGCATTGATCATGGTGTGCGTTCGGATGAAGATCCGGCGTTGATGAAATATCTGCGCGAAACGCAGATTCCGTTGACAGTGTGTCCGCTGTCTAACGTTCGTTTATGTGTATACGACAAGATGCAGGATCACAATCTATTTACCTTGATGGATGCGGGGTTGCGGGTGATGGTGAACTCGGATGATCCCACCTATTTTGGCGGTTATCTGAATGATAATTTCTTTGCACTGGCCGATGCCTTTCCGATGACGCGTGCCCAGGCATTGCAGTTGGCTCATAACAGTATTACGGCCAGTTTTATCAGCGATGCTGAAAAAACACACTTCATTAAACAGCTTCGGAATTATGCGGTAACGCATTAAGAGTTAATTCATGCTTGATATCAATATCCTTGCCGCGCGGGTCATGAACTGGTGCGATCAATTAGCCGCGATCAGTGCGAGCGCGGATGGCATCAGTCGTTTTTATTTAACGCCGGAGCATCGCCGTTGCAATGAACAAGTAGCGGAGTGGATGAAGCAGGCAGGCATGACCACCTGGACGGATGCGGCGGGAAATTTGCTCGGGCATTACGCCGGCGCAACAGATGATGCAAAAATTTTGTTGCTCGGCTCCCATCTGGATTCGATTCCCAACGCCGGTCGTTACGACGGTATCCTCGGTGTGCTGTTGGCGATTGCGGCTGTTGAACAGTTGCACACGGACAATATCAAATTGCCGTTTGCTATCGAAGTTGTCGGCTTCGGTGATGAAGAGGGCACACGTTTTGGTAGCACGCTGTTGGGCAGTCGCGCCCTGGCGGGTACCTGGAATCCGGCGTGGTGGTCGCTCGCTGATCGCGACGATATCTCACTCGCAGATGCGTTCAAGGAATTTGGTTTACAGCCGGACCACATCGGCACGGCAGCGTTAAAAAGTGCGGACTTGCTCGCGTACCTTGAAGTGCATATTGAACAGGGGCCGGTTCTGGAAGACACGGACCATGCCTTGGGAATTGTGACCTCCATTGCGGGCGCGCGGCGTTTTCATATTGGTGTACAAGGCTACGCCGGCCATGCGGGCACGGTACCCATGCATATGCGCAAAGATGCCTTGATAGGTGCGGCCATGGGTGTGGAATTAATCGAACGACTTGCCCGCGAAAACGGTGTGGTAGCGACGGTCGGACAATTGGAGGTCTGGCCCGGTGCAGTGAATGTGATTCCCGGTCGTGCGCGTTTTTCGATTGATATCCGCTCGGGTGATGATGACCGGCGCGATGAAACCCTCGCACAAATTCAGCATGCATTTTCCGATATTTGTAAAAACCGTCAGCTCAGTTGTCACTGGACCGAAATTCATAATGCACCGGCCGTGTTGTGCGCTGACTGGATTCAGGATGTGCAGGCTCAGGTGTTGGGAGACATGAATCTTGAACCGGTGCAATTGATGAGCGGCGCCGGTCACGACGCCATGGCCATGGCCGGAATTACCGATGTGGCGATGTATTTTGTTCGCTGCAAAGGCGGGGTCAGTCATCACCCGGATGAATCGGTGATGGTAGAGGATGTGGCGCTTGCGCTTGATGCGCTGACCAGAACCTTGTTAAGACTTGCGGCCAATTTTAATTCATAAACTGTATGTATATTTCACCGGCGAATGTCGGATTACGCCTTTGGCTAATCCGACTACATATTGGCACGCCCCCTGTCTGTAGGTCGGATTAGCGCAGCGTAATCCGACACCCAACCCAATCGAAGCAACCGTTGTCATTAAATTAACAAAACCCAATCCCATCAAAACAAGCCAATTTCGTGAGGCAAAAAAAAGCCCCCGACAAGCGAGGGCTTTTTCATCACCGTTTACCCATCACACACTGGTACGTTTTTTCAACGCGTCCTTGATGGTATCGCGCATCTTGCGCACGGCTTTTTCAGTGGTTTCCCAATCGATACAGGCATCGGTAATCGATACGCCGTATTTCAGATCACACAAATCTGCCGGAATACTTTGATTCCCCGCACCGATATTACTCTCCACCATCAAACCGATGATCGACTGGTTACCTTCCAGAATCTGGTTGGCCACATTCTCCATCACCAGGGTCTGTAACTCGTGGTTCTTGTTGGAGTTGGCATGGCTGCAATCCACCATAATATTCGGCACCAGTTTGGCCTTCGCCAACTCCTGCTCACACACCGCCACGCTCACGGAATCATAATTCGGCTTGCCATTACCACCGCGCAATACCACGTGACCGTAGGTGTTGCCTTTAGTGTGGATGATCGACACCTGACCTTCCGTATTAATGCCCAGGAAACGGTGCGGTTTGGATACCGATTGCAGGGCATTGATCGCTACCGTCAGGCCACCATCGGTACCGTTCTTGAAACCTACTGCCGACGACAGGCCACTGGCCATCTCACGGTGTGTCTGGGACTCCGT
>DATJLH010000231.1:0-10003 GCA_035490615.1 Cellvibrio sp.
CTTCTGCTTCTGCTTCTGCTTCTGCTTCTGCTTCTGCTTCTGCTTCTGCTTCTGCTTCTGCTTCTGCTTCTGCTTCTGCTTCTGCTTCTACGTCCACCTCAGTCGGGTCGAGGACCAGTGGTGAGAGGGCAGGGTTAGTGAGGTTGTCGAGCGAATCGTTGATAGGTGCGGGAATATCGCCAAGATTCTGGCCAGCAGCGACGGCATCGACCATATCGAGTAACGATAAATGTGCGGCGTTAAGCGTTGCACAGACATCATCGCTGCAAGTCAACTGGCCGCTGGTGATCCGCTGATATACCGCCTGTAATTTTTCACCGAGGGTTGCCATAGGTGGCAGATATGCATGGGCAGCACCGTGAGTGAGGTTGCGCAGCTCGGCGATCAATGGATTGAGCTGTTGCAGATTGTCCGGCGATTGGCGCCAACGCTCAATGATTTGATCGGCATTGAGCAGGAGGTTCATCTCCTCCGCCATAAAGATAGAAAGCAGTTCCGGGTCAATCGGACGCTTGCCACTGGCATCGGCTTCCTGTTGCCGAGCGAGGGGCGCCACGTGGATTTCGCGCAGCTCATGTACACGCGCCAGGAATTGCTGCAGGCGCGGAATTTCTATCGGCTCATTGTTGTGGATATTATCCAGCGCAATATGGGTGTAACTGACCGCATCGCGCAGCAACTGCAGGATGTCATCGTTGATGTTGACCTGGTAGCTGCGCAATTCCTTAACGAATTTCTCAAGGGGCGTTGCCAGCTCTGCGACGGGAGTAATCTCCGCCATGTGCGCACTACCTTTGAGCGTGTGCAGGGCGCGTTGCATGTGTTCACTGGGTGGATCATAGAAGGGCGCTTGCTCTTCCATTCGCTGGATATAATTCTGCACCACTTCCAGATGGCTCAGCGCTTCTGCACCGAAGATATCCCACAACTGAATATCCGGATCGTCGGCTTCGCTGCCGTCTTCTTCAATTAAATAACCATCCAGTGCATGGGTTCCGGGCGTTGACAGCGCCTCGTAGTCGATAACCTCTTCTTCATCGTGGTGCGGCTCAGTGCCGTCTTCATCGGTGGTCGCATCGATGAAACTGGCATAGGTAATTTCTTCCGCTTCTGGCAGTGCACCGTGTTCCGGCTCCAGCTCAGCGGCGATAGTTTCCAGGGTGATTTCGGCATCGTCGCCTGCGACTTCCGGCTCTTCCTCTGACTCGGCAGTGGGAGCGACTTCATTGGCTGTCGATGTATCGTGTAAATCCGGTGGCACTACGCCTTTGGCCAAGGCTTCGGCCTGGCTGCGGTAAGCGGCTGTCAGTTCCGGTTCTGGATTCGGCTGGTGCAGGCTGAATGCGTTGATCATGCTCGGCAACAACAAACGCACTTTTTCAATAATCGTCACATGCGGCTGGGACGGGGCAATGGTGCCATCGATGATGCGGTTCAACATATTTTCGATGGACCAGGCGAGCTCACCAATGTCGTTCGCACCGACCATCCGGCCGCTGCCTTTGAGGGTATGGAAAGCACGGCGGAATTCGGTCAGTGATTCTGCATCGTCAAAATTTTGAGCCCATTGCGGGAAATATTCACCGATGGTTTGGGTAACCTCGCCGGCCTCTTCAACAAAGATATCGATGATTTCATCATCAAGATCGTCGTCATCATCTTCCGCAAGATCTTCCGCTGTGGAAGAGTAATTGATCAGCTCTTCGGTTGTGGATTCCTGTTCTGCTATCGGCTCTTGAACGAGAGCAGGTTCTGGCTCCGACAGATTCTCGTCGGGCAGGGCCCATTCGCTTACCGTAATATCATCTGGCTTAAGCGCTGCTGTTTCGGCAGGGCTGGTAGTGGAATCTGTGTCTGCTTCCGGGTCAAGTGCAGCCTGATAGGCAGCGAGCAACGCTGCTGTGTCTTCGTCGCTTTCGGTGGTGATATCAGGCGTGGGCGCGACATCCGTCGATGCAGCATCGGCCACTATTTCATTGGACGGTGTCTCAATGTGTGGTGCATCAATCGCTTCGGCTGTAAAAGCTTGATGTTCTTCCTCAGTAAATGGTTTGGTATCAGGACGCGGCATCTTGGCCACGGCATAACCCAGCGAGGCCACACTTTCTTCTGCCACGCCTAACAACAAATCATTTTCTTCTTTGCGTGCGCCACTGCTTAAACGCTCCAGGTAATACTCAACACTGGTAATGGCATCGGCGAGGGTATCGAGGTTGTTCCATTGGGGAACCTCGTCCTGTTGCAGTAACTGTTCTTCAATATAACGCGCGCAAGCACCGAGGATGCGGGCCGGGCGCGGCAGTGGCATGATCTCAAGGCCGCCGCGAATTTCGCGCAGGGTTTCAGGCACCGCCTGGAGGTGCGTGCGATCCCATTGTGACGCAATATATTCGATGATGGCGTCTTTGGCGTGCTCCAGGCCGTTGCGCGATTCCCGCAGCACCGACTCTTTGGCGCGATTGAGGGTAATATCGGCTTCGTCGCCGTTGCGGTTAGTTTGGCTTGACTGCGAGGCGAGATGATCCAGTGCATCTTCAATTTCGATCACCTTGCCGGCCACCGACATCAATTGGTCATTGGACAATTGGCTGTTGGCATCCACCACCATCTCAAGCACGGCACCCTGTTCCAGTACCTGCTTGCGCAATTCACCGATACCCAATACCGCCATGGTGTCTGCTACCCGTTTAACAACAGGCAGGGCTTCGCTCAGGGCGCTGCGGGTATCGCCACCGGAAAGGCAGACATCCAGGGCGTGTTTGATAATATCCAGTTCGCTTTTCAGCGCTTCAACCACCGAGCGCATGGCTTCAGGGTCGGGTGCTGACAGCATGTTCTGCGTTTCATCACCGACTTCCTTGCCTTCCACGAGCGCTGCTTCCAGTTGATAACCCTGGTAGATGCGTTGCAGGTGCGAATTGGGCGGAAAACCCGGTGCATGTTTGCCGGAACGGGCAACGTAATAGAGCAGGTTTTTAATCAGCTCATCCTGGGTAAAAGCATCCAGGGCTTTGATGCCATGAACCGCGAGTACCTTGATTTCCTTATCGAGCTGACGCAACAAATTTTTGATGGAAACACTGATCTCAATGGCGTCGAGTTGCAGTGCTTCGGCCAGCGCAAGACAGATATCCCATAAAGGCGCTCGTGCTGTCCCCTGGGTTAATTTGTGCAAGCGCGCAAATACTTTTTGCAGATAACCCAGGTTCTCATCCGGGTTTACGCCGCGAATAAAACCGGCAGCAGCGTATTGATACATCTGCCGCAGTTTTTTCACCATGTCCTGGAATTGTTGATTGTCCTGCGTTACCGGCAAACGCATACCGCTGATGCGTTTTGCTGGCGCAAGATTGGGAACAAATAATTTGGTATCGGTCAGCAGACTTTCACCGCGCACCGCACGCAGGTCGTTGAGCAACGGCAATACCACCAACGGGTTGTCGCGCCGGGTTGCTTTAACCTGATCGAGGTACACCGGGAATTGCAGAATTGCACGCATCAACACTTCCTGTGCTTCTGCGGGATTGGCCACGGCATTGTTGATCATTGCCTGGGTCAGCTTTTCCATCTCTTCGGCGAGCATGGCCGCGCCGTAGAACTCCACCATCTGCAAGCTGCCGTGCACCTGATGAATATGGGTCAGGCAGAAACGGATGCGCGCCGTGTCTTTCGGATTTTCAACAAAGGCTTCGAGCGATTGACGAGCTTCTTTCAGCGTCTCGCCAATTTCGTGGATAAGCCAATCCAACGCGGCAAAATTGCGATTATCTGCCATGTGGAGCATTCCTCATTGTTCTTCTCGCTCAGTGCGTAGATATGCTTGCACGTCGTCTACAGAAACGCGGTGCATTTTGGGATGCTCCCAGTCAACGGCTTCACCCAGGCCGATAATCAACAGGCCACCGGGTTTCAGGCGATCAACTAAAGCATTCAGGATATCCCGCCGTAACCAGCGGCGAAAATAAACCAATAAATTCTGGCAGAAGATAACATCCACCTTGACCTGCGGCATGCAGTCGGGACGAATGATATTGCCTTGGGTGAAGCACACGCGCTCGCGCAATTTGCTGACGACTTCGTAGCTGCCGTCGTCACAATGTTGCAAGTAACGTTTGATCTCTTCCGGTTTGACTTCTTCGAGTTTGCGTGCCGGATAGCGCGCCTCCCGGGCTTTGGTCAGGGCCGTGGTACTGATATCCACCGCCGTAATACCGTAATAAGGATTGAGTGCGGCCAGCTCAAAGCAATCGTTGATCACCATCGCCAGTGAATAAGCTTCTTCACCGGTTGCGCAGCCAATGCTCCACACATCGAAACTGCCTGGTAATTGCTGGTTGTTGATTTTGTTTTGCAGATAGCGGCGCACATATTCCAGCGACGGGCGGTGACGGAAGAAACTGGTTTCCTTTACGGCGATGCGGTCGACCAGCGTGGACCACTCCATCATGCCGGATACGCCGTGGGTGACTTCGACGTAGTAACGGTCATAGTCATCAAGGCCCAATTCGCGCATGCGAATGGACACCTGCGACTCCAGCAACGTCCGCTGTTGGCGCACCAGATGAATGCCGGTGCGCTCTTCCAGCAACGTACTCCACTGAGCAAACTGCCTGTCGGAGAGCGTCGGTAATTTTCTCAGTGACCAAGCCATATCTACACCCACAAATCAATTACCGGGGAGGTAATTGATGAACTCATGCCTTCGCCGCTACGTGAGAATAATCATCCTCGTCGCCCGGCAGAACTTCATCATCCAGATCGATGATTTCAGTATCGTAGTCAACCGCTTGTGCTACAGGTGCCGGCTTGTGAGTATGGCGTGGATCAAGGGTGATATCTTCTTCCGGCAGTTTGAAGCCCGCGACCGATTCACGTAGATCGAGTGCCATTTCAGCGAGGTTACCAATCGATTGTGCTGTGGCAGAGGTACCGGCAGACGTTTGCGTGGTAATTTCCTGAATAACATTCATCGTGTTGGAGATGTGGCCCGCAGAGGATGCCTGTTGGCGTGCGGCGTTAGAAATGTTCTGAATCAATTCGGCGAGGTTACCGGATACGTTTTCAATTTCTTCCAGTGCCACACCCGCGTCTTGTGCGAGGCGCGCACCGCGCACCACTTCAGACGTGGTTTGCTCCATCGAGATTACCGCTTCGTTGGTGTCATTCTGAATCGTTTTAACCAGCGCCTCGATCTGCTTGGTTGCTGCGGCGGAACGTTCCGCAAGGCGCTGTACCTCGTCCGCTACCACCGCGAAGCCGCGGCCCGCGTCACCGGCCATAGATGCCTGGATCGCTGCGTTAAGTGCGAGGATGTTGGTTTGGTCAGCAATGTCGTTAATCAAGCTTACGATGTCACCGATCTCTTGTGACGATTCACCGAGGCGTTTAATACGCTTGGAGGTGTCCTGGATCTGTTCACGAATGGTATCCATCCCGTGAATGGTATTTTGTACCACCTTCGCGCCGTTACCTGCGATGGATACCGCGCGCTCCGCTACCGCTGCCGATTCGGCGGCGTTTGCCGATACCTGGTCAATGGTGACCGCCATCTCGTTAACCGCGGCAGATGCACCGGCAATTTCCTGCGCCTGGTGTTCAGACGCTTCGGCGAGATGTAAAGCCGTTTGCTGGGTTTCCTGCGCAGCGGCCGATACGTTTACCGCAGTTTCGTTGATTCGCGCTACCAGGATACGTAACTGGTCGATGGTGAAGTTGATAGAGTCCGCGATCGCACCGGTGAAATCCTCGGTTACGGTGGCGGTCGTTGTCAGGTCACCGTCCGCGAGGTCGGCCAGTTCGTCGAGCAGACGCAGAATCGCTGTCTGGTTACGTTCGTTGGTCTCCGCTGTGCGTACCAGGCGGCGGCGCGTGTTGCGGAACAGGCTGATACCGATAAAGGCTGCACAGAGTACCGCGATAGCGGCGAGGATCAGAATCAGTTGGTTGTTGATCGGGCGCGCTGTGGCCTGGATAGCAATCTTGTCAGCAATCGCTGCCAATGCTTGCAATAACTGGGGGCTGTCTTCCAGCAGGGCGTCGCTGGCCTGACGTGCGCGGAATAGGGTCGTGGAGCCTTCAACCATCTCCTGGATCGATTGATTTACCGCCGCGAACATTTCAGAAATTTGTTCCAGGCTGGCACGGGCACTGGCATCAGATACGCGGGAGATACGCATGGTCGGATCGCCCTGTTGCATCGCCGTCAATACGCGACCGTAGATGTTGGCGTCGAGGTTGAACTGGTCGGCAGCATTGCTCGCGTCAGTGTCACCGCGCAGCATTTTATCCACGTTACGACCGAAACGCTCCGCCCGCCAGGATTGCATTTGCGCCTGGGAGACCTGGTCCGCCGGTGCGTTGTTTTCCAGCAGGATCTCCACGATGTTGTTGTGCTGGGCCTGCAGGTTTGGCAGGTTATCATTCAGGTTGTTGCCCACGTTGTTGAGGCTGACGATCAATTCCCGGTTGGTCACGATCACCTGGGCGTTATTGCGTACACGGCCCCAGATACCTTCATAGGCTGCGAACTCGTTGCTTAATTCGCGGCGGGTTCGTTCATCGCTGGCGCGCAGTGACTCCCACGTGCGCGACATGCTGCTCAATACACCGCTTAATTCGGTGAAGGCCTCTTCATCGCCGGAGGTCGCATCGCGGGACAATGCCGTGAGTCGGTAAGCTTCCGCACGGAGGTCCGCCACTTGTTGCAGATAGCGCTGATCGTTATCCGCGTCTTTCTGCACAATGAAGTAACTCACTGCGATTGCCGCGAAGCAGGCGATCAGCAAGAGCACGGCAATCGAAATTCCCGGGCTCGCTTTGATCGCCGCAAATGGGCTTCTGGATTCAGTTTTCATTTACGTACTCCTACCGACTCTGCGTCTTATTTTTTATCCCCGGTAGCGGAGGGTATCCCCGTTACCATTGATTCCGTCTCCAGCTTGGTGTGGATACTTTTACACTAGCCTTTGGCCGCGTTGATGAAACGCGGATCTTCTGCCAACAAACCCGGTCGAAACAGCGACCATTGTTGTCCACCGAGCGAATAACTGCCGGTGACAAATGGCAAGATATTGCTGGCGATAGCGCCCGCCTGTTCACTGTATTCATCCATGGGAAAGTACTGCATGCCAAACACCTGGTCTACCATCAACCCGCTGTACAGACTCTCGGTTTCGAGCACCAGCACCCGGCGTTGCTTGCGGCCGCTGATCAATCTGTCACCGAAGAAGGTCGCCATATCAAAGATGGGAAGCAGGCGGCCCCGCACATTTGCCACCCCTTTTACCCACGGCTGGACGCCGGGCAAGTGAGTATAGCTGGGCACTTCCAGCATCTCGGAGACTTCACCCATGGGCGCCACAAAATTGCTGCCCATCAGTGAAAACCCGATACCGCTCCATTGGGGGCGGATGTCAGTTTGTGCCGGCAGGCCGCGTGCTGCCGCGCGGCTGCGTTGTGCGAGATCAAGTAGCGCCTGGAAGGCTGCCTGTGGTTCTGACATAGACCGTTTTATTCCATTCTCATCAAGCGACCAACAGGGTTTGTGTAACTAACAGTGCGGCTGTTGGGTGCGTTTGTTATTAAATTTTGATGGCCCTGGTCTGCCATGGCGTGCTGACGATCCTTATTGTCAGCGCATGACCTGTGCAATCGCTGCCATCAACACGTCTGATTCAATCGGCTTTGCCAGGTAATCCTTCGCACCCTGACGCATACCCCAAACCCGATCAGTTTGTTGGTCTTTGGTTGTCACGATAATCACCGGGATGTGCGAGGTTTCCGGAAGTTTGGACAGTTGGCGCGTTGCCTGAAAGCCATTGAGGCCAGGCATCACGATATCCATCAGGATAACGTCCGGCTGTTCTTTTTGCGCCAAGGCGATGCCGTCTTCGCCGTTCTCTGCTGTCAATACCGCATGCCCATTCTTTTCCAGCATGCTGGTCAATTTATACGTCTCAGTGGGTGAGTCGTCGATAATCAATACTCTGGCCATAGCTACCCCAAATAGTAGAACTTCTAGTTAAGCAATCCATTGGTTTAAACGTATCCGCCCGCCCTTCACGAGGCTTTGGCGTGCTTGACATGTGCCTGGATGGCATCGAGCAATTCGCTTTTGCTGAAGGGTTTGGTGAGATATTGGTCGGAACCGACAATCCGTCCTTTGGCTTTGTCGAACAATCCGTCTTTGCTGGATAACATGATGACCGGTGTGGTCTTGAACTCACTGTTATTCTTGATAAGGGCACAGGTTTGATAGCCATCGAGGCGGGGCATCATAATATCGACAAAGATGATGTCGGGGCGGGTATCAGCAATTTTTGCCAAGGCGTCAAAACCGTCGGTGGCTGTGACTACCGTACAACCTGCTTTTTTAAGCAAGGTTTCTGCTGTTCGGCGGATGGTTTTACTATCATCGATTACCATCACCTTCAGGCTTTCCAAACTTACGTCCATAACTCTGACCTTTGCCTTTTATCTCGTTGTCATGACACCGCCAGATCTTGCGATCCGTGTCACATATTATGTCTCTCAAACACGGAAAACGGCCCCGAAAGCCGTCGTAACAAGCGCCATGCAAACTTTTAACATAGTTTTTAAGGTTTATCTATAACTACTTGAATATATAAAGAATCTATTCGTTCTTGCATTTCCTTAGAGCTTATCATTATGGGAAGTACTTAAGCCTCTTGCTTTAATAGCCCCGAGGACTTAACTTTAGTCCGCATAACGACTCCCGGCAAATCCAATGCCACCATGAGTGCAAAAGATTTATGACCATCTCCCTCGGCGTTGTGATGGACCCCATCGCAAGCATCAAATACTACAAAGATACCACCCTTGCCTTACTGCTGGCTGCCCAGGAGCGGGGTTGGGATCTTTATTATATGGAACAAAGCGACCTTTATTTATTACAAGGCGAAGCCCGCGCCAGTGTGCGGGCATTATTTGTCGCAGACAATGCGGAAACCTGGTATGAGCTGGGCCCTCGAGAGGACAAATCCCTGGCTGACATCAACGTCATTTTGATGCGCAAGGATCCGCCTTTCGATAATGAATATATATATAGCACTTATATTCTGGAAGCAGCTGAAAAACAGGGCACCCTGGTGCTGAATAAGCCACAAAGTCTGCGCGATTGTAATGAAAAGGTATTTGCCACACAGTTTCCCCAGTGCTGCCCGCCCGTGTTGGTCAGTCGTAACGCGAAGCAGCTGCGTGATTTTCATCGTGAGCATCAGGATGTGATTTTTAAGCCCTTGGATGGTATGGGCGGCAGCAGCATCTTCCGTTGCCGGGCCGACGACCCCAATGTGGGTGTGATCCTGGAAACGCTCACGCAGCACGGAACGCAGTTAACCATGGCCCAGCGTTATATCCCGGAGATCAGTGCCGGCGACAAGCGCA
Source organism: Cellvibrio sp. (assembly GCA_035490615.1). Taxonomy (GTDB): domain Bacteria; phylum Pseudomonadota; class Gammaproteobacteria; order Pseudomonadales; family Cellvibrionaceae; genus Cellvibrio. Next base: position 9,406 of record DATJLH010000231.1, read on the forward strand.
TTCTGGTGGTGGATGGTGAGCCGATTCCCTATTGCCTCGCGCGCATCCCGGCGCAAGGAGAAACCCGCGGTAACCTTGCAGCCGGCGGAACCGGTGTGGCGCAACCCCTGAGTGATCGGGATCGCTGGATTGTGGCGCAGGTGGCGCCAACACTGAAAGCCAAAGGCCTGCTCTTCGTAGGGTTGGATGTGATTGGTGACTACCTGACCGAGATCAACGTGACCAGTCCGACCTGCGCCCGGGAAATCGATAAAGCCTACAACACCCGTATCGGCGCACGCTTCATGGATGCTATTGCCGGCTATCTCGCGGCCAAGGGTATTCAGGAACGATGAATTCTGTTGCTATGTCACCGGCTCTGGAAGAGGCGCGAGTCGATACCGGCGACCGTTTGAGCTTTACCTTTTTTCTCGCCCTGGTTGTTCATGCACTGATTATTCTGGGGGTGGGTTTCAATCTACACCAGCCCAACCAGTCCCAGACGCTGGAGATTACCCTTGCCACGCATAAATCGGCCAAGGCGCCGGACCAGGCGGATTTTATTGCGCAGCATAATCAGGAGGCCAGTGGCACAGAAGAAGAGGCTAAACAGTTAACC
>DATJLH010000232.1:0-39534 GCA_035490615.1 Cellvibrio sp.
TCGTACGGCCATCCGTTAACGGCTGGTAATCTGCCACCCAATCCATCTTCGCGCTACCGCCCATAAAATCGGCGCCCACTGCCAGTTTGAATTGCAATCCTTCCTGCAACGCGATGTTCATCAGCTCGGTCATGGCTTCACTGTTGTCGGCCATGGCGGCTTCCGGATCGGCTTGCAGGGTTTTCGCAATCTCGGCCCACTTTTGAATCGCGGCCGGGTCCAGTTGGTTAAGGGTAATGTCGTAATGCAGTGCTGTAATTTCCAACGGGCCATTTACCTTGGCTGCGGACAAGCTGACAAAGGTATCGATTTTTTCATTAACCAGTTTTTGTGTTTGCACAACCTTAATTTGTTCGATCGAACCGCTCACCATCGCCGCATTGCGAAAGGTAATCGTATCCATTGCCAGGTTCATATTGGAGATATTGACCAGCTCGGCAATATTTTTCACATCGAAATTACCGGTCAGGGGTGTTGTGGTGATGTGTGTTCCATCAGCCAAGGCCATATCCATCGCGCCCACATCAATTGAACCGGTCATGTCCATCTCGGTGTAGGTGCCGTTCACGGTCAGGTTGATGCCATCGATGCGCAGCGCATCACCTTCATCACTGTATTCAATTGCCGGCACGGTCCAGGTCGAGGTGTAGCTGTTGTTGAAATGACCCAGAGTGACAATTTCACCGATACTTTCACCGAAGATGTCCGCGAGTTTTTGGTCCGCCTCTGCATCACCCGTCACAATTTCCACCGTCGAGACAGAAGAGAAGAGCCCGACCCCAACTTTACCCAGGAACAACAAAGGACCATGCTGTACACGCGAAGTACTGGATAAACTAAAGCCATCACCCGGAAGCCCGGCAACCGCATAAGTCGCCGTAAACTCCACGTCGCTGAAGAACACACCGCGTTCATAACGATTCAGTTCCAGTTGAACGCCCTGGGCTTCAGACTGTTGCTGGCTTAATGCGAATTGTTGGCGAATATTTTTCTCGCCCTGATAACCGGTATAAAAAGCTGCACCGGCATACAAAGCGATAAGAATCAGGAGTCCTGCAAGTTTTTTCATCATCATTCCTTTCGGTAAAGTGAGCGAAGATAGAGTCAAAAGAAGAGGCATAAGCCCAGGTGTGCAGGCGAATTTCTACACCGGCAACGGCGCAACGTTATACCGGAAAAGCCCGGAGGGGAAAAGGTACAACCGACACGGGAGATGATTTTTGTGACTCCAGGCAGTCAGCCGCCAGAAATCAGCGCCGCTGCCAGCGCAACGACCGGACCAAGAAAGATGGAAAAGCCACCGGCGAATAACCGGTACACGTCGCGGCAGATTAGCCTTGACGCTGCCCTGCACTGCTCTTACCCTAATCAGCCTTTTGCTCCAGGGTTGCCCTCGCCATGACTTATTGTGTTGCCATTACCGTTGACGCCGGACTGGTGTTCTGTTCTGACTCGCGCACCAATGCCGGCGTAGACCAGGTCAGCACCTACAGCAAGATGTACCGCTTCGGCATAGATGGCCAACGCCAGTTCGTCATCCTCTCAGCCGGCAACCTCGCCACCACCCAGGCGGTTATCTCGCGCATAAAGAAAGACATCAAGGAACTCGCCCCGATCAATCTCGGCAACGTCCAGACCATGGACGACGCCGCCGATTACGTGGGCGAGATCAACCGCACCGAGCAGGAAAAACATAACGCCGGCAACGTGGCCACCTTTGAAGCCAGCTTTATCCTCGGTGGGCAGATCTTCGGCGATAAGCCGCGTCTGATGCTGGTCTACCCGCAGGGCAACCACATCACCACCTCCACCGACACGCCCTATCTGCAAATCGGCGAAAGCAAGTACGGCAAGCCGATTCTGGACCGTATTCTCCAGCCGCAAACGACTCTGGATACCGCCGCCCTTTGCGCACTGGTATCCATGGACTCCACCATGCGTTCCAACCTGACTGTCGGCCCGCCCATTGAAATTATGATGTGCCAGACAGACAGCTTTGTGTTGCAACACAACCGTTTTGATGAAGACGATGAATACCTGCGCGAATTAAAACGTTCCTGGGATGCACGTATTGCGGAAGCGTTTTTACAACTCCCGGCGGTGAATTGGCCGCAGCAGGCGAATAGTGGATATGTTCAAAACTAAATGTTGATACTCCGATGGTGGGCAGGGTTTGCGAAGCGGTGTGCGAGACCATCACCGACAGGATGTCGGTGCTGAGCCTCCATGGATGGATTCACGGCGTGTCTCGCACACCGCTTCGCAAACCATAGGTAGGCTCCACCTCAAATCCGCTCCTCACGGCAAATCCTTCGGATCAAACCACAACTCTGCCCGATCCAAGGGCGTTTCCGGCGATAACGTCGGGTTGTCAATGTAAAACACCTTGCGGTGTTTCATATTGGCCTTCTCAATCACATCCTTCACTTCCGGCGCATTCATAAACGCTTCATCGAAGCTGCCGTTGGCAATGGCGCGGTTAAAGCCGGTCTCAATGTCGTTTGCCAACTCCGGATTATTTTTTGACACAAATAAATAAAACGGCATCTTGTAAGCCAGCATGAGATTCTTCTCAACAGCCAGTTCCAACTCGGGCCGTTGCGCAAGTTCGCCGAAAGGTTCGTGTACGCCGCGCGGAAATGCGTCGAAGCGTCCCCCTTCAACCATATAAAACAAACTCGGGTATTTATTGGTTTTTATAACAGTAAAACCATTGGATTCCAGGATATTGGTATCCGCCCAGGTGCGCCCCTGGCCGAAGGTTAATTGTTTTAAATCCTCCAGGGTTTCCACCCGATCAAACTTCGCCTGGTCATGTTTATTGATAATCAGGATGCGGTAACCCAACAACCCTTTGAACAGGGGAATGCGAATCGGTAGAACGGTGGCTTCCATCTTGGCGTCGGAGGATGTCCAGGCGAGATCAAGGTCTCCGCCGATGCGCACTTCTTCGTTCACCCGCGCCTGGGTCATGTCCTTGGTGCTGATGTCAATGCGGTAGGGTTTATCAATATGGCTTAGCGCCAGGCGCAGCATGTTGATGGCATAGGCCGCATTGGGATCGCTGAAGTTATTGACGCGGATGACCTTTTCATCGGCCGTGGCGGTGGTGCAGATAAAGGCAATCAGGAATAAACAACCAACTCTTCTTATCATTTGTGTACTGCCTCTATTTTATGGGTATGGGCATGGAGCAACTCGCGACGGGCGCGCGGGAATTTCTATGAATTGTAGTATACAAGTGCGATAAGCGTCGTCTGGGTTGGCTTGGGGTGCGCGTAACCCAGGCGAGTCATTGTCGGATTACGCCGTTGGCTAATCCGACCTACGGGTGGTGTGGTTATTGCTAGCGTCAGGAAGGCGTTGCGCAATCACGCGCTTTGGTCGAAGCTTAGCGGCGGCACACATCATCAAGGCTTCATCGGTGGGGTGTTTACTGCACCAGGATAATGCAAGGCACCTGAACACCTGCGACCAAACCAGCGCTCATCTAACCGTTGAACTGAGTACAAGGGAAATTCCTATGGCCATCCGCGTGGCAATCCACCATCAGACCGAATATGCCTTTGATCGCCTGACCACCCTCTTTCCCCATGTGCTGCGCTTGCGCCCGGCGCCCCACAGCCGCACCAGGATTCACAGTTATTCGCTCAAGGTCGAGCCGGCGGAGCACTTTATCAACTGGCAGCAAGACCCTTTCGGCAATTTCCAGGCGCGCCTGGTTTTTCCTGAACCGACCACACACCTGAAGTTTACGGTGGAAGTGATTGCCGATATGACTTCTATCAATCCCTTCGATTTTTTTGTGGAGGATTACGCGGAGTTCTATCCATTTGCCTACGATGAGCAGTTGCGGCGCGAACTGGTGCCCTACCTGGAAGTAACGGAATCCGGGCCAAAACTGACGGCTCTGCGAGAAGAGATCTACGACCAGCTAACCGCCAAGGCGCGCGCGGAAACGCCCTGGCACATCAACGATTTCCTGGTGGCGGTCAATCAACGCTTGCAACAAGACATCGGCTATGGCGTGCGGCTTGAGCCGGGTATTCAAACCTGTGAGGAAACCTTGACCCTGGCCAAGGGTTCCTGCCGGGATACCGCCTGGCTGCTGGTGCAATTGATGCGTCACCTGGGGCTCGCCGCCCGCTTTGCTTCCGGTTATCTGGTGCAGCTCACCGCTGACATCAAGGCGCTCGATGGCCCCAGCGGGCCGGAGCAGGACTTCACCGACCTGCACGCCTGGGCCGAGGTGTTTATTCCCGGCGCTGGCTGGATCGGATTGGACCCCACATCAGGCTTGCTGACCGCCGAAGGCCATATTCCATTGGCCTGCACCCCGGACCCGATATCCGCGGCACCAGTCACCGGTGCCACCAGCAAGTGTGAAGTCACCTTTAGCTATCACAATGAAGTCTTCCGCATCCTGGAAGATCCGCGCGTGACCAAGCCCTATACAGAGGAACAATGGGCCACCATCAATGCGCTGGGCGCCTTGATAGACCAGAAACTCGAACAGCAGGACGTCCGCCTGACCACCGGCGGCGAACCTACCTTTGTTTCCATTGACGACATGGAATCCGCCCAATGGAACACCGAAGCCCTGGGCGCCGATAAACTTAAATTGGCAAAAGACCTGCTACTGCGCATGCGCAAGACCTTTGCGCCCGGCAGCTTGCTGCACTACGGCCAGGGCAAGTGGTATCCCGGTGAAGAGATTCCACGCTGGGCATTGGGATGTTTCTGGCGTACCGACGGTCAACCCCTGTGGCGCGATGACCGCTATCTGGCGCGGGTGGATAAGGATTACGGTGTGGATCATCAGGGCGCCCGCCAATTCGCGGATGCCTTTTGCGCACGTATTGGCGTTAATCCTGAACACCTGATGCCGGCCTATGAAGACACGCTCTATTATCTGTGGACCGAGCAGCAACTTCCCCCGGATGTTGACCCCACCAAGGCAGACCTGAAAGACAGCCTGAAACGGCGGCGCCTCGCTCGCCTGCTGACACGGGGCCTGAACATAGCGACCGGTTTTGTGCTGCCCATTGAGTGGCACTTTCCACAGCAACGCTGGATTACCGGCCGCTGGCAACTGCGCACTGAACACCTGCTACTGATTCCCGGCGATTCGCCCCTCGGCCTGCGGCTGCCGCTCGGCTCAGTGGAATCCCCGCAGCATGACGATGATCGTTATCAGCCCGAGGCCGATCCCCTGGCTGAGCGTCCGCCACTGGCGAATGCCGGGCAGGCTTATGTGAAAACCGGTGGTGCCACCGCTGGCGAACGACGCTTTAACAACTCGTTGGAGGCCGGCTATGCCATCCGCACTGCCCTCTGCTTTGAACCGCGCGAGGGTCGGTTGCATGTCTTTATGCCGCCGCTGACCTACCTCGAACATTATGTGGCGCTGATCGAAGCCATTGAAGATACCGCCAGTGCCTTGAACCTGCCGGTGGTGATCGAAGGTTATGAGCCGCCCAAAGACTACCGCCTGAAAAAATTCCTGATCACACCGGACCCCGGCGTCATCGAAGTGAATATTCATCCGGTAGCCAATTGGCCGGAACTGGTCGCCAATACCGAAGCACTCTATGAAGATGCACGCCAGGCCCGGCTGGCCACCGAAAAATTCATGCTCGATGGCCGCCACTCCGGTACCGGCGGCGGTAACCATGTGACCTTTGGCGGCCCTACACCCGCCGGTAGTCCGTTCCTGCGGCGACCGGATCTGCTACGCAGCCTGGTAACCTTCTGGCAGCACCACCCTGGTTTGTCCTACCTGTTTTCCGGCTTGTTTGTAGGCCCCACCAGCCAGTCACCGCGGGTGGATGAGGGCCGCGACGAAGCCTTGTATGAACTGGAGATTGCCTTCAAACACATGCCCGACGGTATCGTCGAGCAGCCCTGGCTGGTGGATCGACTGATGCGCAATCTACTGATCGATATCACCGGCAACACCCACCGCGCCGAATTCTGTATCGACAAACTCTACGCGCCCGGCACCGCCAGCGGTCGCCAGGGGCTGCTGGAATTTCGCGGCTTCGAGATGCCGCCCCACGCGCGTATGTCGCTGGTTCAGATACTGCTGTTGCGCGCCCTGATCAGCCGGTTTTGGGAAAAACCCTATCACCAGCCGCTGGTGCGCTGGGGCACCCTGCTGCACGACAAATTCATGCTGCCGCATTATGTATGGGAAGACCTGCGCGATGTGGTCAATGACCTAAACGAACAGGGTTATCCCTTTCAACTGGAATGGCTGGCGGCCTTTGAGGAATTTCGTTTTCCGCATTATGGCCGGGTGCAACTGGACGATATATCCATCGAATTGCGCTGGGCTATCGAACCCTGGCATGTGCTGGGTGAGGAAGTGACCAGCTTCGGCACCGCGCGCTATGTCGATTCATCGGTGGAACGCCTGCAAGTGAAAGTGACCGGACTGACGCCGGGGCGTTACCTGCTCGCCTGTAATGGCCGCAGGGTCTGCCTGAATGCCACGGGCAAGCAGGGCGAATTTGTCGGCGGCGTTCGTTATCGCGCCTGGCAACCGCCCTCGGCACTGCACCCCACCATTGGCATCCATTCACCGCTGACCTTTGACCTGATCGATACCTGGAATGGCAAAAGCATCGGCGGTTGTTCCTATCATGTCAGCCATCCCGGCGGACGCAGTTACGAACGCTTTCCGGTCAATGCCAACGAAGCGGAATCCCGGCGCGGCAACCGGTTCTTTGACTTTGGCCATACACCGGGGCCACTGCCGACCACGCCAGCGGGTAAGATTCTGCGGGAATTCTTTGAACATAAGCACCCGCCACGCCCGATGGCCCCGCCCCCAGAGGAGCCAGCCGATGAATACCCGTACACACTGGATTTGCGCCGCTGACCGCCGCAGTGCTCTGTGGGGTAGCGCGCGCTGGTATGAGGGTTTTGACCGCAGGGCCGAATCTGTTTGCCGGTCCCGGGTCGAATCGCTACGGATTGTGCGGAAGCTATTAGGCAAGCTCCAATTAACGTGCCACAATCCTCCGCACCACATGTATAAAAAGCATACAATGCGATATTTAACGCCACACCCAGGCAAGCCGTATCCAGGTCACGCATTCGATGAATCCATCCGAGCCGATGAAAGCTGTCCCACGCAGCCTTGATTACCCCTTCCTCAACCAGGGGGTAGACGAAGCCTTTTCACCCGATGGCGAGATCCGCGCCCATTGGCGCTACCTGCTGGAGAGCATGCAAACCCTCGGCCTCGACGGCATTGAAGAGCGGCAAATCAAAGCCCAACGTATCCTGCGCGACGATGGCGCGACCTATAAGATTTACAACGACCCTGCCCACAACCAGAGCTGGCAACTCAACCCCATCCCCCTGTTGATCGACAGTGAAGCCTGGAGCCAGGTGGAAAGTGCGTTAGTGGAGCGGGCTGAATTATTTAACCTGATTCTGGATGATGTGTACGGGCCGCGTTCCCTGATCAAACAGCGCGTCATTCCGCCGGAGCTGCTGTACGCCCACGCTGGCTTCCTGCGGGCATGCAATGGCCTGAAACTGAAAGGCGAACAACAGTTGATCCTGCACGGCGTGGATCTGGTCCGTGGGCCTGACGGCGTCATGAAGGTGATGGCAGACCGGACCCAGGCGCCCTCCGGTGCCGGTTATGCGTTAGAAAATCGCACGGTGATGAGCCGCGTGTTTCCCAGCCTGTTCCGTGACAGCCACGTTCATCGCCTCTCGTTATTTTTTGCCCGCCTGCGCCAGAAATTGCAGGATCTCAATCCGAACGGCGGCATTGCCCGTATCGTTGTGTTGACGCCCGGCGCCTACAACGAAACCTATTTTGAACACGCTTATCTCGCCAACTATCTCGGATTCAATCTGGTTCAGGGCAGGGACCTGACCGTGCGCGACGGTTATGTGTGGATGAAATCCCTGGACGGCTTAAAGCGTGTGGATGTGATCCTGCGCCGCGTCGACGATGTGTATTGCGATCCGGTGGAATTAAAAGGCGATTCCCAATTGGGTGTGCCCGGCTTACTGGACGCCGCGCGTATGGGCAATGTGGCCATCGCTAATCCGCTCGGCTCAAGCGTGCTGGAAAATCCGGCATGGCTGCGTTACCTGCCTGCGATTTCCCGCCATTTATTGGGCCGTGATCTGCAAATGGAGTCAGTCAACACCTGGTGGTGCGGCAACCCGGAGGAACTGGATTACGTGTGCGACAACCTGCACAACCTGTTGATTAAACCCACCTATCGGCGGCCAGGATTGTATGAAGTCTACGGCGCTGAACTGGATAAGAAAAAATTGCAGGCGTGGAAAAACCGCCTCCGCAAAAATCCGCTGCAATACGTGGCCCAGGAATATATTCCCTGCGCCTATACGCCCACCTGGCATCAGGGAGCCATCCAGCCGCGCGCTACTATCCTGCGCACCTTTGCGGTGGCCAGCGAGTCTTCTTACGCGGTATTGCCCGGCGGTTTGACGCGGGTCAATCTCGACACCACCGAAAAAATTATTTCCAACCAGCGCGGCTCAGTGTCCAAAGATACCTGGGTACTGGCCACGGAACCGGAAAAACTGGTTAGCTTGCGCAGCAGCGAAAAATACCAGCCCCAGGAAATCACCAGCGAGCTGCCCAGCCGGGTGGTGGAAAATCTATTCTGGATGGGCCGCTATGCCGAACGGGCGGAATCCGCGTTGCGTTTACTGCGCACGGTATTTATGCAATTGAATAAATCGGAAAGCCTGCCCGATCCTGTTTATCGTTCATTGCTGAGCGCCGTGACTCACGTAACTTACACCTACCCCGGCTTTGCGGCTGAAAATCCCACGTTGTTCGGCGATCCGGAGCCGGAGATGTTGTCGATCCTGCTCGACATGAATCGCGCGGGCAGTGTCGCCCACAGTTTAACGGCGATGATCAACGCGGCGGAGCAAGTCAAGGAGCAACTCTCTAGTGATACCCAGCGGGTCATCAACGATATCGGCGATGAATTGCAAACGCTCAATGACGCATTGACACCCGGCGCGCTCTCGGCCCCGGAAGAAGCTCTTGATCCACTGGTTACTACCCTGCTGGCGCTCGCCGGTTTGATCCACGAAAGTATGCTGCGCGGCCACGGTTGGCACTTCATCGAGATGGGTCGCCGTATGGAACGTGCCTTGCAGAGCATCAGTTTATTGCGCGCGCTGTTGGTGCCGAAATTTGATCCTTCAGCGCAAGACCTCCTGATTGAATCCGCCTTGCAGTGCGGCGAAGCGCTGATTCCCTATCGCCGGCGTTACCAGAACGGCATCACCATGGAAAATGGACTGGAGATGCTGGTGCTTAACAGCAACAATCCCCGTTCGTTGCTTTATCAACTGGAACAACTGGAATACCATTTTGCGGAGTTACCCAACACCCACGGCCTACTGACCCGGGAACGCAAATTATTACTCGAAGCCACTACCGCCCTGAAATTAAGTGACGTGACCCAGTTGACTGACAGCAACGGGGCCATTCGCCAACCATTGGATCAGTTGCTGGCGCGCGTTCATTACCTGGTCGGCGCCGCCGGTAAAGAAATCAGCCAGCGCTATTTTGATCATGCGCAAAGTCCGCAACTCCTGGTAAAAAATACGGAATGGCAGGACCACCTGTGAAATTTATTGTGCGTCATGTAACCAAATATACCTACGAGCAACCGGTCAGCAGTTGCCACAATATCGCGTACGTGGTGCCGCGCAATACCGCAAACCAGCAGCTGGATACCATCACTATCGCTATCTCGCCCACCGCCTCGGTCAGCCATACACGCGCGGATTATTTCGGTAACCAGCTCTATCAATTTTCTATTGAGCAGGACCATGCAGAACTGGAAGTTGAAGTGACCAGCCACATTTGCGTGGATGAAATGCCGATCAACCGCAACCTGGATTTCGGCAACACCTGCGCCTACAGCAAACAGCGGCTGCACCAGAGTGCGGACCCGGAATGCCTCACGGCGCGCGAGTTTTTACTGGACTCGCCCATGGTCCAGCAACACCCTGACCTGGCTGAATATGCCGCGCCGCTTTTTGTGGATGACCGGCCGTTTTTGTCGGCGGTGATGGAATTAACTGAAAAAATTTACACCGAGTTTACCTACGATCCCGGCTTCTCTGATGTCGCCACGCCCTTGAGCGATGTGCTGAAACACAAGCGCGGCGTGTGCCAGGATTTTGCACATTTCGCTATCGGCTGCCTGCGTTCGCTGGGCTACCCCGCGCGTTACGTCAGCGGTTATCTGGAAACCCTGCCCCCGCCGGGGCAGGAAAAACTCGTGGGCGCCGATGCAACCCATGCATGGTTTGCAGTTTTTTCGCCCGGCGAAGGCTGGTTTGAATTCGATCCCACCAATAACAAGATGGTGGCGTGCGACCAACATATCACCACCGCCTGGGGCCGCGACTATTCCGATGTGACACCACTCAAAGGCATCATCTTTGGTGGCGGACAGCAACATACACTCTCCGTCTCTGTCGACGTCCAGCGTCTTGCCGATTAGAATCGTACTCCTGTTCCGTTGCCCTGACCGAGATGTTTATGACTCACCCACTTACTCACCTGGGCGATTTGCCTGTTGAAAATTTTCTGCGCGATTACTGGCAGAAAAAACCCTTGCTGATTCGCAACGCCCTGCCCGGTTTTGTCTCGCCCCTGGACGGCGATGAACTGGCCGGCCTGGCCCTGGAAGAAGAAGTAGAGTCGCGCCTGGTGCTGGAAAAAGGCAAGACGCCCTGGGAATTGCGCCATGGTCCCTTCGAGGAAAAAACCTTTGCCACATTACCGGAAACTCATTGGACGCTTTTGGTACAAGCCGTCGACCAATGGGTTCCAGAGGTCCATGAACTCCTGCAACATTTTCGTTTTATTCCCAACTGGCGCCTGGATGACATCATGGTCAGCTACGCACCGGATCAAGGTAGCGTGGGCCCGCACTTTGATTATTACGATGTATTTTTATTGCAAGGCGCGGGCAAGCGTCGCTGGCGTATCGGGCAAACTTGTAATGTGCATTCCGAGCGGGTCGCGGGCACCTCGCTGAATATTCTCAAACAATTCACTACCGAGGAAGAATGGGTGCTGGAACCGGGCGACATCCTGTACATTCCGCCGGGGGTCGCTCATTGGGGTATTGCCGAGGGCGAATGCATCACCTACTCCATCGGATTTCGTGCGCCCAGCCACGCGGATATTTTGTGCGAATTAACCCAGGACATTGCTACGCGCCTGACTAACGATCAGCGTTTTAGTGATCCCGACCTGACACTGCAAACCAATCCCGGCGAGATCAGCCACACGGCCCTACAGCAACTCAAGGATATTCTGCTGGCGCAGCTGACCGATGAAAACCTCGCTCACTGGTTTGGCAAGCACATGACCGAACGGAAATACGCCGAAGAAATGGAACGCGATGACGCCATCGAAACCGACGGCTGGCAAACCGCCATGCGCGACGATAATCTCCTGCTCTGGCGCCACCCTGCGGCACGCTTTGCCTACCATGCATTGCCGAATAAAACCTTATTGTTTGTTGATGGCCAGGCCTTCAACTGCTCGCGCGAGTTGGCTGAAACCCTGTGCCAGGTGAGCGAGATCGACTGGGCCACGCTGGAACCTTTACTTAAGGATCCGCTCAATCTTCCCGTGCTCAATGCATTGATTCATCAGGAAAGCCTGTTACTGGATGAATAACCTTGCCTGTCACCATCAGCAGGTAAGCTGGCCAGCAGCACAGCAAGCGCTGCGCGACATTCGCACGCGTGTGTTTATGGATGAGCAACACGTTTCTGCGCAAGATGAATGGGATGGGCTGGATGAAACGGCCGTGCATTTTCTGACCCATCTGGATGACGGCCAGGCAATTGCGACAGCACGTGTGCTGGTAGAAACTGATACACAGGGAAGGCCCCTGTATCACATCGGGCGCGTGGCCGTATTAAAAGCCTATCGCGGTCAAGGCGTCGGCCGCACATTGATGGTTTATGTGATGAACTGGTGCCTTCACCAATCCCCCGACGCCCGTTTATATCTGCATGCACAAACGGCACGTGTGGCGTTTTATCAACACCTCGGCTTTGTGCCCCAGGGCACAGAGTTTATGGATGCCGGCATTCCCCACATCACGATGTGGTACGGTCGCGTCCATCAGGAGCCTTTACCATGAGCCAGGTTTCTTCCGTCAGCGATCAATTAATTTTGCTGGAAAATTGTGCGGACTTTCAGCAACACGCCCTGGGTCTGGCGAAAGATGCCCGCCGCCATATCGCCATCCTCAGTACCGACCTGGATTTTCCGCTGTACGATCAAGACGAATTTGTCAGCGCACTATCGCAATTGGTGCGCGGCAGCCGCTTCGCTCAAATACAACTGCTGGTTAAAAACACGAAGCCGTTAATTGAACGGGGCCACAAGCTGGCACGTTTGTCCCAACGATTATCCAGCAAGGTGTTGTTACGTAAATTAACTCTCCAGCCGGAAAATACCGACATGGGTTTTATGTTGCGCGATAACGACGGCTTGCTGTTCAAGAACGACGATCTGGTCTACCGCGGCTTCGCCAATTATGCAGCCGCTGTTGAAGTTAAACGCCTGCGCGAAACCTTTGATTATCTGTGGCAGTACGCCGAACCCGAAGCTGATCTTCAACAACTGCATATTTGATGGCCAAAAACCGTGTTTTTTTCGGGAAAAACGCTACTTTTTTGTTGCCGATTCAATTTTTATACTATATATATAGCGTCAACCTTTGTGGTGGGCGATTTAAGCCTATAAAAACAGGGTTTTTTGAAGACGCCGTCAACAAAACTTTCTGTTTGAACAATGGTCAGGTATTTCGATTCAACCCTTTATTGCACACAGCCAACCCTTGTGTGTTTTACGTGAATAATTAAAAGGAAACCAATATGGCCGCTAAAAAACCAGCCGCAAAACCAGCCAAAGCTGCAGCCAAGCCCGCTGCCAAAAAAGCACCTGCCAAGGCGCCTGCTAAAAAAGTTGCTGCCAAAGCTGCTCCTGCTGTTGTGAAGCCCATCGCAGAACGTCAAAACAAAACCCAGATGCTGACTCAAATTTCTGATGCTACTCAGTTGAGCAAGAAGCAAGTGCAGTCTGTTCTGGACGAGCTGACCAACATTATTGAAGGTCATGTTAAGAAGAAAGGTGTAGGTGAGTTTGTACTGCCTGGCCTGCTGAAGATCACCACCGTGAAGAAGCCGGCAACCAAAGCGCGCAAGGGTATTAACCCTTTCACTGGCGAAGAAGTGATGTTCAAAGCCAAACCAGCCAGCACATCCGTAAAGGTGCGCCCGCTGAAAAAACTGAAAGAAATGGCGCTTTAATATCAGCCTGATTTTGGTTAATAAAAAACCCCGCACTGCGGGGTTTTTTATTTGTGGTCGGTGATGCGGGTAAAGGTGCTTCGTTGTCCGCTTGCCATTATGGGCCTTGGTTTCGAAAACGCATGAATACATCCCTGTAGCTCCCTCAATTCATCCTTGATTTGAGGGTTTTGAAACCAAGGCCCATAATGACAAACTCATATTGTGCCAAGACTCGGCTGGATCACATGGACGGCCTGATAATTTCAAAGCCTTCGCCAACCAGCGCATTTTGCAAACGTTTGATGCGATCCTGCAGTTGTTCGGGCGTGTAATCCACTATATTGACCTTGCCCCAGATGGGTTGTGGCCAGGCCGGATCGTCGGAGAAACGGGCGATATGGTGAATGTGTAGTTGGCGCACCACGTTACCCAAGGCCGCAACGTTCATCTTGTGTGCGTCGAATAAACTGGTCATGACTTCAGAGAGGCGGCAGGATTCGCGGATCAGTTGCAGTTGATCTTCTTCGCTCAGGTGGTGGATTTCGTAAACATCCTCCCGCTCGGGCACGAGGATGCACCAGGGATAGTTGGCGTCTTTGCTCAACAGCAACAGGGATAGCGTGAAGCGCCCGATGATCACAGAGTCCTGCGCGAGTCTGGGGTGAAGTTCAAACATGGTCATTACCTTTTTAGCAAAGTCCGGAATCCTGCCGCCGCATAAATCGACGGATCTGTGAAGATGCCTTCTGTACCGCGCGCATCAAGCACCGTAGAATAAGCGGCTTTGATCCCGGGTGTCACGATGATTTAAGCCGTTGTTTGTCGTTGCATGGCTTAAGACACAGGTTACCGTGCCAGGTTCGCTCCACCCTGAGATCCACTAGAAGTCATCTCACACTCCCAGTATAGCCACTGAAAAAAGAAGCCACGTTTATGCGCGCTACCCGTTTTTTAATTGCCACGCTCAAAGAAACACCCGCCGATGCCGAAGTGATCAGCCATCAGCTGATGCTGCGTGCCGGCATGATTCGTAAACTCGCCTCCGGTCTCTATACCTGGTTACCGTTGGGCTTGCGTGTCCTGCGCAAGGTTGAACGTATCATCCGCGAGGAAATGGACCGGTCCGGCGCCCAGGAAGTGTTGATGCCGGTAGTACAACCGAGTGAACTCTGGGTTGAATCAGGCCGTTGGGAACAATATGGTCCGGAGCTGTTGCGGATCAATGATCGGCATGATCGCGCGTTCTGCCTCGGCCCAACCCATGAAGAAGTCATCACGGATTTGATTCGCAATGAATTGAACAGCTACAAACAATTGCCTGCGAATTTTTATCAAATCCAGACCAAATTTCGCGATGAAATCCGTCCACGTTTTGGTGTGATGCGTTCGCGCGAATTTATTATGAAGGACGCCTATTCCTTCCACCTGACCCAGGATTCCTTGCAGGAAACCTACGATGTGATGCATCGCACCTACTGCAATATCTTTAGTCGTATTGGCCTGGCGTATCGTCCGGTATTGGCGGATACCGGTTCCATCGGTGGCGCTTTCTCCCACGAATTCCACGTACTCGCCGCCAGCGGTGAAGATGCAATTGCGTTTAGCAGCGACAGCGACTATGCCGCGAATATTGAAAAGGCTGAGGCCTTGCCGCCTGCCGCTGCGCGGCCTGCGCCGAGCCAGTTACTGCATGAAGTGGCCACGCCCCAACAACACACCATTGAAGAAGTGAGCACCTTCCTCAAGGTGTCGCCGGCACAAGTCGTCAAGACTTTGATTGTGCTGGGCGAAGCAGAGACCGGTAAAGAACAGCCCCTGGTCGCTCTGGTACTGCGCGGTGATCATGAGCTTAACGACATCAAAGCAGAAAAATTAACGGGCATTGCAGCTCCCCTGACGTTTGCGCCGGAAGCTCGCATTAAGGCGGAATTGGGTGTAGGCCTCGGCTCAATTGGACCCGTCGGCTTGCAAATACCGATCATCGTGGATCATGCCGCAGCGCATCTCGCTGATTTCGTGTGCGGAGCCAACAAAGACGGCTTCCATTTGACCGGCGTGAATTGGGAGCGCGACCTTCACGTGCCGATGGTGGCCGATATTCGCAATGTGGTAGCAGGCGACCCGAGCCCGGATGGCAAAGGCACCCTGGATATCAAACGCGGTATTGAAGTGGGTCATATCTTCCAGCTCGGCACCAAATATTCTGAGGCGCTCAAGGCGCGCGTGCTGGATGAAAATGGCAAAGAGCAAACCATGATCATGGGCTGTTACGGTATCGGTGTCACGCGCGTCGTGGCCGCCGCTATCGAACAAAATTTTGATGAGAACGGTATTATCTGGCCCGATTCCATCGCGCCCTTCCACGTCGCGCTGATCCCGATCAACATCAGCAAGTCACCTGCCGTCGCACAACAATGCGAAGCCTTGTACGCAGAATTACAGGCTGCCGGCATTGAGGTGTTGTTTATGGATGATGAAAAAGCACGCCTGGGTGTCATGCTTGCCAACACCGAATTGATGGGTATTCCACATCGTGTGGTAGTGGGTGATCGCGGTCTGGAAAGTGGCACACTGGAATACAAAGGCCGTCGCGATGCCGACAAGCAGGAGATTCCGGCGAATGACATCGTGAATTTCCTGAAAGAAAAAATTAATCGCTAGATAATAAAAAGCCGGTCCATCAAACCGATGAACCGGCTTTTTATTTATTCGCTGTTCCAGCGCTTGACCCATCCGGTTTTACTTCAGCAAAAAATCGTCCAACCGTAAAAACTCCTCCGGCGGTAATACCCGATGCGTAATACGCGCCGCCAGAATCGCTCCGTTAAACCAATGTACTTCATTCATCCGCGCACCGATTGATGTCTTGCCAGTAGGCGCGATAGGCAGATAATCAACCTCGGCTGACAATTCTTTTTTACCGTTAACAAATGCGGTGAACTGTCGATCCTTATACGTAATCGCTGCGTGGGCCCATTGTTCCATTGGGTGAACCAGACTCGAATCAATCAGCGTGTACTGCGACAATTCGGATTTGATATAGGTATCCAGATACCATTGGTGCTGATCATTCAAACGCAGCTCAATAGTAATGCGGCGATTGGGATTTTCCGGTGCTTCAATATGAAAGAAGCGCGGTTCCAGATTGTTCGGATAGGCATCATTGGGTTTGAAGATAATCTCCACGGTGAATTCAGTGGCGCCGTCTAATGGATTATTGTCCACCACCAAGCGGTCACCATCACCGTCAAACATCACCGCGTTGCCGTAGGGCGACTCCACGAGCTGTGGATTACCTTGCACCGCCACGGGCAGGCCGGCAATTTGCTCCAGCGAATCGATACGCCATAGCGATTGCGGCGGATGGGTCGCGCAACCCGTGACCATCCACACAAAATATAACAACAAGATTTTTATTGTGGTTGATTTCATAGCCTTCTCTCTTGTTAATTTTTTGTCATGACTTTTAATCTGGTTTTGATGGTTCATCGTGATAATAATCGCGATGAGCTTGCTCCAGCTTGCGACTGACATCACCGGGAGAGCCTGTGTTACGCGCCAGCAAGCTATAAGCCACAGGCACCACAAACAATGTCAGAAAGGTGGCCAGGAGTACACCAAAGATCACCACGATACCGATAACAAATCGGGTTTCCGAACCGGCGCCACTGGAAATAACCAAAGGCACCGCCCCCGCAACGGCCGTTAAACTGGTCATTAGAATCGGGCGCAGGCGTGCGGAAGATGCCTCCAGCAGTGCCTGATGAAATTCCACGCCGCGATCACGTAACTGATTGACAAATTCCACAATCAAAATGCCGTTCTTGGCCGCCAGCCCGATCAGCATGATTAGGCCGATTTGCGAATATAAGTTAAAGGAGTTCCCGGTGATGTACAGTCCCAACATGCCGCCAAGAATTGCCAGCGGCACCGTGAGCATGATAACAAACGGATGAACATAACTTTCAAATTGAGCAGCCAGCACCAGAAACGTAATCAGGATACCGAGTAAAAAGATAAACATGACCGAGCCCCCGGCGGTTTGAAAATCCCGGGACAAACCTTTGTAATCCACGACGGCGGAATCGGGTAAATGCTCTCTCACCAGACCATTGAGATAATCCAGTGCGTCACCCAATGCCAGGTCTTCAGAAAGGTTGGCTTCAATGGTCAACGAACGAATACGGTTGTAACGATTCAAACGGCTGGCATCGGCCATCTCACGCAATTGCACCAGGTTCGCGAGCGGAATCAGTTCGCCGGAACGTTCCGAGCGCACGTACATGTTTTGCAGGCTGGTGGTGGTGCGTTGCTCGTCGCGCTCGCCTTGCAGAATCAGATCGTATTCTTCACCGTCGTCAATGTACGTGGTGACGCGGCGGGAACCCAGCATGGTTTCCAATGTGCGGCCAATGTTGTTAACGCTCACGCCCAGGTCCGCCGCGCGATTGGTGTCGATAATGACCTCAACCTGGGGTTTGGTTTCCTTGTAGTCCCAGTCAATACTTTCGAGGCCGGGATTACTGGCTTCGATTTTTTCCAACATGATATCGCGCCATTCGGCCAGTTCATTGTAAGACCCGCCGCCGATAACAAACTGCACCGGCTTTTGGGTCTGTGAGCCAAAGCCCTGCCGCATCACCGGCGCTGCTGTCACGCCGGGCAAGTCGCTAAGCTTCGCGCGGATTTCATCCATCACCACAAATGCATCGCGCCGCAAACTCCAGTCGTTCATTACCGCGATGATAAGACCGCTGTTAAAATTTTCTGCGGTTCCGAATGATCGCGGGGCACGGACCATCAGGCGACTAATTTCCCCGCTTTCAACATACTCCATCATGCGCGCTTCAATCTCATTCATATACTCTTCCATGTAAGAATAACTGGCACCTTCCGGCCCGTTTACCATCACAAAGAATGTACCGCGATCTTCTCGCGGAGCGTATTCGGACGGAATCAAACGCGACAGCATAAATGTCGAAAGCAACAAGATTGCAAAGATAACCACCACCAATTTGCTGCGCTTCAGGCACGCATTGATCGCGCGGGTATAGTAATGACGCAGACACATGGTCCACTCATTAATCTTATCCACCAGTTTATTTTTATGATCATTCCGCTTGAGGAACTGGGACGCCAGCATGGGCGACAGCGTCAATGCAATCAGTGATGAAAAGGCTACGGATGCGGCCATGGTGATCGCAAACTCGGAAAACAAGCGGCCAATATCGCCTTTCAAAAACACAATCGGGACAAAAATAGCAATCAACACGAGGGTCGTCGCGATAACCGCGAAGCCCACTTCGCGCGTACCGTCAAATGCCGCCAGCAGAGGCGGTTTATTTTTTTCTTCCATGTGGCGCACGATATTTTCCAGCACCACAATCGCGTCATCCACTACCAGGCCAATAGCCAACACCAACGCCAGCAGCGTTAACATATTGACCGAAAAGCCGAGCACGGCTAGCACAGTAAACGTTGCAATAATCGAAACCGGCACCGCCACGGCCGGCACCAACATGGCACGCACGCTGCCGAGAAAAAGATAAATCACCAGCACCACGAGAAAAATAGCGATGCCCAAGGTGAGATAAACTTCTTCGATAGCGCGCTCCACAAAGATGGAACTGTCATAGCTGTCTTCAATACCCATGCCATCCGGCAAGGTAGCGAGAATACGGTCACGCTCGGCTTTTACGCCCCGCGCCACATCAATGGTGTTGGCGGTGGATTGTTTGCTGATGCCAATCCCCACCTGATTGATGCCGTTGCCGCGAAACATATTGCGATCTTCTTCAGTACCTTTCTCAACCCGGGCGACGTCACCCAGACGAATCAGATATCCATCGTCACCGCGGTGCAACACCAGTTGGGAGAAATCTTCAGCAGTAAGATAGTTGCGTGCCATACGCACGGTGAACTGACGATCTTCCGATTCAATACTGCCCGCCGGGAGTTCAATATTCTCGGCGCGCAAGGCATCTTCAACATCATTAACGGTAAGGTTGCGCGCGGCCAGTTCGCGCCGATCCAGCCATATGCGCATGGCATACCGTTTTTCACCACCGATCCTGACCCGCGCAACCCCGTCCACAACAGAAAAACGATCCACCAGATAGCGCTGCGCGTAATCGGACAACTCCGGTGTGGTCATATTGTCGCTGGTAAAATTGAACCAGAGGATAACGTCTTCATCCGAGCTTACCTTTTCAACCTCCGGCGGCTCGGCTTCGATGGGTAAATTACCCAGCACGCGCGATACCCGGTCACGAATATCGTTTGCTGCCGCGTCCATGTCCTGCCCAACATCGAATTGCACCACGATGTTGGAGCGCCCGTTCTCGCTGCTGGATTCAATATAGCGGATGCCTTCCACGCCGGAGATGCGGTCCTCAATTACCTTGGTGATGCGCGTCTCGACGATACTCGCCGCTGCGCCGGGATAATCGGTGCGTATGGATACCACCGGCGGATCAATGTCGGGATATTCGCGCAGTGTAAGGCGCTCAAAAGCAACCAGACCAAAGGCGATAAGCAGAATGGAAATAACGGAAGCAAAAACCGGGCGCTTGATCGAAACATCAGAGAGTAGCATCGGCGTTACCCTCAGGACTGAGTTGAATCAAGCAGTTCGGATAGACTTTCCTCACCGGTTTCTTCAGCGGTGATGTTGATCAGTGTACCGGCGCGAATTTTCTGTAGACCATGGGTTACCACTTTTTCATCGGCTGCCAATCCATTGAGAATTTCAACCGCACCGCGCAGGCGCTGCCCGATGTTCACCTGACGACGCTCAACCGTCAGTTCATTGCCTTTGGGTTGAACGACAAACACAAAATTATCACTACCCAATGGCACTAGAGCTGCCTCAGATATCACCAGGGCTTCTCGCTTATTGGCATAGAGATCAATACTCATCAACATGCCCTGCTTTAATTCGCCCTCATCATTAGGCAACAACGCGCGCACGGTAATCGCGCGGGTAACTGGATCAATCTGATTATCAATACTGTAAATCTTGCCCTCAAAGACTTTATCGCCCAACGCACGGCTTTTGGCCATGATGGGCAAATCCACTTGCAAACTGCGCAGGTAAATTGCCGGGACGGTAAAATCCAGTTTCATACGGCTGTCGTCGTTGATTGTGGTAATGAGATCACCGGGAGACACCAGCGCACCGACGCTGATATTGCGTAAACCAACAACACCATTGAAAGGTGCATCGAGGTGCAAGTCCTGCAAACGCGCCTCAATAGCGAGATAGCGCGCGTTGGCAGATTCATATTCACGCATCCGTTGATCAAGCAGTGATTGGGATGCGGCTTTTGTTTCGACCAAGGAGCGCACCCGCTCCATTTGTTTGCGCGCCTCTTCGGCATTGAAGCGCGCCTCAGCTAACAGGGCACGCTCTTCAGCATTGGTCATTTCTACCAGTACCTGCCCTTTCTTGACGCGCTGACCATCTTCAAAATTAATATGGGTTACCGTCTTGGTAACGTTAGAAGTCAAGCGGATGGATTCGTTGGCCCGCAAGGTGCCCAACGCTTCGATGCGGCTCTCCAGCGGCTGCAACCTGACAGCCTGGACAATAACGTCCACGGCTTTTGCGGTTTGAGCCATCAAAGGTTGAGTGAACATCATCAATGAGCCAATGAATATGGCTCCCGGCAGGTGCAATCGCATCATCATTATCTCTCTCGTATACCCAGATGCCCTGAGGGCAGGAATCGTTTTTTGGCGCAGACTTTATCATATCTTCCCGATGTGAAGTACAACACATCCACACCCATGCATAGCTGATGCAGGTGGTGCGATGAGCGATCATTCCGGAGTAGATTAAAACGCGTGTCGGCAGAGGTTTATTTCAAAAGATTACGCTGATGAGGTGACGAACGATAAGCAGTTAACAATAGTTTACAGTGATATAACACTTGTTAACGGGTTGCAGTGAGCGATCAACTGCGGAACCAACAAAGAGGGCTATTACTCTGTTTTTATTGCAGCAAGAATCTGGGGCTGGGTGAAACCCCGATATTGCAGAAATCGCATCTGACGCGCCCTTTCTTTTAAATCCTGCGGTTCAGCAGCACCGAAGCGTTTTTGTTTTTCTGCAAGCGCCAGATCAAACCAATCGTGATCTGATGTGTCGAGATAAATACCGATAATGGCTTCACTGACACCTTTCTCTTTTAATTCCAGCGCAATGCGTACCGGCCCTTTGCCTTGCCGTTTACGCATATTAATAAATGCTTCGGTATAGCGTTCATCGCTTTGCAAATTCTCTGCGCTTAATACGGCAACGGCTTCAACAATATCAGCGTCGTCAAAACGACGGGCAAGTTTACGGCGCAACTCAAATGCTGAGTGTTCCCGCATGGCCAACAAATTCATGGCTGCCAGCCTGATATCGGACATTATCGTGTTATCCGCCATGATTCTTTATTTCCCGCATACTGCATTCAAAAAAATGGCCGCAAAGCGGCCATCAGTCAAACGATAAATTTACTCTCAGATCGGTGGAAATTTACTGATAATCTCAATCACCGCACTGGTTAAAATGTCGCGCTGCTCTTGCGGCGTCAAACCACTGCGCAAACGTTTTTCTGATACACCACGCCAAATGGGTTTTTCTGTTTTCGCATCGACAATATCAATAATCAAACTACCCTGGTTATAGACCCGGGGAGCTCCTGTGGTGCCATAAAAAAGAGGAGCCGGATAATAATAACGATAGCCTCTGCCGTAATAACCATACCCGTATAGGCGATCATAAGTGCCCGGATCCAGCTTCTCTTCAATAACGATATGGTAGTTCACCAGGAAGTCCGGCTTGGCATTAGCCGGTGCCTGTTGATAGCGCTGAGCCAGCTCACGATCCACCACCGAGTGGATGTGGCTGAAGGTAAACGGAGAGATGAGGATATTTTCTTTGGTGTCTTGTCGAGCTTCTGCAACCTGGTAGGTTTTCAGGGCAGAAAAGTCATAACCCGAAAGGTAATCAGTGACAACATAGGGTTTGTTTGAGCAAGCACCCAACAACGCGAGTACCAGTAACAAGCCCATCTGCTTAAAGCGAATCATTTCACACCTCTCTAGTCGGCCTTTCGGCTCGTCGGTTTTAACGGGTAATGATGAAATCTGGCGTTCAGCATACCCACCGCCTTATCAGCACGCAACTTTTAGTCTCAACAGTCTAACTAGTCTAACGCCAGACCAACAAAGTCTTCCGGGTGGTAGCGCTGGATAAAAATTCGACTCTGCCCCAATAATGAAGTTCAGCCGCAGACAATGAAGGGAAACGTTCTATGAAAGGAGCGACGGAAATCAGGCCATCAATAGCATGATTTCCGCCGTAGACTTAGGATATCTCTACTTCGTCTTCTGAGTCGGCACTGGTACCCAGTGACAACTGAGGTGTGTTAAGCAGTTCTGCGCGAACTTTCTGCTCCAGCTCTTTGGCGAGCTCCGGATTTTCCTGCAGAAACTTCATAACATTGTTTTTACCCTGGCCAATCTTGTTGCCTTGGTAGCTATACCAGGCTCCCGCTTTATCGACCATACCAAGCTTGACTCCATAGTCAACGATCTCACCCATACGGTTAATACCGCTGCCATACAGGATCTGGAACTCTGCTTGCTTGAAGGGTGGAGCAACTTTGTTTTTCACTACTTTAACGCGCGTCTCGGAGCCGATAACTTCTTCACCTTCTTTCACGGCACCGATGCGACGGATATCGAGGCGCACAGATGCATAGAACTTCAACGCGTTACCACCGGTGGTGGTTTCCGGGTTACCGAACATAACCCCGATCTTCATGCGGATCTGGTTAATGAAGATCACCAGGCAATTGGCATTCTTGATGTTACCCGTGATCTTACGCAGGGCTTGTGACATCAAGCGCGCCTGCAAACCGACGTGATGGTCGCCCATCTCACCTTCGATTTCCGCCCGCGGTGTCAGTGCAGCTACCGAGTCAACGACCAATACATCTACTGCGCCGGAGCGCACCAGCATATCGGTCACTTCCAGAGCCTGTTCGCCGGTATCCGGCTGGGAGATAATCAGGTCGTCAACATTGACACCGAGCTTGGCGGCATAGATGGGATCGAGTGCGTGCTCCGCATCGATAAAAGCACAGTTACCGCCCAGGCGTTGTGCTTCGGCAATAACCTGTAAAGTCAGGGTTGTTTTACCGGAAGACTCCGGTCCGTAAATTTCAATAATCCGGCCTTTGGGCAAGCCACCGATTCCCAGTGCTACATCGAGCCCCAGCGAGCCAGTAGAAATCGCTGGAATGGCAACCTGTTCCCGGTCGCCCATACGCATCACAGTGCCCTTACCAAATTGACGTTCGATTTGACTCAGGGCTGCTTGTAGCGCCTTTTCTTTATTCGCATCCATCCGACACCTCAACATTAAAATGAAAAAAATGATCTGATTTTTTGTGTGGCTTCTTTGCCAGTTTTTACTTACCGCTGGTACTGACTACTGGCCAAAGCATACACCAAAAAGCTGTATACGCAAACAGTACTGTTAATTTATTCAGGTTTTTTTTGGATCTCGTTTAACAAGGCCAGCAACCCTTCCAATGCGATCACTACAGCCTGCTGCTGAACTTTATTGCGCTCACCCTCCAGGTGGTGGCACTGGACGCTGTATGGTCCTTTCGCAATTTCCCAGGCAAACCATACGGTGCCGACCGGCTTGGCTGCGCTGCCTCCGCTCGGACCGGCAATACCGCTGACCGCCACCGCAATATCGGCGCCCGATAACGACAGCGCACCAGCAGCCATCTGGCGGACAACGCTTTCGCTGACAGCCCCCTCCTTTACCAGGGTACGACCGTCAACCCCCAACAAGTGCTGCTTCGCCGCATCGGCGTAGGTGACGAGCCCGTATTCAAACCAGGCGGAGCTGCCGGGAATGGCGGTAATCGCTGCGGCCACACCTCCGCCTGTGCAGGATTCCGCTGTAACCACACGCCAATGCCGCTGTTGCAGGGTTTCCCCCAAGTCGGCGGCCAGCTGGATCAGGGACCGGTGATTTGTCATCGATAAGCTCCATGTAAGCTTCAAAAAAGTATGCCAGCCCAGGGCGGAGGGCAAGCATTTTAATGATCTATCAGCGTCAGGCCGAGCGACTTTTTGCTATTGGAGGCGAATTTTCGTTAATTGAAAGCGACTCTCAATAAACGTAAACTTGGTCCCCTTTTCCGGCGGCAAATCCGGCTGATCTCATCCTCCCATTCTGCTGATATAACACATCCTATGACCATAACGACCCAAGATCTCTCAGCACAAACACCCATGATGCAGCAATATCTGCGCATCAAGGCCCAACACCCCCATGAGCTGGTGTTTTATCGCATGGGCGATTTCTATGAGTTGTTTTTTGACGATGCAAAGAAAGCTGCCGAATTGCTGGATGTGACATTAACCGCGCGCGGTAAATCCAATGGCGAGCCTATTCCCATGGCCGGCATTCCTTTTCACGCCGCCGATGGTTACCTGGCCAAGCTGGTCCGCGCGGGGGTATCGGTAGCGATCTGCGAGCAAATCGGCGACCCCGCCACCAGTAAAGGTCCGGTAGAACGCAAGGTCGTGCGCATTGTGACACCCGGCACGGTCAGCGACGAAGCGCTGCTGGATTCACGCCGCGACAACCTGCTGGTTGCGATACATCAACACCTGGATACCTTCGGTATCGCCTCGCTGGATATGGCCAGTGGCCGCTTTCTGGTGCTGGAGGTGGAAGGCCTGGATGCGGCACTCGGTGAGTTGCAACGCCTTAATCCGGCTGAATTGTTGATCAATGATCACCTGTCCTTGCCGGAACTGACTGAAAATCGTAAAGGCCTGCGCCGTCGTGGCCCCTGGGAATTTGAGCTGGAGACAGCGCAACGCTTGCTCATCCAGCAATTCGGCACCCAGGACCTCGCTGGCTTCGGTTGCGATCATCTCCCGGTGGCGATTGCCGCCGCTGGCTGCCTGCTCAGTTATGCCCGGGAAACCCAGCGCACCGCCCTGCCCCATGTGCGCAGTCTTGCCCATGAAAATCGCGACGAAGCGGTCATCATGGATGCCGCTACGCGACGTAATCTCGAGCTGGATACCAACCTGAATGGCGGCGATGAACATACGCTGTTTTCCGTGCTTAATCGTGCGGCTACCAGTATGGGCAGCCGTCTACTGCGTCGCTGGCTGAATCGCCCGCTGCGCGATCTGGCCAGCTTACGCTCGCGCCAGGCTGCCATTGCAGAATTGCAGCAAAACTACGGCTTTGAACTCGTCCACGGCATCCTCAAGCGGGTCGGTGATATGGAGCGCATCCTGGGACGCTTGGCCTTGCGCTCATCTCGTCCGCGCGACCTGTCACGCCTGATGATGTCCCTGGCGACCTACCCGGAATTACAAAGCGAATTAGGCACTGCCCAATCACCCCACCTGCAACACCTTGCACAACAGATCGGCACTTTTCCTGAATTGGTAGATTTGCTGGCGCGGGCGATTATTGAAAATCCACCGGTGGTGATTCGTGAAGGTGGCGTCATCGCTCCAGGTTATGACGCGGAGCTGGATGATCTGCGCAATATCAGCACCAATGCGGGGGATTATCTGGTCGAACTGGAAACACGTGAACGCGAACGCACCGGTATTCCAACCTTGAAGGTGGGCTATAACCGCGTGCACGGCTACTTCATCGAACTGACCAGCGCGCAATCTGACAAAGCACCTTCGGATTACATCCGCCGTCAGACCCTTAAAAATGCCGAGCGCTACATTACGCCAGAGCTGAAAGAGTTTGAAGACAAGGCACTCTCCGCTAAAAGCCGGGCGCTGGCACGTGAAAAAGCGCTTTATGAAGCGCTGCTGGATACCCTCAATGAACAGCTGGTGCCATTACAGGATTCCGCGGCTGCGGTCGCAGAGCTGGATGTCATCACTACCCTGGCAGAGCGTGCTGATAGCCTCGGGTTTTGCCGCCCCACACTCAAAGCCGAACCAGGTATTCACATTCTGGGCGGACGTCACCCTGTAGTGGAACAGGTAACGAGTGCGCCATTTGTACCCAATGACCTGATGTTCCGCGCGGACCGCCACATGCTGATCATCACCGGCCCGAACATGGGCGGTAAATCCACCTATATGCGCCAGGCGGCGCTGATTGTGCTGCTGGCTCACATCGGCAGCTTTGTACCGGCCCAGGAAGCAGAAATCGGTATTGTAGATCGCATCTTCACACGCATCGGCTCTTCCGATGACCTGGCGGGTGGCCGCTCGACGTTCATGGTGGAGATGACCGAAACCGCCAATATCCTGCACAACGCCACAGATCGCAGCCTGGTGCTGATGGATGAAATCGGGCGCGGCACCAGCACTTTTGATGGCCTGGCGCTGGCATGGGCTTGCGCGCGACACCTGGCTGAACAGCTGCGCGCCTTCACGCTGTTTGCCACGCACTACTTTGAGATCACCAGCCTGCCGGACACGATTCCCGGTATCGCTAACGTTCACCTGAACGCGACGGAACATAACGACAATATTGTCTTTCTGCATAAAGTACAGGAAGGTCCGGCCAGCAAAAGCTATGGCCTCCAGGTGGCCAAGCTGGCCGGTATACCGACGGCGGTTTTGCGCCAGGCCCAGGAACAATTACATCTGCTTGAGCAAGGTGCCCATCCTCACCAACCTGCAAATACGGCGAGCGTGCCCCAGGAACACTCCCCCGTTGTGCAGCAAGCGGGCATGCCCTTACAAGGTGGTTTATTTGATGCCATGCCCGATCCAACGGTGGAAGCGCTGAAGAAAATCAATCCCGATAATTTGTCACCGCGCGAAGCGCTGGAACAGCTTTATCGATTGAAAGACATTTTGAGCAAGGGAAGGTAGGCGGTCCATCAAGTTATGAATAATCATTCTCATGTGAAAAACCTCTTCAATTTTAGTGATAAGCAAAAGCCTACCAAAATACCTAAAGGGTGTTTAAAATGGCCGCTCTTTTGAAAACGGTAATTTTTGGAGTCACCTATGACTTTTGTGGTTGGGGAAAATTGCATTAAATGTAAACACACAGATTGTGTGGAAGTGTGTCCCGTTGATTGCTTCTACGAAGGCCCCAATTTTTTGGTGATCCATCCTGACGAATGTATTGATTGCGCCCTGTGTGAACCGGAATGTCCGGTTGATGCCATTTTTTCTGAAGATGAACTACCCGAAGATCAGGCAGTATTTTTGGAGCTGAATGCGGAGTTGGCGGAAGTGTGGCCCAACATCACCGAGATGAAAGACTCCTTGCCTGATGCGGAAGAATGGGATGGGGTGCCGGGCAAATTGCAATATCTGGAACGCTGATTCCGGCAACAAAAAAACCGCGCAATGCGCGGTTTTTTTATGTCTGCTTTTCGCATCAGGAAGAAGGTTCAAAGCGGTAAAGTTTCAAACATAAAAAAGGGCAACCGAAGCTGCCCTCTCACCGCTAAATATATTCTAGGCGCTAAACAACGCTTCGCTGTTCAAGCCCTGCTTTTCCATAATGTCGCGCAGACGCTTTAATGCTTCTACCTGGATCTGCCGTACACGCTCGCGCGTCAAACCAATTTCATGTCCGACTTCTTCCAGAGTGCTCACTTCGTGGCCCCGCAACCCAAACCGCCGCGCCAACACTTCACGTTGCTTCTCAGTCAATTCTTCCAGCCAACCATCCAGGCTAGCAGTGAGGTCGCTGTCTTGCAAAAGTGCAGCAGGGTCTGACACATGGGTGTCGGCGATAGTGTCAACAATCGTGCGGTCAGACGAAGCGCCTACCGGGGTGTCAACCGAGGTAACACGCTCATTCAGGCCGAGCATACGCTCCACATCGGAGACCGGTTTTTCCAAAAGATTAGCAATTTCTTCCGGCGTCGGTTCGTGATCCAGCTTCTGCGCCAACTCGCGGGCTGCGCGCAGATAAATATTCAATTCTTTGACGACGTGAATAGGTAAACGAATCGTGCGCGTCTGATTCATGATCGCACGCTCAATGGTCTGGCGGATCCACCAGGTCGCATAGGTTGAAAACCGGAATCCACGCTCAGGATCAAATTTTTCGACGGCGCGAATCAGGCCAAGATTCCCCTCTTCGATCAAATCCAGTAACGCAAGACCGCGATTAACGTAACGGCGGGAAATTTTCACAACCAAACGCAGGTTGCTTTCAATCATGCGTTTGCGTGCAGCCTCATCGCCTTTCAGCGCTTTGCGAGCAAAATAAACTTCTTCTTCCGCACTGAGCAGGGGAGAGAAGCCAATTTCGTTCAGGTAAATTTGGGTGGCATCAAGTGTCTTGTTGAACTTGTCGTCAACGATTCGCTCGCTGGCAACACGTGGGACAGGCTTGGGAAGGTCATCATCATCGTCACTGTCTGCTAACAGGATATCGCTTTCATCAAAATCGATATCTTGTGCAAGGAACACATCGTCGCGATCGTATGTGGATTCCCTATTTTCTGTAGTCATTGTTTTAGCCCCTTATTTCAGTTTGCTGGCTGGGCTTTCTTTGCCCGTTTTTCCAGCGTACACAAGCTGCACCTTGTACTTCCCGTTTGGTAACGGTGGTCGGCTTACGCCTTAACAGAGTGACTTCATTCTAATGCTTGGGCAGGTATTTCATGGGATCTACCGGAGTGCCTTCGCGACGTATTTCAAAATGAAGCTTTACCCTATCGGTACCGCTTGAACCCATATCGGCAATTTTTTGCCCGGCTTTAACCACGTCGCCTTCCTTTACCAGCAAATGATGGTTGTGCGCATAGGCACTCAGGTAGGTTTCATTGTGTTTAATGATGAGCAACTTGCCGTAACCGCGCAGTCCGCTTCCTGCGTACACGATCTGTCCCGAGGCTGCTGCAAGCACAGGCTGTCCCAAATTGCCGCCGATATCAATACCCTTGTTGAGGCCATTATTGCCATGAAATCCAGAGAGTACCCTGCCCTGGGCTGGCCACTGCCAATTCGGTGCGCCAGCTAACAGTGGCGGCTGGGATGTCGCCGGTGTCTTGGGTGTTTTATTTTCCGAACGAGGGGCTGCTGTTGGTCGTGCAGGGGTTGCGCGGGGCGGGCGGGTCACCGGAGCGGCCTGGGGTCTATTCGTTCGGGGAGTAGACGCGGAGGCTGGCGGAGCACTGCCTACATCAAGGCGAATTTTTTGACCGGGGTAGATGGTATAAGGCGGCCTGATTCTGTTGTGATTTGCCAGCTGTCGATAATCAAGGCCGTAGCGCCAGGCGATTGAAAACAGGGTTTCTCCACGGCTGACCTGATGTGCCCCGGGGTTCTGGATCTTTCGACTGGGCGGCTGTGCGCGATCAACAACGTGCGCGGGCTGAGGCGAACCACAGGCGAGTAATCCCAGGAACATGATCGATATAGCGATCAAGCGACCAAAGATTAACGGCTTTGTGTAATACCGCTGTAGCATACTAAAACTCAGTCCGGCAGGTTAATTTTTAATCGCCTTTATTAATTTTAGAACTTAATAAAAAAAACTTATTATAAAAACATCTAACTTTTTATTACTCACTGAGGCATAAAAAGGGTCATTTTTCCTGTTTTTCCGAAGTTAAGCTCTAAAAACCCGATTCTTTGGTGAAAATTTTTACATATGTTATTAGATGTGCCACATTCAATCTCAGCGGGTCGTGCCGGATAAAAGGGGGACAAATTTAACCGGTTCCAGCTTTTGGGTAACGAATTTATCTGTGTCGCCATCCCGCATAACCAGATGCAGCTCCTGCTCCTGTCCGCCCACTGGAATCACCAGCACACCGTTAGGAGCTAACTGGGCAAGCAGCTCATCAGGAACGGCGCGCGGCGCAGCCGTGCTCAGGATGCCATCGTAGGGCCCCATCTCTGGCCAACCATATCCCCCGTCGGCATGTTTAAGCTGAACGTTGCGCAGCCCCAATTGCCGCAACCGATCACGCGCTTTGTCCTGTAACGGTTTAATACGTTCCACACTGAACACCTGACCGACCAGTTGTGCGAGGACTGTAGTTTGGTAACCGGACCCTGTTCCCACCTCCAAAACCTTTTCAAGTTTGCCGCCACTGGCACCCAGCAGGATCTCGGTCATGCGCGCCACAATATAGGGTTGGGAGAGGGTTTGTCCGAAGCCGATAGGCAGCGCCGTATCTTCATAGGCACGGTGGGAAAGAGCTTCGTCAAGGAAGATATGGCGTGGCGTGTTGCGGATAACATCCAATACCCGAATATTGGTAACACCCTGTTCGCTTAACCGTTGGATCAAACGTTCACGGGTGCGTTGCGAGGTCATACCAATGCCCTCGAAGATCAAACTACTCACGCTCAGCCCTCACCTTTTTCTGTACCCGGTTCTTTAGCTGACGGGTTCACTTGTTACCTGACTGCCTTGGCAGCCACCCCAAAATTGGCCAACTATACCACAATCTCATTGCGCCTCCGGTTAACCTTGGGGGGGCTCATTCGGAACGCGCCACGGCGGATTGCACTCTCACCAGTTCACGCAAGACGGCCGTCGCAAATTCACCGCCACCCAAGGTAAAACTGATCACCAGATGCCGGGTTGCTGCGTCACTTTCCCAAGCCCAGGTCAGGCCCCGGGGTTGCAATACCAGGGGCCGCCGTTCCTGCTGCAAGCCCACATGTTCCAGAGCATTGCACCATTCAGCCCAGGCTTTCAGTGTTTCCTGCTCAAGTGCAAGGGTGGCGAGGGTACTGGTCAACCGGCCGCGCCCCCACAGCGGACCACTGGGAATATTTTCAGGATCGCCTGACAACAGCATAGACCAGTTGTGCTGCTGTACCCGGTTGGCCAATAGCTGGTTAAAGAGGTAGGAACGCGCCGCTGATAACACCAGGCCACGCTTTTGTTTATCGCGTATGGCTTTTCCGCTGAACAGCTGCTCAGCCATCAATAAATTATTGCCTTGGTGACCAAAGCGTTGTTCTCCAAAATAATTCGGCACACCCTGGGTAGCGATTGTCTGCAATCGCTGCTCAACCTCACTTACGGCTGCCTGTTCAAGGTTGCGCAGCCGAATAACAAACTGATTCTCTTCGTGTTCACCACGACGCAGTTTGCGCGAATGCCGGTGCTGCGCGAGAAGCTGTACAGAATCGCTGTTCAATCCTTGCCAGTCAGGCTCTTCCGTTTTAGGTAGATAAATGCTGAACCATTGGGTGGTGACTGCATGACGATCTTTACGACCGCCGTATCCAACATCGTTGATACCGACTTGCGCCAAACGGGCAATCTGCTCCGCAACCCAGGCTGTGTTTTCACCGCGCTTGCGAATATGCAGATACACATGTTCGCCCTCCCCTTGCGGTTCAAAACCCAGGACTTCATCAACCTGAAAATCTTCCGGCTGGGTGCGGAAGTCCCCTGCATAGGTGGGTGTGCCGTATGCACAAGGAAAATCCAGCGAATAGGAAACAGACATAACTCAATGCGGCTCGCGAAAGGTGGTGGTTGCGTGTTGTGAAAAATATTGCAGAAACCGTTGGTCCATCCACCAATCACCAGAGCTGCTCAAATAGCCGACGTGACCACCGGTTCTGGTTAATTCAAGGGTGAGTGTTGGATGATCTCGCGCTTCGTCCATGGGATAACAAGCGGCGTTCAGGAAGGGATCATTTTGTGCATTGACCAACAAGGTGGGTACCGCAATACGATGAAGAAAATATTTTGCACTGCAGCGCGTATAAAGTTCGTCAGCACTGCTGAAGCCGTTCAACGGCGCGGAAACATAGTGGTCGTAGTCGCGCAACGTGTGGATTTTTTCCAGCACCGATAAATCAATCAGGTCCGGGAATTTTTTTGCTTTACGCTGTAAACGTTTTTTCATATCACCCACAAAACGCCGGCGATAAATCATCTTGCTCCAATGATCCAGCGTCTCCACGCACCCGGCCAGATCTACCGGCACCGATGCCGTCGCGACACATTGAATACCGCGTATTTGCGCGTTGCTGCCCTGCTCGCCTGACCATTTCAGCACTACATTGCCGCCCAACGAATAGCCGGCCAGATAAATCTGGCGGTACCCCTGTTGTTCAGCCCAGCTCACCATTGCATCCAGATCTTCGCTGCAGCCCGAATAATATAATGTGGGCAGACGGTTATCGATATCGCCACAACCGCGCAGGTTCCAGGCCAGCACATCAAAACCGGCCCGTCTCGCCGCATGGCAAATGCCCAATACATAAGGTTGCCGCGAGCTGCCCTCCAGGCCGTGAGTAGCAATCAATAATTTACGCGGTTGATCAGCGGGAACATCCGCAGTGTAAAAATCTGCGGCGAGTTGATCACCATCCGGAAGGTGGATAAAACGAATATCGGTTGAGGGCGCTAGCGGTCGCATAATGACCGGCAACAAGGTTTGCATATGCCCGCCGGGCATCCACCATGGGGAACGAAACTCAGACTGGATAATGGGCATGGTGGAATATCCTTTTCACGATGGGCATCACAGCCTGGCCAGCAACACAACCGCATAAGCGGCAATGCCTTCTTCACGTCCGGTAAAACCCAAACGCTCGGTGGTGGTGGCTTTGATATTGATCTGACTCAGCTGGCTTTGTAAATCTTCTGCGACATGCTCAACCATGTGAGGAATGTAATTAGCCATTCGCGGCGCTTGCGCGACGATGGTCATATCCGCATTTTCCAGCCGCCAGCCATTGGCTTTCACTTTGCTGTACACCATCCGCAGCAAGGCGCGGCTGTCGGCATTGCGGTATTGCATATCGGTATCGGGAAAGTGTTTACCGATATCACCCAGAGCCGCCGCGCCCAATAAGGCATCGCACAATGCGTGTAACAGGACATCGCCATCAGAGTGCGCAATCAAACCATGGTGATGCGGGATAACCACGCCGCCGATAACAATCTTGTCGCCGGCACCAAAAGCGTGAACATCGTAGCCGTGTCCAATTCTCATTGAGTCGTTTCCTGTTGTTGCAAAATGGTGTGTGCCAGAGCCAGGTCTTCTGGCCGGGTAATCTTGATGTTATCGGCGCGACCTTCCACTACCCGGTGTGAGTGCCCATTCGCCTCCAGGGCCGACGCTTCGTCGGTGATGGTTTGCCCTCGCGCCAGAGCGCCGGCGAGTGATGCACGCAATAAACCATAACGAAAAAGTTGCGGCGTTTGCGCCTGCCACAGTTGCGTGCGATCCAGAGTTTGTACAATGGTGTGATTCGCATCAACCCGTTTGATCGTGTCGCTGACCGGTACGGCGAGGATGCCACCCACCGGATCGTCCGCCAATACTGCACATAAGTTTTGAATGGCTGACAGTGTAATACAAGGACGCGCCGCATCATGCACCAGCACCCAATCCTTCGCTTGCGCCTGATCGGCCAATGCCTCTAGCGCATTTAACACGGAATCACTGCGCTCAGCGCCGCCATCTATGCGTGTGATGCGCGGATCGGCACTGACAGGAAGTTGCGGCCAGAAGTTATCTGTCGGGCTGACAGCAACCAACACGCCCGTCACATTCGGCAAACCGAGCAACCGCTCAAGGGTGTGTTCAAGGATGGTTTTACCCAACAGGGTTAAATACTGCTTCGGCATTCCCGCGCCCATACGGGCACCGACACCAGCGGCCGGTACAATAATCCAATAGCGAGATGAGGTATTTGTGTGTGTCATGGGCGAGTGAAATAAGGGCTGATCGCATCAGCGCCGGGGTTCGAGAATCATAAAAAATGTCTCGTCTTTTTTGATCATACCGATGTCATTGCGCGCGCGCTCTTCCACACTATCGAGACCGGTTTTGAGGTCTTCCACCTCAACCGCCAGAATCCGGTTGCGCTCACGCAAGCGACTGTTATCGGCCTGCTGTATTTTGATTTCCCGCTCCAAACGATTCACGTCAGCCAGGCTGCCTTCGCTGATCCAAAGGCGATATTGCAGCGCAGCCAGCAGAATAATCAGAATACCCAGCATCCATTTCATAATGGCGTCAGTTGCTCATGAGTGATGATCGGCAATCTTACACAATTGTGGCGGGGAATAGCACCCGCTGATGAACGACATGTTAAGTAGAAAACAAAAACGGGCCACTGAGGCCCGTTTTTGTATAACAAGGATTAACTTATGCCTTGAACTCTGCGCGACCTTTGTAAGGTGCGGCGGCGCCCAATTCGGCTTCGATGCGCAACAGACGGTTGTACTTGGATACGCGGTCAGAGCGGCACAGTGAACCGGTTTTGATTTGACCGGCAGCGGTAGCCACAGCCAGATCGGCAATAGTGGTGTCCTCAGTTTCACCGGAGCGGTGAGAAATCACAGCGGTGTAACCGGCGTCCTGCGCCATCTTGATCGCATCCAGGGTTTCAGACAGCGAACCGATCTGGTTGAATTTGATCAGGATAGAGTTAGCAATCTTTTTCTCGATACCTTCTTTCAGGATCTTGGTATTGGTCACGAACAGGTCATCGCCCACCAATTGCACTTTGTTACCGATCTTATTGGTCAGGTCAGCCCAACCGTCCCAATCGCTTTCGTCTTTACCGTCTTCAATAGAAATAATCGGGTATTTGTTGGCAAGGTCGGCCAGGTAATCAGAGAACTCGGTGGAGCTGAATACTTTGCCTTCACCGGCCAGATCGTATTTGCCATCTTTGTAAAATTCTGACGCTGCACAATCCAGTGCCAGAGTCACATTGTCACCCAGTTTATAACCCGCTTTGGCCACTGCTTCCGCGATAACTTTCAGGGCTTCTTCGTTAGACGGCAGGTTAGGTGCAAAACCACCTTCGTCGCCCACCGCCGTGTTCAAACCTTTATCGTGCAGGATTTTTTTCAGGTTGTGAAAAATTTCTGCGCCCATGCGCAAGGCTTCAGCAAAGGTTTTGGCACCGACC
Source organism: Cellvibrio sp. (assembly GCA_035490615.1). Taxonomy (GTDB): domain Bacteria; phylum Pseudomonadota; class Gammaproteobacteria; order Pseudomonadales; family Cellvibrionaceae; genus Cellvibrio. Next base: position 35,242 of record DATJLH010000232.1, read on the forward strand.
GGCTGCACCATAAATTCCTGAATGTCGACGTTGTTGTCGGCGTGCTCACCACCATTGATGATGTTCATCATTGGCACCGGCATGGAGTATTTACCGGGGGTGCCGTTCAGGTCAGCAATGTGTGCATAGAGCGGGACCTTTTTAGCAATCGCTGCGGCTTTTGCTGCAGCGAGAGACACTGCAAGAATCGCGTTGGCGCCGAGTACTGATTTGTTGTCGGTGCCATCAGCTTTAAGCATGGCATCATCCAATGCGCGTTGGTTCAGCGCATCCATACCTACCAATAAACCTTTGATGGTGCTGTTGATGTTATCAACGGCTTTCAACACACCTTTACCCATATAGCGGGACTTGTCGCCATCGCGCAATTCCAGGGCTTCGCGCGAGCCGGTTGAAGCGCCAGACGGTGCACAGGCTGAACCTACCGCACCGTTTTCCAGAATGACTTCCGCCATGACCGTGGGGTTGCCGCGGCTATCCAATACTTCAAACGCTTTAATGTCGACTATCTTGCTCATGGTTACTCCAATGTTTCTCTTTAAAAAATTAATAGATTACTTGATGTCCAGGGGAGGAAAGTGTTTTACGAGGTCATCAAGCGCTTTCATTTGTGCAAGGAAAGGTTCCAGCTTGTCCAGGGGTAACGCGCTGGGGCCGTCGCATTTGGCGTTATCCGGATCGGGATGCGCTTCCAGAAATAAACCGGCAAGGCCCACCGCCATACCTGCACGGGCCAGCTCGGCCACTTGATGCCGGCGCCCACTTGATGCGGCACCCATCGGATCGCGACATTGCAGGGAATGGGTTACATCAAAGATTACCGGCGCATTGCCGCTGACATCGCGCATGGTACGGAAACCCAGCATATCCACCACCAGGTTGTCGTAGCCAAAGTTAGTGCCGCGGTCACATAAAATAATTTTATCGTTGCCGCACTCGCGGAATTTTTCCACGATATTTTTCATTTGCCCGGGACTGAGAAATTGCGGCTTTTTAATATTGATAACAGCGTTGGTTTTGGCCATCGCCATCACCAGATCGGTTTGACGTGCAAGGAATGCGGGCAACTGAATAACGTCGCAAATATCCGCCACCGGTTGGCATTGGTAAATTTCGTGCACATCGGTAATCACGGGAATATCAAAGGTTTGTTTGATTTCCTGGAAAATCTTTAAGCCTTCTTCCATGCCCGGACCGCGGTAGGAATGGATGGATGAACGATTGGCTTTATCGAAAGACGCTTTAAAAACGTAAGGGATACCCAATTTTTGGGTCACTTTCACATAGGCTTCAGCCACCTGCATCGCCATGTCGCGCGACTCAAGCACATTCATCCCGCCGAATAACACAAACGGCAGGGTGTTGCTGACGTTGAGCTTACCAATCTGTACTGTTTTTGCTGTCACACTCTTCTCCAATCGCTGAACGACTCAGGATTTTTTATTTGCCAAAGCGGCTTTGACAAAGCTGCTGAACAAGGGGTGTCCATCGCGCGGCGTTGAGGTAAATTCCGGGTGGAACTGACAGGCCACAAACCAGGGATGGTCCGGCAGCTCCACCACTTCAACCAGGGTGTCGTCCGCCGACCAGCCACCGATACGCAAACCGGCTTTTTGCAGTTGATCAACATAATTGTTATTCACTTCATAACGATGACGGTGACGTTCAACAATCACATCGGCTCCGTATATTTCACGGGCTTTTGAACCGCTGACCAGACGACATTCCTGCGCACCCAAACGCATGGTGCCACCCAGGTCAGAACTTTCATCACGCTTTTCCACCGCGCCATCAGCGGTGATCCATTCGGTGATCAAACCAATCACGGGATGCGGGCTGTTTTTATCAAACTCAGTGGAGTTGGCGCCTTTCAAACCCAAAACATTGCGCGCGAATTCAATCACCACGGACTGCATTCCCAGACAAATGCCCAGGTAAGGCACTTTGTTTTCACGGGCATATTGCACGGCCATTAATTTGCCTTCGACACCGCGCTCGCCAAAACCGCCGGGCACAAGAATCGCATCGGCATCTTTCAGGATACCCACGCCTTCAGTTTCAACGCGCTCTGCATCAATGTAATTCACATTGACTTTGGTGCGTGCGTGAATACCCGCATGGGTCAGCGCTTCGTTCAGGGATTTGTATGCGTCGAGCAGATCCATGTATTTACCGACCATGGCAATGGTAACGGCGTGTTCAGGATTCAGCTTGCCGTCCACAACGCGATCCCATTCGCTCAGATCAGCGGGTGGACAATTCAGGCCGAATTGATCCACCACAATTTGATCGAGGCCGAATTCGTTCAATAAACGGGGAATGGCGTAAATAGTATTGGCATCGGGCAGGGGCACCACCGCGCGTTCAGCAACGTTGGTAAAGAGTGCGATCTTGCGGCGCGAATCTTCGTCCACCAGTTTTTCCGAACGGCACAGCAACACATCCGGCTGCAAACCAATAGAACGTAATTCTTTTACCGAGTGCTGGGTAGGTTTGGTCTTGGTTTCACCGGCGGTGGCGATGTATGGCACCAGGGTCAAATGCATCAGCAAGGAGTGCTGCGGGCCCAGTTCAACTTTCAGTTGACGCACCGCCTCAAGAAACGGTTGGGATTCGATATCACCTACTGTGCCGCCGATTTCTACCAGCGCCACATCCACATCGCGACCACCTTCAACGATACGGCGTTTGATTTCATCGGTGATATGCGGAATAACCTGAACCGTACCACCAAGATAATCCCCGCGGCGCTCTTTGCGCAACACCGTCTCATAAACCCGACCGGTGGTGAAATTATTGCGGCGAGTCATCTTGGTGCGGATAAAACGTTCGTAATGGCCCAGGTCCAGGTCGGTTTCCGCACCGTCTTCGGTGACGAAAACCTCACCATGCTGGAAGGGACTCATGGTTCCCGGGTCCACATTGATGTAGGGGTCGAGTTTCATGATGGTCACTTTCAGACCACGGGATTCGAGTATGGCAGCCAGGGAAGCTGAAGCAATGCCCTTGCCGAGAGACGATACAACACCGCCTGTGACGAATATATAGCGTGTCATTTGAAGCCTTGTAGAAATTGAATGATGCAGTGCAGATGCGTGGGCAAGTCAACCAGAGGGGCTGGCCTTTACCTTTCAGGACGGGGCGCCAGACTACCAGAAAGCCGGGTTTGCCTCAACGGAAAGCTGCCGGCCGTTTCAGCGAATGTGCCACTGCAAACGGTAACCGGGTTTGCCGGGCGCGGCCACAAAATCAGCGCACACCCATAGATCCCCTACCGCTGCCAAGTGACCATCGACGTAGACAAGCGGCAGTTGTTCGCGCCACCAGGGTTCCAGGCCGTGTTCCTGCAGCAGTTTTTTTAAGGTTTGCGAGTGGGCGCGGCCGGCGGGGCGGCAGCGCTCGCCACCGATGCGCCAACGCAGTTCAATCCGGCTAATGTCAGCACGCAAACATGATGCGGGAGCGGCTGAGGAACAATATTCAAACGTTAGTAACGCATTGGCCGATAAAACCACGTCCTGCGTAGTGCCGGTTAAATTCCCCATAGTGGGTGGCGATTCCTTTTGCGCGGGTACCGAGGTCATTGCAGGCATGGCATATAACCGTTCCCGAAAGCGCTGGACCGCCACATCGCCCCAACGCACATCGGCCTCAGCGTCAACGCGGCCATTGATGAGTTGGTCGTCAAGTTGCTGCAAGTGGGCGTGTTCGGGAGCGGCATAGCACTGCTGACGAAACCAGTAGCGCAAGAGGTTATGACGGCGCGCCACTGACATATCGCGCAACACGGCAAGAAGGAGGCTGGCGCCTTGTCGTTCCGGTCGCGGTGCTGCACGCGCCAGATCCTCAGCGGCCAGTTCCTGCAACAGTTGTTCGCTATCCGCACACGCCTGCGCACTTTGCTGCCAGCGGCGCGTGTAATCCGGCCAGCGCCCCGCGAGTGAAGGCATAACCTGGTGGCGGAGATAATTGCGATCATAGTGGGTGTCGGCGTTACTGTCGTCGTTTACCCAAGTCAGCTGATGCGCAATCGCATAAGCCTCCAGGTCAGCCCGTTTGATATCCAGCAGCGGGCGCACCAAAATGCCCGCTCCCAGCGGACGCTGCCGTGCCATGGCTGCCAAACCGCGCGGGCCGCTGCCACGCAGTAAGCGCAGCAGCATGGTTTCAGCCTGATCATCCGCGTGATGCGCCGTCAGTAAACAGTCACCTTCGCGAACGTGGGCCTCAAAGACGGCATAACGTGCCGCGCGTGCCGCGTCTTCCAAACCGCGACCGCTGGGCTCAACCACG
>DATJLH010000233.1:0-3685 GCA_035490615.1 Cellvibrio sp.
CGCGTGCGCCGGGGACGAACAATCTGCCACCGATGATACCAGACTCGCAACCGAAAATTTCCGTGCGACGACATTGCCATAATTCCCGCGTGACAGCGCCGGCAGATTGCATTTAACCGCGCCGCACTCAATTGCCGAAAACGCCCCCAATTGATACCATTGCCGCCTTTTTGAGCAGGCCCACCTGCCCCGCCCTTTTTGCCCCGATCCCAAGTTAAAGAGATTCCCTATGTCCGTTGATCTTCGTTCAGCTTCTTTGTCACAACTGGCTTACCACGACGAGTTTGTCCAGCGCCATATCGGCCCGGACGCACAGCAAACCGCCGCTATGCTGGCGGCGCTCGGCGTGGCCTCTGTCGCTGAACTGATCGACAAGACCGTACCGGAAAAAATCCGCCTTAACGGCGAGCTGGCCCTGGCCGATGCGGTCACTGAAGCCGAAGCCCTGGCGCAACTGAAAGCCATTGCCAACAAGAACCGCGTATTCAAAAGCTATATCGGCATGGGCTATTACGATACGCACACACCTCATGTTGTCCTGCGCAACGTGCTGGAAAATCCGGGTTGGTACACCGCCTATACCCCTTACCAACCAGAAATTGCCCAGGGCCGCCTGGAAGCCCTGCTGAATTACCAGCAGATGATCATTGATTTAACCGGGATGGAGATGGCTAACGCCTCCATGCTGGACGAGGGCACTGCTGCCGCCGAAGCCATGGCGATGTGCAAACGCCAGAATAAAAAGAGCCGCTCCGATGTGTTTTTTGTGGATGCGGACACCCATCCGCAAACCATCGCCGTGGTCAAAACCCGCGCCGAGCACTTCGGTTTTGAGGTGGTGGTGGGCAAAGTGGATGAGGTAGCCAATGGTGATTACTTCGGTGCCCTGCTCTCCTATCCCGGTTCCAGCGGCGACATCCGCGACCTCACGAGCCTGATCGACACCGCCCACAGCCAGAACACCCTGATTACCGTTGCTAGCGATCTGATGGCGCTGATGTTGCTCAAATCACCCGGCAGTATGGGTGCCGATGTGGTGGTGGGCACTAACCAACGCTTCGGTATCCCCATGGGTTTCGGCGGTCCCCACGCCGGTTTCTTTGCCTTCCGCGATGCCTACAAGCGTTCCGCACCGGGCCGTATCATCGGTGTGTCCATTGATGCGCGCGGCAAACAAGCCTTACGTATGGCGATGCAAACCCGCGAGCAACATATTCGCCGCGAAAAGGCCAACTCCAATATTTGTACCTCGCAAGTGCTGCTGGCGGTGATGAGTGTGTTCTACGCGATCTACCACGGCCCGGAGGGTTTGAAGCGTATCGCCAACCGTATCCACCGCCTCACCGCGATTGCCGCCGCTGCATTGCAAGCCAAGGGCTTCGGCCTGGCCAACAGCCAGTTCTTCGATACGATTACCGTGCAAGTGGGCGATAACCAGAAAGCGATTTACCAAGCCGCCCTAAATGCAGAGATCAACCTGCGTTTGGTGGGTAAAAATGCCTTGGGCATCAGCCTCAACGAAACCACCAGCCTTGCCGACCTGGAGACACTGCTGGCCGTCTTCGGCGTGAGTGGTTCTGATTTGCGCGGCCTGGATCGCCAGATTACCGAAGGCAAAAACCTGACCGCCAGCAAAGCCATTCCCGCTGACTTGTTGCGCAGCGATGCCATCCTGAGCCACCCGGTATTCAACAGCTACCACAGCGAAACCGAGATGCTGCGCTACCTCAAGCGCCTGGAGTCGCGCGATATCGCGCTCAACCAGTCCATGATTCCGCTCGGCTCCTGCACCATGAAACTGAATGCCACAGCGGAGATGATTCCGGTCACCTGGCCCGAGTTCGGCAAGATGCACCCCTTCGCGCCCATGGAACAAGCCCAGGGTTATCGCCAGTTGTTTGAAGAATTGCAGGAGATGCTCAAAGCCTGCACCGGCTACGATGCCATCAGCCTCCAGCCTAACGCGGGTTCTCAAGGCGAGTACGCCGGCCTGGTGGCCATCAAAAAATATTTTGAAAGCAAAGGTGAAACCGAGCGCGACATTTGTTTGATTCCGGCATCTGCCCATGGCACCAACCCGGCATCGGCGCAGATGGTGAGCTACAAAGTGGTGGTGGTGGCCTGCGATGGCAAAGGCAACGTGGATCTTGATGACCTGCGCGAAAAGATCGCCACCCACGGCGAAAAGATTGCCTGCATCATGGTCACCTACCCGTCCACCCACGGTGTGTTTGAAGAAGGTATTACCGAACTGTGCGACATGATCCATGCGGTTGGCGGCCAGGTGTATATCGACGGTGCGAATATGAATGCGTTGGTCGGCGTGGCCGCGCCCGGTAAATTCGGCGGCGATGTGTCACACCTCAACTTGCATAAAACCTTCTGTATTCCTCACGGCGGTGGCGGCCCTGGTATGGGTCCGATTGGCGTAGGCCAACATCTTGCACCCTTCCTCGCTTCGCATCCGGTACAGGATGTGCCCGGTACAGAAACCACCAATGGCACCATCTCTGCCGCGCCCTGGGGCTCAGCCAGTATTCTGCCGATCAGTTGGATGTACATCCGCATGATGGGCAAGGTTGGCATGCGCCAGGCCACGGAATACGCGATTCTCAACGCTAATTATGTGGCGAAGAAACTGGGCGACCATTACCCGATTTTGTACAAGGGTACCCATGGTTTTGTGGCTCACGAATGTTTGCTGGATCTGCGCCCTTTGAAAGAAACGAGCGGCATTAGCGAAGAAGATATCGCGAAGCGTTTGATGGATTTCGGTTTCCATGCTCCTACGATGTCTTTCCCGGTGGCGGGCACCTTGATGATCGAGCCCACCGAATCGGAATCTCAGGCAGAGCTGGATAAATTTATCGACGCCATGCTCACCATTCGCAAGGAAATTGCGCAAGTGGCCAGCGGCGAAATCAGTGCCGACGCCAGTGCGCTGCACAACGCACCACACACACAAGATGACATCATGGATGAAAACTGGAATCGCGCCTACAGCCGCGACACCGCCGGGCGCCCGGCGCCCTGGCTGAAGCAACACAAGGTATGGCCAAGCGTGAATCGCATCGACAACGTCTATGGGGATCGCAATTTGATTTGCTCGTGCCCGAGCATTGAGACGTATCAGGAGTAAGGAAAACAGGAAGGATTCTGATTCAGGAAAAGAACGTGGTTACCACGTTCTTTGCTCCACATGAAAAAGTTTAAAATTTGGATGCCGCCGAATTTAATGGCATGCGACCAGCATTGGTAACAGCATGCTTCTGACGTAACCACATGCCCAATGCCGACAAGGCAATCATCGCCGTCATCAAAAGCTCGCCACCATCTTCCGCCAGTGTAAAGACCGTTTGTGATACGTTCTCGCCGAATAACCCGTGCAAGGCATCGACACCAACGCCGAAGAAAATCAGTAGCGCAAAATAGAAACTGAATAACAGATAAGCACTGAAGTCTTCTTTGGTGGTTATTGTGGTGGCACCAATTGCCCAACATATCACAGCAAACAAACCTGTTGTGGCAAAGCCCAGCAAATCTCCCGGCACCGGGTCCAGACTCCACAGGGCGACGTAAGCTTGGCCGATGGATTCATGGAGTTTGAATGCATCATCAAGAAAAATAATAAACATAATGGCGGACCAGGCGAACCAGGATTTCTTGTGATGTGCCACTGCAAACA
>DATJLH010000234.1:0-24868 GCA_035490615.1 Cellvibrio sp.
GGATCTTGAGGCTCATGCACGTTCGGCAGAATACCGCATCACTGATTGACGATAAGCGTGTAAAAAAGCCGGCGCAAGCCGGCTTTTTTATGTTCGGGTGCGAGCACTGGGTCTTACCCCTGCAATCGCCACCAATTCCAGCGTCTCTCCTTCGCGCACAACCCGCAGGTTCACTTCGCTGCCGGGCGTGATATCGGCCACCAGAAAAAGGCCCTGACGCGCATCCGCAACAGATTGATTGTTGATGTGGGTGATGATGTCGCCGGGTTTCAGGTTCGCCCGATCAGCAGGGCTGCCTTCGAGAACGGCCATCACAATGATACCTGCCGTTCCATAGCGTTTCATGCCCTCGGGGGAGAGCTGGTTGGCATCCAGCCCCAGCCAGCCACGCACGACACTACCGTGTTGCACAATTTGCTCAAGGGATTTCATGGCGGAATCTGCCGGTATAGCGAAGCTGATGCCGGCAGACGAATCAGTCTCGTCCAATACGGCGGTGCTGATACCCAATAAATTGCCGCGCGCGTCTATTAAGGCACCTCCCGAGTTGCCGGGATTTATAGCGGCGTCGGTCTGGATGTAGTTTTCGTATTCATTATTGGTGCGCAAACCATAGCGACCGGTAGCACTGATAATGCCCAGGCTAACGCTCTGGCCGACGCCAAACGGGTTGCCAATAGCAAGGACAACATCGCCGACCTGTGCCTTGACCGGTTCCCCCATTGTAATCGCGGTTAAGTTTTCCAGCTCAATCTTGAGCACCGCAATATCATTATCCGGGTCGGTGCCGACCAAGGTTGCGGCCGTTTCCCGTCCGTCGTGCAGCAGGACAATAATTTCATCGGCACCGCTGATAACGTGGTTATTGGTCAGGATATGGCCATCCTTGCTGACGATAACCCCGGAGCCGAGTGTGGATTGCATGCGGACTTGCTGTGGCGTGTTGGCGTTATTGAATAAGTGGCGATAAAGCGGATGGTCAGAGTAGCGATAGCGGCGCTTGACCAATTTGGTGGTGTAGATGTTAACGACCGAGGGCGCCGCCTTGTTTACTGCGTCCGAATAGGACACCGGCCCCAAATTGCCTGAAGCGTCGGGAGCGGGTGAGGATGGCGCGCTATCGCTGTTCTGGCGCAGGCCGGGGAACAGCAATAGCAATAGCACCGCAACCAACAAGCCCGCTGTGACGGGCCATCCGAGGAAGCTGAATATACGCTGGACTGGCATGCTAGGCTCCGATCATCGTCATGTCGGTGGTGGGGGCCAGTACAAGGTCGATGAAATCCTGTGGCTGGTGACTGACTTCCTTAATGCTTTTTAGGTGTGTCATCGAAGTCATAATCATCGGCTGACTCAGTGGGCGTCTTGTGGTCGTGGTCTTCGTGGAGTCCAAAATCTTCACTCAAAGCACCTTTGGAACCGGTTGCCTTGGGAGCCCAGTCGCGAGGCGGTTCAAAATTCTGTTCGCTGATGTAGGTTTTCTCGGTACTCAGTAAATTGGCGTTTGCCGCTTCCAAGATTTGGCGGCTGATGGCTGGTGTTGCCAGCTTCAACGCGCTGTTGGCCAAATGCTCATGTACATCGCGATAGGATTGAGTCAGGTTGTTAACCAGTTGGGAGGTTTGGGCAAAATGCTCGGCCACATCGCGCTGATAACTCTGTAGGGTGTTTTCCGCCTCATGCAGGCGCTGCTCCAACTCGCGACTATAAACCTGGGCACGAAACAGGTAGAGCAAAAACGCACCGAGCCCGGCGCCTGCGAGCAGACTGATCAGGCTGGTCAAGACAAGGGTACTGAGTGAAAACACAAAACTCTCCTTAAACTGCATAAAATATCTGCCCTTGGCTGGTGGCGGCCGGGCAGGGGTCAGGCGTGCACATTATATACACGAATGTATTATACGGTCTTTAGTGTGGATTGAATCGCCATTATTTATAGCCACTCAACCAAATGTTGCTTGGAACTCCTAACGAAGCGGGTATTTATGACTGTATCTGGACCGAATGATTCTGAACTTTTATTGCCTGGGCCATCGGGCTTGATCGAGGCGCGATTGACGGTGCCGGATGAGCAGGGTTTGTTGGCGCACCGGCAACTGGTGGTTGTGATTTGCCATCCTCACCCGGTTCACGGCGGAACCATGGATAACAAGGTGGTGACGACATTGGCAAGAACCTATCGGGATCTTGGCGTGACGGTAATGAGCTTTAACTTCCGTGGAGTGGGGAAGAGTGAGGGCGTTTTTGATCATGCAGTGGGTGAGGTGGATGATCTGCTGGCGGTCATCAAATGGGTCAAGCATGAATATCCGGGCGCTGGTTTGTTGTTGGCGGGGTTTTCATTCGGTTCATCTATTGCTGCCCAGGCTTGTTATCGCGTGACGGGTATTCGTCATCTACTCCTGGTGGCGCCACCCGTTGAGCGATATCCCTATGACGAGGATAGGTATTTCCCTTGTCCGGTTATCGTCATCCAGGGGGATCGCGACGAGCGTGTCAATGCAGCCGGGGTATACGCATGGATGGAGGGATTAACATCCCCAGCAGAATTAATCCGCTACGACGAAGCTGGCCATTTTTTTCACGGCTACCTGACTCGCCTTAAACAGGATCTATCGCCGTTACTTTCCCGACAATTGAGCTGATAGCTCTGATTGCCTCCCTTGATCAACGCAGTTAGAGTGGCGCTCGCCGAATTGCTGTTATTGAGTTAACCAGTAGCCTATGAATCCTTCTCCCCTCGAACGTTATCAGCGCGATCTGGAGCGACCGGACTTTCATCGCGACCCAGCCCAAGCCATGGCAGTAGACTTGCTGCAAAAGCTGTATGAAACCTTGATTGCACATCATGCGAAGCAAGAGTCGCGCGGATTACTGTCCCGGTTAAGTCGATATTTTTCAAAGCAGGAGCCAGAACCTGTCAAGGGATTGTACTTCTGGGGTGGTGTCGGTCGGGGCAAGACCTACCTGATGGACAATTTCTATGAAAGCCTGCCATTCGAGCAAAAGATGCGCGTGCACTTTCACCGATTTATGCGGCGCGTGCACGGAGAGCTGAAACAGCTCAGCGGCCATAAAGACCCGCTGCAAAAAGTGGCGGAGACCATCAGTGCGGAAGTACGGGTAATTTGTTTTGATGAATTTTTTGTCTCTGACATTACCGATGCCATGATTCTCGGGACGTTGATGGAGGCCTTGTTCAAACGAGGCGTGACGCTGGTGGCGACCTCCAATATCGAGCCGGATGGCTTATATAAGGATGGTTTGCAGCGAGCCCGCTTTTTGCCCGCTATTGCCCTCCTTAAAGCGCACACCCAGGTCGTTAACATTAATGGAGGGATAGACTATCGCTTGCGCGCTTTGGAGCAGGCTGAGCTGTACTACTCGCCTCTGGGAGAACCTGCGGAACACAACTTGATGGCGTGTTTTAGAGCCCTTGTGCCTTGTAATGATGAGATTGAGTCAAATCTCCACATTGAAATAGAAGGGCGTTCGATTGCGGTTCGCTACGTAGCCGAAGACGTGGTGTGGTTTGACTTCGGTGCAATCTGTGACGGACCCCGTTCCCAGAACGACTATATCGAGTTGGCTCGGGAATACCATTCAGTGGTTATTAGTAACGTACCGGGAATGGGGCGTGACAATGATGATCAGGCGCGCCGGTTCATCAATTTGGTCGACGAGTTTTATGATCGCCACGTGAAATTGGTCATCTCCGCAGCCCGGCCCCTGGTTGAGCTGTATGGGGAGGGTAAACTGAGTTTCGAATTTCAGCGAACAGTGAGTCGCTTGCTGGAGATGCAGAGCCGCGATTATCTCGCCAAGCCGCACCGTCCCTGAGCTGCATCCACCGGGCCGGGGCGCCCGCAGCTGGAAAATCCCCTTGAAAAGGCGAATTCAGTTGTGTAGTATTCGCGCTCTTTTTGGGTGGGTCACACCACATTAACAGGCAGGAATAACATGAAGACATATAGTGCCAAAGCAGAATCCGTCGTTCGCGACTGGTTCATCGTCGATGCGGCGGGGAAAACCCTCGGTCGTATGGCGGCGGAAATTGCCTCGCGTCTGCGTGGCAAGCACAAACCTGAATACACTCCCCACGTGGATACCGGTGATTACATTGTCGTAATCAACGCTGAAAAAGTGCGTGTTACCGGTAAAAAGTTGACTGATAAAATTTATTATCATCACACCAACCACATTGGCGGTATCAAGGCTATCAGCTTCGAAAAGTTGATCGAAAAGGCTCCTGAGCGCACCATCCAGATCGCGGTTAAAGGCATGTTGCCGAAAGGTCCGCTGGGTCGTGCAATGTTCAAGAAGTTGAAAGTGTACGCAGGTAATGAGCATCCGCATGCTGCTCAGCAACCTCAAGAACTGAATATCTAAGGGGGCTGACATGGCTGCAACTCAATATTACGGTACAGGTCGTCGCAAGACGTCTACCGCTCGTGTATTTATCACCGCTGGCAGCGGTACTATTACTGTGAATGATCGTCCTCTGGATGAGTACTTCGGTCGTCCGGTATCGCGCATGATCGTTCGTCAACCACTGGAAAATGTGGGTTTGACAGAAAAGTTTGATGTAAACGTCACCGTTAGCGGTGGCGGCAGCTTCGGTCAGGCAGGCGCTATCCGTCACGGTTTGACCCGTGCATTAATGGAGTACGACGAGTCCCTGCGTTCAACCTTACGTAAAGCCGGGTTTGTTACCCGCGACTCGCGTGAAGTGGAGCGTAAGAAAGTGGGTCTGCGTAAAGCGCGTAAGAGACCACAATACTCCAAGCGTTAATTTTTGCTGGCTGGTCTCTCCGGCGAGCGACAGTTCTTCGCAAACGCCCAGGCCGTCAGCGGCTTGGGCGTTTTTTTATGCCTTCTGTTTATAATCCGCTGCTTTCATGTGGTTATTCTTGTAAGCGGCGCTTAATTTCATTAAGATTGGCCATTTTTTGCGTATCTCAAAAATAATTCTAAATCATTGAATTTTAGTGATTTACAGGCCGTTGGAAGCTGTTAGGGGAGAATTCGTCATGACCAATGACGTAGTAAATAAAACGCGTCGCCGCGTTCTCACTGCCGCTACATCCGTTGTGGGTGCGGTAGGTGTGATAGGTGTAGCTGTTCCTTTCGTAGGCTCCTGGAACCCCAGTGCCAAGGCAAGGGCTGCCGGTGCTCCAGTTAAAGCCAATATCGGCAAGATTGAGCCCGGTCAGATGATCACGGTTGAATGGCGTGGTAAGCCAATTTATATCGTGCGTCGAACACCTGAAGCGCTTGCAGGGCTGGAAAAGACTGATGATCTGGTGCGCGATCCAAACTCCGAGACACCACAACAGCCGGAGTACGCTAAAAATCATCATCGCTCTATTAAAGAAGAATATTTAATTCTATTGGGCTTATGCACGCACCTGGGTTGTGCCCCTATGTATCGCCCTGATGTCGGTGCACAGGATCTTGGTGGCGATGAATGGCAGGGTGGTTTCTTCTGTCCGTGCCATGGCTCCAAATTTGATCTGGCGGGTCGGGTGTATCAAGGCGTTCCCGCACCGATTAACCTGGAAGTACCTCCGCACTCGTATGAGAGCGATAACGTGGTCGTCATCGGTGTGGATCAGGAGGCATAAGAATGAATTGGTTGACTGGATTGTGGCAGTGGGTTGACAAGCGCTTACCCGTACAGCGTGCATGGGACACCCACATGGGCAAATATTATGCCCCTAAAAACTTTAACTTCTGGTATTTCTTTGGCGTATTGTCGCTGTTGGTATTGGTCAATCAGTTGGTGACCGGGATCTGGCTCACCATGAGTTATACCCCTACCGCTGAAGGTGCTTTTGCTTCTGTCGAATACATCATGCGTGATGTCGACTATGGCTGGCTGCTGCGCTACATGCATTCCACCGGTGCGTCGGCGTTCTTCGTTGTTGTCTATCTGCACATGTTCCGCGGCTTGATGTATGGCTCCTATAAAGCGCCTCGTGAGCTGGTATGGATCTTCGGTATGACCATTTATCTGGTGCTCATGGCTGAAGCCTTTATGGGTTATGTCTTGCCTTGGGGGCAGATGTCATATTGGGGTGCCCAGGTAATCGTCTCCTTATTCGGCGCGATTCCTGTGGTGGGTAATGACCTGGTAGAGTGGATTCGCGGCGATTATCTGATTTCCGGTATCACCCTGAACCGTTTCTTCGCGCTTCACGTTGTCGCCATGCCGATCGTATTGCTCGCCCTGGTGGTGTTGCACTTGCTGGCGCTTCACGAAGTAGGTTCCAACAATCCTGATGGTGTTGAAATCAAGAAAAACAAAGATGAGAATGGTATTCCTCGCGACGGTGTTCCCTTCCATCCGTTCTACACCGTTCACGACCTCGTTGGTATCACGGTTTTCCTGTTTGTTTTCTGCTTTGTTATCTTCTTTATGCCGGAGATGGGCGGGTTCTTCCTGGAATACGCCAACTTTGAGGAAGCCAACAATCTTAAGACACCTCCGCACATTGCACCGGTCTGGTATTTCACCCCCTTCTACGCCATCCTGCGCGCCGTAACCTTTGACATTGGCCCGCTGGACTCCAAGTTCCTTGGACTTGTGGCGATGGGCGCGGCGATTGCCATCCTGTTTGTGTTGCCCTGGCTGGATAAGAGCCCGGTCAAGTCCATTCGCTATAAAGGAACTTTTAGCCGGATTGCTTTGCTGGTCTTTGCTGCTTCTTTCGTGATCCTGGGTTACTTGGGCGTGAAGTCGCCGACGCCCGGCCGTACGTTCCTGGCGCAGGTTTGCACCATCCTCTACTTCGCCTATTTTATCGGCATGCCATTCTGGACCCGGCGCGAGAAAACCTTGCCCGAGCCGACCCGCGTGCAAAGCAAAGGCTTGCCGTTGTCTATGGTCCTGGGTGGTTTGGCGCTTTTTGTTGTGCTGGTGATTGTGCCGATCAAAGCGGTGGGGGCAGAGAGTGAGTTCAAATGCGGTACCATTGAATGTGATGTGATGGAGCCGGATTTATCCAATAAAGAGTCCCTGCAACGTGGTGCGAAGTATTTCGTGAACTATTGCATGGGGTGTCATGCGGCCAAGTTCTCCCGTTATGAACGAGTGGCGGATGATCTGGGTATCCCCCATGAGCTTATGGTGGATAACATGATTTTTACTGATCAACGCATCGGCGAATTAATGAATATCGCTATGCGTCCGGCTCAGGCTAAAGCCTGGTTCGGTGTGGTGCCGCCCGACCTTTCTCTGGTCGCCCGTGCCCGCTCACCGGAATGGCTATATACCTACCTTCGCAACTTCTATAAAGACGATACCCGTCCTTGGGGCGTAAATAACCGCGTGTTCCCCAACGTGGGTATGCCGCATGTGATGATCGGTGCTCAGGGTTTACTTGAATGCGGCCCGGGCCCCAAATTAGCAGCCGGTGGCGGCGTGTTGCGTGATAATCTTGGCAATCCTGAAATGGATGAGCATTGCGGAGCGCTTACAGAAGGTTCGATAAAAGGTACTATGACCGGAGAGGAGTTTGATCGCGCTATCTACGATCTGGTGAACTTCCTGGAGTATCTGGGTGAACCGGCTGCCATGCAGCGTGAACGTATGGGCGTATTCGTACTCTTGTTCCTGGCCGTTCTGTTTGTCTTCACCTACTTACTGAATCGTGAGTACTGGAAAGGTATTCACTAAGGTTCGGTCAGGTAGCGCGTTGCTGCGGGCGGTACTCTTACCGCCCGTTTTCGTTTTAAGGTTGAGGTTATTGAGGTGCAATCCATGGGAGTGGTCAGTAAACGCTCAGTCATGACGTTGTTTTCCGATGCGCGGGATCATTACAGTCATCGCGTGAGGATCGTGTTGGCGGAAAAAGGCGTCACTGTAGAAGTGGTGGATGTTGATCCAAAACACAAGCCGGAAGAGTTGGCTGATCTAAATCCCTATAACACCTTGCCAACCTTGGTTGATCGGGATGATTTATCGCTCTATGAATCCAAAGTGATCATGGAATATATTGATGAACGTTTCCCCCACCCCCCATTGCTACCGGTTTACCCCGTGGCGCGAGCAAAAAGTCGCCTGTGGATGTACCGTTTGGAACGTGACTGGTCGCCGTTGGTTGATACCATCCTGGGTAGTAAAAACAAGGAACATATTGCTCGGGCACGCAAAGAGCTAAAAGAAAGTTTTGTCAGTATTGCCCCAATCTTTTCCGAAAAGCCGTTCTTTATGAGCGATGATTTTACGATCGTAGATTGCTGCCTTGGTCCTATTCTCTGGCGCCTGTCACTGATGGAAATTGAATTGCCCAAGACGCGACAAACCCAGCCTCTCCTGAATTATATGGAGCGTTTGTTTGAGCGCGACGCGTTTCAAGCCAGCTTGACAGAGCCGGAGCGAGAGATGTTCAAGGCTTGAGCGCCTACCCTCTGAACCTGGCAGCCTGCACTAAACGATACGTAACAATGGAGTGAGTTATCCATGTCCATGACATCCAGTCGGCCTTACATGATCCGTGCGTTGTATGAATGGATAGTCGACAATAATTGCACGCCCTATATTCTGGTAGACGCCCATGTTCAAGGTGTCGAGGTGCCTCAGCAATACGTGAATAAAGATGGCCAGATTATTTTAAATATTGCGCCATCAGCACTGAAAGATCTGTTCATTGGACTGGAAGCTATTTCGTTCAGCGCCCGGTTCGGCGGTGTTCCGTTTGACCTGTTTATTCCCTGCGGCGCTGTGTTGGGTATATATGCCAGAGAAAATGGTCAGGGGATGATGTTTGAAGCCGAATCCAATACCCGTCCCCCATCGCCACCCGAACCGACACCGGTGGGCGGTGGTGATACCTCCCAAAAGCGCCCCAGTTTGCGCGTTGTTAAATGAGCCGTGTTACCAAGGCCACACTAAAGTGGCCTTGTTGTTACTAATCGTTAAATTCCGCTTATTGCCTTCAGTATTATTGATCTAAATGAAATAGCACTTAGACCTAAGTGCTATTTATTAGAACTATTGTTGATTACCGCCTTTCTAATATCTCGATAACTTCTTTGTAGGCCTGAAATAACTGGCTGATACTAAAGACGTTCTAATAAAAATGAATTATCTGGAGTATTTTTATGGCGATGTTGCAGCATACCCTCGGTGTCTTTATTAATCCTGACCGTGAATGGCAAAGAATTCGCAATGAGCGTCACTCATTCATTCGCGTATTTCTGGTTCACACACCTTTATTGGCATTGATTCCCGCCATCGCTGCCTATTTCGGTGTGACGCAGGTCGGTTGGAGTGTGGGGAATGGCGGCGTGGTCAAACTCACTGCCCAAAGCGCTTTATGGTTATGTGTGGGTGCCTATGTGGCACAGTTGGCAGCGGTTTATATTTTGGGTGAATACATCAATTGGATGTCGCGCAGCTTCGGTGTTGCTGATGATGCCAGCCAGCGTCACTATGAAGGTACTGCCTTGGCCGTATATTCATCGGCGCCCATGATGTTGGCGGGTATCATCCTGCTTTATCCACAGTTATGGGTCGTTGCCAGTGTGTTTATTGTGGCAGCCTGTTATTCGGTTTACCTGATTTATGAAGGCATTCCGATCCTGATGAACATTCCTAAAGAGCGCGGCTTTATCTATGCCAGCTCGGTTATAACGGTGGGCCTGGTGTTGGCAGTGGTTGTACTGGTGGCGACGGTTATTGTGTGGGGTTCGGGTTTCGGGCCGGTCTACACTAACTGATTCATGTTCCAGATTTATGACTCAAAACGGGCGGCTTAGGCCGCCCGTTTTTCATTGGGTATCCACAAAATTGACATATGACGTTTTTATGAAACAAATTTTGCTTGGTCACATAACTGTAACAAAGCATCGTTAGAGTGCATCGCAGGGTTGAGGTATCTCACCTGCTAACAGACGAGTTTTTAAGTCTTTTGTCCAAATAAACTCAGGAGCGCTCAATGAACGCCAAGAAATTTTTAACAGGACTGGCTTTGGTCGGTTCGATGGCTTGTGCAGCAGTGGTGCAAGCAGCGGTTGATCCGGATCTGCCCGAATATAAGGCGATTTCCGGCGTATCCGGCAACGTTAACAGTATCGGTTCCGATACCTTGAATAATTTGATGACGCTGTGGGCGGAAGAGTACGCCAAGTTTTATCCCAACGTGAACATCCAGATTCAGGGTGCCGGCTCTTCTACTGCGCCACCAGCCCTGACTGAAGGTACTTCTAACTTCGGCCCGATGAGCCGCGAAATGAAGTCTTCCGAGATTGAAGCGTTTGAAGCCAAGCACGGTTATAAGCCCACGGCTGTCCCGGTTGCGATCGACGTACTGGCGGTCTATGTCAACAAAGACAACCCCATTAAAGGTTTGACCATTGCCCAGGCTGATGCCATTTTTTCGGCAACACGCAAATGCGGTCATGACAAAGATATTACCCGTTGGGGTGAATTGGGTTTGACTGGTGCCTGGGCGAACCGTGATTTCACAATCTACAGCCGTAACGCTGTATCCGGCACGTATGGATACTTTAAAGATGTAGCGCTGTGTGGTGGTGATTACAAGGCAAGCATTAACGAACAGCCTGGTTCAGCCTCTGTAGTACAAGGTGTATCAGAGTCCATCAACGGTATTGGTTACTCAGGTATCGGCTACATCACCTCCGGCGTACGCGCTGTTCCTATGGCGGCAAAAGAGGGCGATGAATACGCTCCTGCTGACGCTGAGCACGCGCTGGACGGCTCTTACCCTCTGTCCCGGACGCTGTTTGTGTACATCAACAAGCACCCCAATCGTAAACTTGATCCATTACAAGCTGAGTTCCTGAAGATGGTGCTTTCCAAACAGGGTCAGGAAGTGGTAGTGCGGGATGGTTACATCCCCTTGCCGGCGGCCGTATCTGCCAAAGCAATGAAAGACCTGCAACTGTGATTCCCGATCCGGTTCATGGTTGAACGAAACCGCTGGCATTTGCCGGCGGTTTTTGTTTTTGGGTGATAAGGCGGTCACCACTGGCAGTTAAATTGAAACATTTTTGTAGTATTACGCTTTTGTAACAAAAGTGTCATTTTCGGTTGTTAGGATTCCCACGCCATCAGACAGGCGCCCAGAAATTTTCTTGCCCGGGACTTTTTGATCATGTCAGAGCTACTCTCCACCGCAGAGCAGGCCCCCACCAGCCTGATGCCAGATGCACAACAACGGGCACGTTTGCGTAAAGTTCGCAATATTCGCGATGCTGTGTCGCGTTACGGTGTCGCCGCTGCCGGTATGGCAGTTGTCGGTGCATTAGGACTTATTTTCCTCTATCTGTTTTCTGAAGTTTTCCCCCTACTGCGCAGCAGTTCGGTGGATGTCACTAAAACCTACACCTCATCCGCGTCTACTCCCGCAGATCGAACTGCCCATTTGATTTTGGAGCGTTACGAAGAAATCGGAGCCAGCTTTAATCAGCAGGGCAGCGTCAATTTTTTCCGGGCCGATGACGGTGCGGTGATCCTGACCGAAACCATGCCGGTGCCGGAACAGGCAGAGCTCACGGCTATCGGAACCGGTACTGCAGCCGACGGTTTGGTTGTGTACGGTTTTTCCAATGGCCAGATTGGTGTTGCGAAGCCGGAATACGCACTGAGTTATCCGAACGATAAGCGCCTGGTGACCCCCAGCCTGGGATACCCTTTGGGGGAACAACCGATAGTGCTGGACGAGCAGGGTGCTGCGTTACGCCAGATCGCGATTCAACAAGGTTCAAACGCGGTATACGTCGCGGCAGTGACCGAAGATAAAAGATTATTGCTGGGCGTCTTTTCCGCACGCACAAACATTCTGGGTGTGACACGGGTGACGCAAAATATCTATCCGCTTCCCGCGTTGCCAGAGGGGGCATCAGCAACGGCGATTCAGGTAGACAGTACTGGTCAGCATCTGGTTGTTGCCGATGACCGGGCCAATCTCTATCTGTTTGATATCTCCAAGCCAAGCAAGGCCCAACTCGGCGAAACAGTACCGACTGAACGAGGCCAGGTCACTGCAATGCAGTTTTTGATCGGTACCGGCTCTCTCGCTATAGGCACAGATACCGGTCATGTCAGTCAGTGGTTTTTGGTGCGTGATGCGGACAACCTCTATCACCTGAAACCCATACGGGATTTTGAATCGCTTCCTGGCAAGATCACGACGATTGCACCTGAACATAATCGTCGCGGTTTCTGGGTAGGTGATGACCGGGGAACGGTGGGCGCTTACTACGGAACATCATCCCGTACTTTGCTGGTTGAGCCACTTGCCGATAGCGCCATCCAGCACCTGGCGATTTCTCCCATC
Organism: Cellvibrio sp.; assembly: GCA_035490615.1. Taxonomy (GTDB): domain Bacteria; phylum Pseudomonadota; class Gammaproteobacteria; order Pseudomonadales; family Cellvibrionaceae; genus Cellvibrio. Next base: position 12,306 of record DATJLH010000234.1, read on the forward strand.
AATAGCCGTCTGCTGGCCATGGATGACAAGCAACAGGTGTTGGTTGCGGATGTCTGGAACAAACACCCGGAGATCTCCTTCAGCTCCTTGTGGCAAAAAGTCTGGTACGAAGGTCGCTCGGAGCCCGAATATATTTGGCAGGCCTCTTCTGGCAGCGATGAATCGGAAGCCAAGATGAGCCTGGTTCCTCTTTCGATAGGGACTATCAAGGCCGCCATATTTGCCATGTTATTTGCGATCCCGTTGGGCATTATGGGCGCGATCTACAGCGCCTATTTCATGACCCCGAAGTTGCGTGGCTACGTCAAACCGACCATTGAAATTATGGAAGCCCTGCCTACCGTTATTTTAGGTTTCCTTGCCGGTTTATGGCTCGCGCCCTTTATTGAAAATCACCTCCCGGCCACCTTCAGTATTCTTATCCTGATGCCCCTCATGATGCTGATCGTGGCATTTATCTGGAGCCGTTTACCGGCGGCTATTCGTACCTGGGTTCCGGACGGATGGGAAGCAGTTATTCTGGTTATTCCGATACTGCTGACCGGTTGGGCCTGCGTGGCGGCGAGCCCTCATGTAGAGGTGCTGCTATTCAACGGCAGCATGCGTCAATGGTTTACCGACAACGGCATTACCTACGATCAACGCAATGCGATGGTGGTGGGGATTGCAATGGGTTTTGCGGTTATTCCAACCATCTTTTCCATCGCGGAAGATGCCTTATTTAATGTGCCGCGCCACTTGACCCAAGGTTCATTGGCCTTGGGCGCCACGCGCTGGCAAACCATGGTGGGTGTTGTTCTGCCCACGGCCAGCCCCGGTATTTTCTCGGCGGTGATGATGGGCTTCGGCCGCGCCGTGGGTGAAACCATGATTGTATTAATGGCCACGGGTAATAGCCCTATCGTCAACTTCAATATCTTCGAAGGTATGCGTACCCTGTCGGCCAATATTGCGGTGGAGTTGCCCGAAACCGCCGTCGGCAGCAGCCATTTCCGGGTGCTGTTCCTTGCTGCCCTGGCCCTCCTTGCACTGACATTCATTGTGAACACCCTTGCTGAAATTGTTCGTCAGCGTTTGCGTAAACGTTACAGCAGCCTGTGATGTCTGGAGAGATGACTATGAAAACCAAATCAAACAGCATCACCAGTTGGTACAAAAGCGGAGCGCCCTGGATCTGGTTAAACGGCGGCGCCGTTGCGCTCTCCATGGTCATGGTGATCGGGTTGTTAGCCTTGATTGCGGTGCGCGGCTTCGGCCACTTCTGGCCGGCTGATATCCTCCATACCAGCATCGTGGATCGTGAAGGCAATCGCCATGCGGTGATGGGCGAGGCGGTGCGCAGTGAAGTGATTCCGGCCGCGGTCGCACGGGATAGCGGGTACACCGTGCCCGATAATGTGGAATTGGTAACGCGCCACCTGATCAAACAGGGCAACCGCGATGTCAGCTCGCGGGACTTTATGTGGTACCTCGAAACCGGTATGGATGAGTGGGAATATCCCGATGCGGCAATTGTGATCGAGCGTCGCGAGTGGGGTAATTACTACGGTTATCCGGTGGAAATCCATGAAGATGGCAAAACGGTCAGCCGTTATGGTGCAAATGATTTTTGGGAGCAACTGGCTGCACGAACCGAACGCAGTGTGAATCTGTTTACTGAATTGCGACACATTGAGAAAGTCGACATCGGGCGTATCAACAGTGGACTGGAGCGTTTGCGTTTACGGGAGCGGGGTTTGCAATTGGATGGTGTCAGTGGCGAAGCCCTTGCCAAGGCGCAGGCGGAGATCGCCGAGCGACGTGCCGAATTGGATGCACAGTACCTGACGATCAAGGCCGAGCGTGATGAAATCCTCGCGCGCACCAAACGCGATCAGTTGCTGACGACCACAGCAGACGGCAAAGAAGTCGTCATACCCTTTGAAAAAATTGTGCGAATCACCCGGCCAAATGACATGGGTGTGATCGCCAAAAGCGGTCAGTACCTGGAACGCTTCTGGGAGTTTTTGACCGACGAGCCGCGCGAGGCAAACACCGAAGGCGGTATTTTCCCTGCCATCTTCGGTACGGTGACCATGGTAATCGTTATGTCCATCATGGTGACGCCGTTTGGTGTACTGGCGGCGATTTATCTGCGCGAATATGCACGTCAGGGCACAGTGCTGCGGCTGATCCGTATCTCGGTCTACAACCTCGCGGGTGTACCGTCCATTGTGTACGGTGTGTTCGGCCTGGGCTTTTTTGTGTACTTCCTCGGGGGCAACATTGATCAACTGTTCTATCCCGAATCCTTGCCCGCACCGACCTTCGGAACCCCGGGATTGTTTTGGGCTTCATTAACCCTGGCGTTGCTCACCTTGCCGGTGGTGATTGTGTCAACCGAGGAAGGTCTGGCGCGTATCCCCAGCACCATTCGTCAGGGCAGCCTGGCATTGGGTGCTACCAAAGCAGAAACCCTATGGAAAGTTGTTGTACCCCTTGCAACCCCGGCGATGATGACCGGTTTAATCCTGGCTATCGCACGTGCAGCGGGAGAAGTCGCACCACTGATGTTGGTGGGTGTGGTGAAGTTGGCGCCGACCTTGCCGGTAGACGGCAATTATCCCTACCTGCATCTCGATCAAAAAATCATGCATCTGGGTTTCCATGTGTATGACGTTGGTTTTCAAAGCCCCAGTGTCGAAGCAGCGCGCCCGTTGGTATACGCCACGTCCCTGGTCCTGGTGATGTTGATCGTCATCCTGAATATCGCAGCCATCAAAATCCGGAACAATCTGCGTGAAAAATATCGCAGCGCGTCCGATTGATAAGCGGAGCACAATCATGCTAGAAACGCCCGAATTGGAAATTACCTCGTCGTCCACCGCTAACCAACCGGCTGAGCGGACTCGGCCTGATACCACCATTAATATGGCCAATACTCGACCTCACTCACAGGCAAACACGACTATGTCATTGACTGATGAAACCATCAAACTGGAAGTTAAAAACCTGAATTTGTATTACGACCAAAAGCGGGCATTGAATGATGTCAGCCTGGCCATTCCAGAAAAAAAGGTGACGGCTTTTATCGGTCCATCAGGTTGTGGCAAATCCACGCTGTTGCGCTGTTTCAATCGCATGAATGATCTGGTCGATAGCTGCCGCATTGAAGGCGAAATTCTAATGGGTGGAAAAAACATCTATGCTAAAGATGTGGATGTACCTGAATTACGCCGTCAGGTGGGCATGGTGTTTCAAAAGCCTAATCCGTTTCCCAAATCCATCTACGAAAATGTGGCTTACGGATTGCGTCTGCAAGGCGTTAAATCCAAGCGCATCCTCGATACCGTGGTGGAAAATTCGTTGCGTGGTGCAGCACTTTGGGAAGAAGTGAAAGATCGTTTACACGATAATGCCTTCGGCTTATCCGGTGGTCAGCAACAGCGTCTGGTCATTGCGCGCGCCATTGCGATTGAGCCGGAAGTTATTCTGCTGGATGAACCTGCATCGGCACTGGACCCGATTTCCACATTAAAAATCGAAGAATTAATTTACGAACTGAAGAACAAATACACCATTGTTATTGTGACCCACAATATGCAACAGGCGGCGCGGGTTTCGGATTTTACAGCCTTTATGTATATGGGTGACCTGGTGGAACATGGGGCAACGGATGCGCTCTTTACCAATCCGGTGAAGAAACAAACTGAAGATTACATTACCGGTCGTTACGGTTAAGGCGGAGACACAAGATGGTTATGGACATCACCAGTCATACTCACCATATTTCCCAGCAATACAACATTGAGCTGGACGATATCAGAAAGCATTTGTCGGAGATGGGCGGCATGGCCCAGCGGCAGGTGAATGATGCTATCCAGGCGTTGATTGATGCGGATCTGGAAAAAGCAGAACAGGTTGTGCGCGGCGATAAGGGCGTCAACCAGATGGAGATTTCCATCGACGAAGAATGCGTGCGCATTCTGGCGCGTCGTCAACCGGCAGCCAGTGATTTGCGTCTGGTGATTGCGGTAACCAAAGCGATCACCGATCTTGAGCGCATCGGCGATGAAGCCAGCAAGATCGCTCGCCAGGCCATCGCATTAAATCGCGACGGTGTGGCGCCGCGCGGTTATGTGGAAGTGCGGCATATCGGTGGCCATGTATCGCGGATGTTGCAGGACGCACTGGATTCTTTCGCACGGCTGGATATGGACATGGCGCTGCACGTTGTGCAGACCGACAAGGTGGTCGATATGGAATACGGCACCGCCATGCGCGAGATGATCACGTTTATGATCGAAGATCCGCGCAGTATTACGCGCGTATTAAACATCATGTGGTCACTGCGCGCGCTGGAGCGCATCGGCGACCACGCGCGTAACCTGGCACAATACGTCATCTACCTGATCAAGGGGCAGGACGTTCGCCACACCAGCCTGGATGACATCGCCGAACAAATCCAGGACTCTGAATAAGCCGTGTGATTTTGCGTGATCGGATCGGGTGAATCCCCGGTCCGGTCCATCCATCTCTGTTATAACTTTTTCCACTCCTGTGACCTTGAACAAGGCGCCAAGCTTGCCTTGCTGTCGTTTAGCTCTTCATAATGTGGTCGTTTTTTCCTCGATCATGTAGCTATCCTTTGGCTACTACCTGCGGATATAATGCACATACATAATATTAATAGGCTAAATGACCATGTTAGATGCCGGGCGTAATCTTACTTACCAACTGACCCACCAATTAGGCGCTGCCATTATTCAGGGGCAATACGCTGTCGATAAAACCTTTCCCACGGAAGCCGAGTTATCCCAGCAATTTAATATCAGTCGCAGCGTCACCCGTGAAGCGGTAAAAATGCTGACCGCCAAAGGGCTTATCGCATCCCGCCCGCGTCAGGGCATCCGGGTAATGCCCAGCACCCACTGGAATATGTTTGACCCCGATGTGTTGGCCTGGACGCTGAACTCCCGACCCTCACTGGAACTCCTGAAAGAGTTCACCCAGTTGCGCCTGGCGATTGAGCCGGAAGCGGCTGCCCTGGCCGCAGAGAATTGCCAGGATGAAGACCGGATTAAACCCATAGGCATTGCCCTGGCGCGTATGAAAAGTGCCGATGAAGGCAAAGATGATCCCCTGGAAGCGGATATCGATTTCCACTGTTCGATCCTCGCTGCCAGCAACAACCGTTTTTTCTTCCAATTGCGCGATTTCATCCAGGTCGCCCTGCGGGTAAGTATTGCGAGCACCAATCAATTAAAGGGGGTGCTCAATGCCAACTACGACGATCACAAGAAGATCTACGACGCGATCTGCGCGGGCAAACCCGATGCGGCTAACGCTGCAGTCCGCTCACTGCTGGTAGAGGCCCAGCAGTTGATCAACAACTCTATCCGTAGCCGTAAATCCTGAGGTACCTCACGTTTCCGCCGTAAAGACAGGGCCTTGGTCAGGGAATCACTTACCTTGAACCCGCGCCCTGAATTCTGGCAGGATGCGCTCCCTTTGTCGGAAGGACTCGCGCAGCACCCGAAGTGCCTGTGGTAAAGTCGTGCCGGTCCGCTATGCTCCCCTGCGGTGCACGGGAGCCTGGAAGATGATTGTCGGGGATATAAATGATGCACAGGGGAACATAGGTAAAATGGCGCCAGTCTCACAGGACACAGCGCCTGGGTTAACCGGTTCCTCCACTGGATTGAAACCCCGGTTTCAGCCAAGCCAGCGGCGACTGAACGTCGCGGGAGTTTAATGACATGTACAGCTATTCGACCCATCAGGGCTATACGCGCTATGCCAGCCTGGCATCGCGCAGGGTATTTATTACCGGTGGTGCCAGCGGTATAGGTGCCAGTCTGGTGGAAGCCTTTGCCGTACAGGATGCCGCGGTAGCCTTCGTGGATATTGACCAGCAAGCCGCCGACTCACTGTGTGATGAGATCGAGGCAAAGGGGCTCAAGCGCCCTTGGTTTATGCGATGTGATGTCAGTGATATTGCAGCACTCCGTTCCAGTATTGCCGCAGTGCAACAGGCACTCGGGGACATAACCGTTCTGATTAACAACGCGGCTGATGACCAGCGTTACGACGTGCGTACGCTGACAGAGCAGCAGTGGCTGGACGGCCTGGCGGTAAACCTGCACCCGGCGTTTTTTGCGGCACAAGCTGTGCAGCCCATGATGATTGCCCAAGGTGGCGGGGCGATCCTGAATATCAGTTCAATCAATACCCAGTTCGGTCCGCCGAACCTGGCCAGTTATATCACCGCCAAAGCCGGTATGTTGGGTATCACCAAAGCGCTGGCCACGGATTTTGGCGGAGATAATATTCGCGTGAATTCGATCTTGCCCGGCTGGGTCGCAACACCCAAACAACTGGAAAAATGGTTGACGCCGGAGCAGGAACACGAATGGATGAAGCGGGTATGCCTGAAAAAGCGCCTCGGCGCGCACGACGTTGCCAAGATGGCGTTGTTTCTCGCTTCAGATGATGCCGCGATGATCACCTCCCAACAATTTGTGGTTGATGGCGGCCGCGCGTAAAAAAATTATAAGAAAGGATGCACCAGCATCCGAGCAATAACGAGGCAAGGGAAATAAAAAATACACAGTGATGTCAACAAACAACTAACGAGGAAAAGACGTGAATCTGAATTCGCTTGATATGGCGGTGTTTTGCTTTTACGGCATCGCACTGGTCTTTATTGCCTGGTGGGTATCCCGCGAAAAAGCCGGTCATCAAAAAAACGCCGAAGACTACTTTCTTGCTGGTAAATCTCTCCCTTGGTGGGCAATCGGTGCCTCGCTGATTGCGGCCAATATTTCTGCTGAACAAATTATCGGTATGTCCGGCTCGGGATTTGCCATCGGTATGGCAATCGCTTCCTATGAGTGGATGGCCGCGATTACCCTGATTATTGTCGGCAAATATTTCCTGCCAATCTTCCTTGCTAAAGGCATCTACACCATGCCGCAATTCCTGGAAGATCGTTACGATCATCGCGTGCGCATTATTATGGCGGTGTTTTGGCTTGGTGTTTATATCCTGGTCAACCTGACCTCCATTCTCTGGCTGGGCGCCTTGGCTATTAATGCGATTACCGGTTTTGATATGGTTTATGGGCTCATTTTTCTGGCAGTCTTCTCAATTGGCTACTCTATTTACGGTGGCATGAAAGCGGTTGCCCTGACCGATATTATCCAGGTGGTGTTGTTAGTATTCGGTGGATTTTTAGTGTCCTATCTTGCTCTGGATAGAATCGCAGAGGGTAACGGCGCGTGGCAAGGTTTCTCGATGTTACTCGCTGAGATGCCTGAAAAATTTGACATGATTCTGGATGAGTCCAACCCCAACTATGTGAGTTTACCCGGACTGTCTGTGCTGCTCGGCGGAATGTGGGTGATGAATTTTTCTTACTGGGGCTTCAACCAATACATTACCCAACGTGCATTGGCGGCGAAAAGTCTTGCGGAGGCGCAGAAAGGGATCGCATTTGCGGCATACCTGAAATTGCTCATGCCGATTATTGTAGTTGTTCCAGGCATTGCTGCAGCTATGTTGGCCCCTGATCTTTCCAAACCTGACCAGGCGTATCCGGAAATGATGAAGCTTGTTCCGCATGGATTGCTTGGCATTACATTCGCAGCATTGGTCGCCGCTATTGCTTCATCTCTGGGTTCCATGACGAACAGTATTTCTACAATTTTCACCATGGATATCTATAAACAAATGATTAATCCGAAAGCCTCAGATAAGAAAACGGTTTTGATTGGTCGCTCGGTTGCGCTGCTTTCCATGATTATCGCTGTCGTTGTTGCCAAGCCGTTGTTGGGCAATCTGGATCAAGCATTTCAATATATCCAGGAGTTTACCGGCTTTTTTACGCCGGGAATTGTCGTGATATTCCTGTTAGGTTTCTTTTGGAAAAAAGCAACTGCATCATCAGCGTTAGCAGCGGCGCTCGGATCGTTTATTCTCTCTACCTTATTTTATTTTCTTTGGCCTGAGCTACCTTTTATGGATCGTGTTGGTCTTGTCTTTATTCTATGTGCGGTACTGGCCATCGCCATCAGCTTGCTTACCGATGGTAAGGACCAGGAAAAAGCTGTTGATCTGCAGGGTATAGAATTTAAAACCAAAACATCTTTCAATATTGCAGCTGTGGGCGTAATCATGATTCTCATCGCCCTTTATGTTGCCTGGTGGTAATCCCATACGCCCCTTTCGAGGGGCGTTTCTGTGGTACTTTTAATATTCTGGTAATTCATGTCCCGGTTTCAGCTGCTCGATACAATCGTTTGCGAAAATATTCTCGGTGAGGGTGTGCAATGGAATCAGCACGACCAAAGTGTCTGGTGGACGGACATTCATGCCACTAAATTGTATCGCTACGCGCCTGCTGAAAAAAAACTGGATGAGTGGATGACACCGGAGCCGGTGGGTAGTTTTGCGTTTGTTGAAGGTGATTCACGGTTGTTGCTCGCGCTTGCGTCCGGGTTTGCATGGTTTGATTTGGATTCCCGTCGTTGTGATTGGATCGCCCGGCCCGAGCTTGCATTACCCGGCAATCGTTTCAACGATGGCAGGGTAGACCGTCAAGGGCGGTTCTGGGCGGGTACCACCGTGGAACAGCAACTATCGGATGGTCAAGCCGCCGCGCTTTATTGTCTTGACCGGCGGCAAGGCGTGACCCGACACCTGGAGGGTTTGCGCATTTCCAATGCCCTGTGCTGGAGCCCGGATGCGCGCAAGCTGTATCACGCTGATTCACCGAATTACCAGATAGATGTCTATGATTTTGATGCGCAGCAGGGCCAGCTCAGCAATAAAAAAATCTTTGCAAAAGTGCCGCCCGGTATTGAACCGGATGGTGCTTGTGTTGATGCCGAAGGTTACCTGTGGAATGCGCAATGGGGTGGTGGTCGCGTTGTGCGTTATTCACCGGCGGGGGAGGTTGACCGCATCCTGAATTTGCCGATTACGCAGCCAACCTGCGTGGCATTTGGTGGCCCTGAGATGAACTGGCTTTTTATCACCAGCGCGCGCAAAGGGCTCAGCAGTTCACAGTTGTCTGTCCAGCCGCACGCCGGCGCCTTATTTATTTACCAGACTGATGTGTGCGGATTGCCAGAAGCCTGGTATCGGCCCGAGTGAGTTCTGGTCCCTTGTAATATTCGGCCTGGCAGGGTAGTGTTTCCGGCGAAAACCCTGCTAACCGACAAGACCTTGGAGAAGCGTGTTATGGAATCCACTGTGCTGAATACGGATTATCCGGAGTCGGACAAAATTGTATTGGAACTTTACTATCACGGCTTTCCGGTGATGGTTTCTCCCGAAGAGACACCCTTCGAAATCGGACGCAACGACACCAGTGCCGGCTTGTCAGTCAGTTCTGAATTTGCATCGCGCAAACACTGTGCTGTCGAGTTTCATGGTGGCAAATTTATGTTGCGTGATTTCAGCCGCAACGGCACCTTTATTCAACTGTCCCTGTCACAAAGTTTTCGCATCCAGAATGAGTCCACCCCATTAATCGGCAACGGCTGCTTTAAGTTGGGCGCTGCGATCAACAGCGATGGTGATGATGGCGAGCGCATTCTCTTTAAAATTAAAACCCGCGCCGCACGCGCGCCAAGTACGTGATACCAGCACCTTCCGACATCGATCAGGCGCCGTGTTATGAACCCTGATGTTTTTCTCGCCGACTATGCCAACCCCCGGCACGCGCGCGACATCGTGGCACTGCTTGATCACTACGCGCGTGACCCGATGGGCGGCGGCAAGCCACTGGATGACGCGGTAGCGCAATGCATTGTGGAAAAACTTACCGAGCGATCCTTTGCATTCACTGTGTTGTGTTATGTGGATGATCGGGCAGTGGGCCTGGTGAATTGTTTTGAAGGTTTCTCTACCTTTAAGGCGCGCCCCTTAATCAATATCCACGATATTGTTGTGCGGCAGGATTATCGCGGTCGCCACATCAGTCAGGCCATGCTCACCTACGTTGAACATATCGCGCAGCAAAAAGACTGCTGCAAAATCACGCTCGAAGTATTGGAAGGCAACACCGCCGCACAAGCGGCGTATAAAAAATTCGGTTTCGCCGGCTATGAACTGGACCCGCAGATGGGTAACGCATTGTTTTGGCAAAAATGGCTGTAGCCGGTTTTACACCAAGCCTGACCACTGCAACAACCATAACCCCGCTGTTACGCTGATCATCGCCATTAACGTCGTTTGCACGATGATATTCGCTGCCAGTTTTCCATTACCGCCCATGGCTTGCACCATCACAAAACTGACAGTGGCTGATGGCGAGGCGGCGAGTAAAAAAATAATGGCAAGACTTTCTCCGCGTGTTCCCAAACCGATGGCGATAGCGCAGGCGAGTAAAGGCGAAAGAATTAATTTCCACAGGGTCGCCGTAAAAGCGGCCTGATCAATACGCCGCAATTGTTTCAAATCCAGCGCACCACCGATACAGATTAATGCAAGCGGCAAGACCATTTGACCAAGGTAATTGGCACTGTCGAGGATCACACGCGGCAAGCCGACACCGAGGCCATTGAACGCAAAGCCTGCCACAATTGCCAGAATTAACGGATTGCGCAGGATGCCGCGCCAGGTCTTGTGCCAGGTTTTTCCGTTGCCTTGATTGAGGCTGCGGTTCAGAGTGTAAACCGATAACAAGTTGTACAGCACGACGGTCATGGCCACGGGTAGCGCCGCAATGGCCAGGCCTTGCTCGCCGTAAGCGTTGGCACAAAATGCCAGGCCGGTGATAACCAGGTTGCCGCGAAACGCTCCCTGGACAAACACTCCTTCATCGCGTGTTTGCTGCACGTGCCAGCGCGCGGTCACTTGCGTTAAGGTAAAGACGGTCAGTGTCATCAGACACATGGCCAGCAATAAATTCATATCAGCCAACCGAGAGAAATCGGTGGTTGCACTGCTGGTGAATAACAGCGTGGGCAGGCCCAGGTTAAACACCAGTTTGGATGCGGTATCGATAAACTCTTCGGTGATCATCCGCAGGCGCTTTAACGCCATGCCGATCAGTACCATAAGAAAAATCGGTGCCGTGACGGAAAAGGCGAAACTGAATGTGTTAATAGCCGATGCGTCTGACACTGTTCCTCCAATGGATGGGTGAGTTCAATAGGTTCAGCTTACGCTGGTCACTATCTGCCACTATAATCAAATCTTGTCTCTGTGACAGATAATCTGTAACGGCTGTTCATGTCTAACAGGTGGAGTATGCACCCTCCGGTTTTTGAGCCTTCGGCGGACATCTTTATCGGTAACCTCGGGCATCTGGGGTTTCAACGATTCATGCCGCATGTCGCACTGCGTCCCTGGGTGCAGTGCTATTGGGTAATACAATCCCGCCTTACGGCGCAAGGTTCTACCGAAACCCTGTATCCGGACGGCGGCACCAATATCAATTTTTACTTTACGCCGGATCAGGAACCCCGCCTTTCTTTTTACACCCGCCAGATCGTTAACCGGGTTCACCTCAGTGGTGAGCAGGATTGTCTGGGTATTCGTTTTCGTCCCGGCGGTGTTGCGCAGTTGTTGGGCATATCGATGCCGGAATGGATAGGCAGAGAATTTTCTGCTATCGATCTCGGATTCCATCCGCTACACGAATTGCAAAAGCGCCTCGGTGAATTGTCCACAACGCAGCAGCGCATAACGCTTGTTGAACAATGGCTGCTGGCCCGAATGGAACAATGTTCAGCGCAGCCGGGCATACTGCAATACCTGTTACCTAAATTGATATATGGCGCTGATTCAATAGAAACTGTGTGTGAGCAGATCGCCATGAGCCGTCGCAAACTGGAACGCAAGTTTCATGAAGAGGTTGGGCTGTCACCGGGGCAGATCAAACAGTTTGGTCGCATCAAGCTGGCGCGTAAGCTCATCACTGATCAACCGCATGTCTCCCTGGTGGACGTTGCGCATCATGTCGGCTTTTATGACCAGGCCCATTTTATTCGCCAATTTCAAAAGTTAACTGGCCTGACACCAGGCCAGTACCGCAAGAAAAAGTTGTCGCAAAAGTACAATCCTCGCTGAGCTGCCACGGGCATCATGACGTCTCTACCCAATCAAGGAGACTGTCATGAAAGAACGTTTAACCCCCGCACGTGTTTACGAATTACAACCGGCTCTGTTGAAATCCCTCGCGGTATTTGACCAGGCAGTTCGCAGCGGTCTGGAGCCCAAGCTTTTGCATCTGGTAAAAATACGCACCTCGCAGATCAATGGCTGTGCATTTTGCCAACACATGCACGCCGCCGAAGCACGCCACGATGACGAGCAACAAGAGCGTTTGGACGTGGTTGCTTCATGGGCAGAAGTCGGTGTGTTTTCGGAACGGGAGCAAGCAGCGTTGCGCTGGGCTGAAACACTGGCACGTTTGTCACAACACGCTGTTCACGATGAAGATTATGAGGCGGTAGCGGCGCATTTTAACGAGCAGGAATTGGTGAATCTGACGGGCGTGATTATGGCAATTAATGCCTGGAATCGTTTGGCGATCGGATTTCGTTTTCAGCCGAAGTTTAAAGCGCTTTAGT
>DATJLH010000235.1:0-22266 GCA_035490615.1 Cellvibrio sp.
TGCCAGAGCGGTGACCACGGCCAGCAGCAGCACATAGAGGAGTCTTTGCCAGGGACGAACGAAACCGGACAGATTGGCCCACTCCCAGCCGCCAACCAGCATGACGATGGCAACAAAAGTCGAAAACAGCGGGACCGGAAAGTAGAAAAGTGCGGCAAGGAAGACAGCCGCCAGAACCAATGCCGTAATCACCCGCTGTTTAAGCATCCCGGCCTCCCAAAGCACGGATTTGGGTTACTTGCTCACTGGTTAGACCGAAACGGCGCTGGCGCTCTTTGAAGGCTGCCGCTGCGGCATGCAATTCGGCCCCGTCAAAGTCCGGCCACAACTTGTCACTGAAGTAAAGCTCGGCGTAGGCTGCTTGCCATAACAGAAAATTGCTGATTCGGATTTCGCCGCCAGTCCGGATCAGCAAATCCAGCTCGGGCAGATCCGCCATAGAGGTATAACGATGGAGCAGATGCTCGTTGATGTCATCGGTAGCCAGCCGACCTGATACAGCCTCTTCGGCTACGCGCTTGGCCGCTTGAGCAATATCCCAGCGACCACCATAATCAGCGGCGATAACCAAAGTGGTCTTACCGTCCCGGGTTGCTTCCTCAGCTGCTTCGATGGCTTTTTGGATTGCGGGACTGAAACGGCTGCGATTACCGATAACCCGCAGGCGCACGCCTTTTTTGTGGAGTTCGCGGGCTTCTTTCTTGAGATAAAGCAGAAACAATGACATCAGAGCTTCCACTTCAATGGGTGGACGCTTCCAATTCTCGCTGCTAAAGGCAAATAACGTCAGTACTTCGATGCCCAGTTCCTGGCAGGCGCTCATGACATCGCGGATACGCTCAACACCGACTTTATGGCCGGAGACACCGGCCATACCCCGCTGTTTTGCCCAGCGATTATTGCCGTCCATAATGATGGCCACATGGCGCAGGGTATTTGTGGTCACTCATGACTCCTGAGGAAAGCATTTTTTCAGTTGATAATCTTAGTTTGTCCGCGAGCAGGTCGGTTATCAAACGAATCACTGCCCGACCGGATAACCGCTCGGGCAGGACAAACGAAATCGGGATATGCCGGGGTTACATCTCCGGGCCGGCATCAGCGAGGCATTAAATTGCCATCAAGTCCGTTTCTTTGGCCGCCAGCGCCTTATCAACTTCAGCAATGTATTTATCTGTTATTTTTTGGATGTCGTCCTGTGCACGACGATCATCATCTTCACTGATCGCCTTGTCTTTAAGCAGCGCCTTCACATTCGACAAAACGTCGCGACGTATGTTGCGCACGGCAACACGGCCATTCTCCGCCTCTGCGCGCGCCTGCTTGATGAAGTTCTTGCGCGTTTCCTCTGTCAGCATAGGCAGCGGGATACGGATAAGACCGTTATTGGTGGACGGATTTAATCCCAGGTCAGATTTCATGATGGCCTTTTCAATATCAGGCACCAGATTGCGCTCCCAGGGGTTAATAGACAACGTACGGGCGTCTTCCACGTTCACGTTGGCTATCTGACTGAGCGGTGTATCAGTACCGTAGTAAGACACCATGATGCCGTCGAGCAAGCTTGGATGCGCCCGGCCCGTGCGGATTCTGGAGAAATTGCTAATCAGTGAATCAACCGCTTTTTTCATACGGTTTTCAGCATCTTTTTTTATGTCATTAATCATCAGTTTTGTCCCTCTTCAATCAAGGTGCCTTCGTTACTGCCGACTACAATGTTCAGCAGAGCACCGCTTTTGTTCATACGAAAAACACGTACCGGCATGTCGTGTTCACGGCACAGGCAGATGGCCGTCAGGTCCATCACACCCAGTTTTTTATCCAGAACTTCGTCATAAGTCAGGCGATCATACTTGGTCGCGGTGGCGTCTTTCATCGGGTCCGCTGTGTATACCCCATCCACTTTGGTCGCTTTCAGAACAATATCGGCTTCCACTTCAATACCGCGCAGACAGGCAGCGGAATCAGTAGTAAAGAAAGGATTACCGGTACCGGCGGCGAAGATTACCACTTCACCGGAGCTCAGAAAACGAATCGCACGGCGGCGATCATAGTGTTCGACAATACCGCTCATGGGAATTGCCGACATAACCCGGGAAGAAATATTGGAACGCTCAAGTGCATCGCGCATGGCCAGTGCATTCATCACCGTGGCCAACATACCCATATGGTCACCGGTTACCCGGTCGAGCCCGGCGGCATTCAGGGCAGCACCACGAAACAGGTTTCCTCCCCCGACAACCAAACCAACCTGAACCCCTATCCCCACTAACTGCCCGATTTCCAGGGCCATCTTGTCCAGCACCTTGGGATCAATACCGAACCCCTCCGATCCCATCAACTCCTCACCACTCAGCTTCAGCAAAATCCGCTTGTACTTCTTCTCTCTGGGGTTTGGCATAGACTTGGACTCCGTAAGATGGGTAGGCGAAAAAATCACGGCAGTTTAACAGCAAAAAGAGGCTGAGTGGGACACCCAGCCTCTTTTAATGGGAGGTCTAGCAACAGCGGAGATTAACCCTTGGAAGCCTGCACCTGGGCAGCAACTTCCGCAGCAAAGTCGACCACAACCTTCTCGATACCTTCGCCCACTTCCAGACGCACAAAGCTGCTCACAGAGGCGCCAGCATCTTTAGCCAGTTTACCCACAGTAACTTCAGGGTTCTTAACAAAGGGCTGATCGATCAGACTGGCTTCTTTCAGGAACTTGTTGATACGGCCAACCATCATCTTTTCAACGATCTCGGCAGGCTTGCCAGCCATGTCCGGTTGCGCACGAATGATGTCTTTCTCTTTCTCTACCAGATCAGCCGGCATTTGCTCGGAACTGACAACTGCCGGGTTTACCGCCGCAACGTGCATGGCGATATCCTTGGCCAATTCTTCGTTGCCGCCTTCCAGTTGTACCAATACCGCAATACGGCTGTTCAGGTGAACGTAACCACCAACCACACCGCCTTCAACTAACTTCACGCGGCGCACACCGATGTTTTCGCCGATCTTTTGCACCAGCGCTTCACGAGCGTTTTCCAGATCGCCCGCCATCAAGGCAGCCACGTCGGTTTGCTTGGTGGCAAAAGCCTTGTCAACAACGCTGTTAACAAAAGCCAGGAAGCCGGCATCGCGCGCAACGAAGTCGGTCTCGGAGTTAACTTCAACGGCTACACCATAGCTGTTGTCATCGGCAACTTTCACGGCAACCACGCCGTCGGCAGCGGTACGGTCCGCTTTCTTGGCGGCTTTCAGGCCGGAAACCTTGCGCAGGTTTTCAATCGCCAATTCGATATCACCGTTAGCTTCGCCCAGCGCTTTTTTACACTCCATCATGCCCAGACCGGTACGGTCACGCAGTTCTTTTACCATTGTTGCGGAAATAGCTGTCATGGTTTTGTCCTCAGTCAGTATTCAAATTCTGGTTTGAAAAAAGGGGGCAAAGCCCCCTTTCGTTGCATCTCGCACAGCGCCCGAGGCTTATTCGGCAGCGCCTTCTTCAGCAGCGACATACTCATCTTTATTAGGTACAGCAGACGCTGATTTGGCACCTTCCAGACAAGCATCGGCAATCGCCGTTACATACAGTTTTACCGCACGGATGGCGTCGTCGTTACCCGGGATAACGTAGTCAATACCTTCCGGGTTGCTGTTGGTATCCACGATACCGATAACAGGAATACCCAGCTTGTTAGCTTCCTGGATCGCAATGCGCTCGTGATCAACATCGATAACAAACATCGCGTCAGGCAGGCCGCCCATCTCTTTGATACCGCCGATGGAACGCTCAAGCTTTTCCATGTCACGGGTGCGCATCAGCGCTTCTTTCTTGGTCAGCTTGGCAAAGGTACCATCCTGGCTTTGCGTTTCCAGGTCGCGCAGGCGACGGATAGAGGCACGGATGGTTTTGTAGTTGGTGAGCATGCCGCCCAACCAGCGATGGCTGACAAACGGCTGGCCAGCGCGTTCGGCTTGTTCTTTAATGGTTTTTTGTGCGGCGCGCTTGGTGCCGACAAACAGGATTTTCTTCTTCTGGGAAGCCATTTGCTGGATCAGCGCCAGTGCTTCGTTGAAGGCTGGAACAGTGTGCTCCAGGTTGATGATATGGATCTTGTTACGCGCGCCGAAGATATAGCGACCCATCTTCGGGTTCCAGTAACGGGTTTGGTGACCAAAGTGGACACCGGCGGAAAGCATATCGCGCATGCTTACTGTAGGCATAAGTTTTTCCTTTCGGGTTAAGCCTCCATATACCCCATCAACCAACCCGTCAGGGCACCCAGGTTCAATGTGTCGGTATATGTGTGACGTTAAAGTTAAGTAAGGTGCGGGGGCACCTGGCAGCAAAATTTCGCTGCCGTTGGGACTTTCGAAACCACCAAAAACCACTCAGAATCAATGCAGTGGGCCGAAAGAGGCGCGCTTTATACCACAGTTTGTGTTACAGATAAACAACTCTCTGCCGAGGTGATTGAGCTGCCGCACCCACATATTCACCAGCGTGACCGGCAAAACTGGCAGAACCAACTTGCATACTAGTATGCACTTACCGTCTAATAGAGACATCCTGTATTAACCTTTTGACTCGGTGTTGTTATGAAAGAAACCTGGCGCTGGTTTGGCCCCAAAGATCCCGTATCCCTGCAACATATCGCCCAAGCCGGGGCGACCGGCATAGTCACCTCCTTACACCACATTCCCACCGGTGCGGTCTGGCCGATGGAGGATATCCTGGAGCGCAAGGCGCTGATTGAAGCCCACGGGCTTGAATGGGCCGTGATTGAAAGCATTCCGTTACACAATGACATCAAGACCCGTACCGGTAATTACCGTGAGTACATTGCCAATTACCAGCAGTCCATCCGCAATGTCGCCGCCGCCGGCGTCTACGACATCTGCTACAACTTTATGCCGGTGGTGGACTGGACCCGCACCAACCTCAGCTACACACTGCCGAACAAGAGTCAGGCACTGCGCTTTGAGATGAGTGACTTTGCTGCCTACGACGTTTATATCCTTCAACGCCCCGGTGCCGAGGCTGATTACCAGCCGGATGTATTGAGCAAAGCCAAGGCGCGGCTGGATGCGATGACGGATGAAGAAAAAGTCCTGTTGGAGAAAAACATCATTGCCGGCCTGCCGGGTGGTGAAGGCTCCTACGACCGGGATGGGATTCGCGCCGCTATTGATCAGTTCATCCAGATGGGCGATGCCGGCATGCGCGCCAACCTGTTTGCATTCCTGAAAGAAGTCATCCCCGTCGCGGAAGAAGTGGGCGCACGGATGTGCATTCACCCCGATGACCCACCCTTCTCACTGTTTGGCCTGCCGCGCGTCGTGTCCACCGCCGATGATGCCCGCGCCTTACTGAATGCGGTGCCCAGCCCGGCCAACGGCCTTACCCTGTGTGCTGGCTCCTATGGCGCCCGCTGCGACAATGATCTGGTCGCCATGGCGCGGGAGTTTGGCGAGCGCATCTATTTTGTGCACCTGCGCAATATAAAGAGGGAGGACGATGGCTCCTTTTATGAGTCCGACCACCTGGACGGCGACAACGACATGGTGGGACTGGTCGAAGCCTTACTGGATGAAGAAGCGCGCCGGGACAAGCAGGGCATAAAGCTGCCGAAGATCAGTATGCGCCCGGACCACGGCCACCTGATGGGCGATGAGATCGGTAAAGCCGGGATTAACCCGGGCTACTCCTTTGCCGGCAGGATGAAAGGCCTGGCAGAACTCCGTGGTGTTATTCACGCGGTGTCAGTCATGCGCAAACGCGCCAACGCATAAACGCCCCCTACAGCGGTTTCAGACAAGGATATTCCGAAGCCGCCCTTGCCCCCACTCTTGCTCCACTGCTCCCCCAATACCAGGTCGCGCCAAGTTATCCCTGTAGAACCAGCCCCTTATCGTTTAGAATGTGGGCCTTTCAATCGCCAATGAGAGTTAGTGTTCACTCATGTCTGTGACTATCAAAACCCCTGAAGAAATCGAAAAGATGCGTATTGCGGGCCGTATGGCCGCCGAGGTGCTGGAGATGATCGGCCCCTTTGTGCAGCCCGGCGTCACTACAGCCGAACTGGACAAGATCTGCCACGATCACATTGTGAATGAGCAGAAAGCCATCCCCGCCTGCCTTGGTTATCGCGGCTTTCCCAAATCTATCTGTACTTCGGTAAATCAGGTGGTATGCCACGGCATTCCGTCGGATAAAAAAGTGCTCAAAAACGGCGACATCATCAATATTGATGTCACCGTGATTTATGACGGTTACCACGGCGACACCAGCGCCATGTATTTTGTGGGCACACCGGCCTCCCATGCGGAGCGCCTGGTTAAGGTGACCCAGGAGTGTATGTACAAAGCGATCCAGATCGTCAAACCCGGCTGCACCCTGGGCGATATCGGCCACGTGATCCAGCAGCACGCGGAAGGCAATTACTATTCTGTCGTACGCGAATATTGCGGTCACGGTATCGGCAAGGTGTTTCATGAGGAGCCGCAAATTCTGCATTACGGCCGCCCCGGTACCGGCATGGCTCTGCGCGAAGGCATGTGCTTTACCATCGAACCCATGATCAACGCTGGCAAACCCCACACCAAATTGAAAAGTGATGGCTGGACCGTGGAAACCAAAGACGGGCGCCTCTCTGCCCAATGGGAGCACACCATGGTCGTTACCAAAGACGGGGTTGAAGTCCTGACCGCGCGTACAGGAGAAGTGTTTTAAATCATGCTGAACCCTTCGGTGCCCTACTTCGAAAGACCGCTGTTCTTTTTTGATCAAAGCCGTTTTCGTCGCGCCCTGAGTGAACAACCGATTATCACGGTGTTCAAGGATGCGCTGGCAGCAGCTAATGGGCAGTTCAACGCACGCTTTTGCGAAGGGGAAGATATCCGCACCCTCGTGTACGAACGTGCGCTGTTTATTGATTGCATACTGCATTATGCCTGGTATCAATTCGAGTGGCCTGAAGGGATCAGTCTGGAAGCTGTTGGCGGTTATGGCCGTGGCGAACTCCACCCGTTCTCTGACATTGATTTATTGATATTACACACGCCCGAAGTCCTGCCCGCCTATAAAGACAATATTGAACGTTTCCTTACCTTGTTGTGGGATATCGGCCTGGAGATTGGTCATAGCGTCCGCACAATCAAGCAGTGCGTGGAGATCGCCCGCAACGACATCACCGTCGCGACCAACATCATGGAATCGCGCACACTGGTGGGCGACGAAAGCCTGCGGCAGGAATTACAACAACTTACCTCACCTGACCAACTCTGGCCTGTCGATGAATTCTTTCGCGCGAAATGGGATGAGCAGATCCAGCGGCACCAAAAATATAACGATACCGAATATAACCTTGAACCCAACATCAAGAATGCCCCCGGCGGCATCCGGGATATCCAGGTAATTTGTTGGGTGGCGAAACGCTACTATCAGGTACGCACACTGCGCCAGCTCCACGGCAAGAACTTTTTTACCGAGGAAGAATTCTCCATGCTTTACAGCGGCGAGGAATTCCTCTGGCGAGTGCGCTACGGTTTGCACATGGTGGCCAAGCGGGCGGAAGAGCGACTGCTATTTGATCACCAGCGCGAACTGGCCAAATTATTTGGTTACACCGACAACAGCGAAAACCTCGCGGTCGAACAGTTTATGCACAAGTACTACCGCACAGTACTGGCGTTGCGCGAATTAAACGATGTGCTCCTGCAATATTTGCAGGAAGTGATCCTGAACAAGGATGTCGCACATCATATCGTTCCACTGAATGAACGTTTTCAAATTCGCGATAATTACATTGAAGCAGTCCATAACACTGTTTTTGAGGATCGACCATCAGCGCTACTGGAAATCTTTGTGCTGATGGCGCAGCACCCGGAAATCGAGGGGGTTCATGCATCCACCATTCGGTTGCTGCGGGAAAACCGCTACCTTATTGATGAAAACTACCGGCGTGATCCGAGAAATACCCAGCTTTTTATGAAGTTGCTACAGCAGTCTGCCGGACTGGTTGAACAGCTGAAACGCATGACCCGTTACGGCATCCTCGGTTTATATTTGCCGGAGTTCGGCCGCGTCACCGGGCAGATGCAACACGATTTATTTCACATCTATACGGTGGATGCACACACGCTCAAAGTGGTACAGAACATGTGCAACTTTTTGTTGCCATCGGCCAAAGAAGATTTCCCCGTGGCCGCCCATGTGGTCACGCGCCTACCCAAGCTGGAGCTCTTGTATATCTCCGGTCTGTATCACGATATCGCCAAAGGTCGCGGCGGCGACCACTCGACACTGGGCGCGGTAGACGCAGAAGAATTCTGTCAACGCCACGGCATTTCACCGCGCGAAACCCGCCTGGTGTGCTGGTTGGTGGAACAGCATTTATTGATGTCAGCGGTTGCGCAAAAGCAGGATATTTCTGATCCGGAAATTATTCACAATTTTGCCCTGCGCGTTGGCGACCAGCTACACCTTGATTATCTGTATTGCTTGACCGTGGCCGACATCAACGGCACCAACAAGGAGTTATGGAACACCTGGCGTGCCAGCTTGTTGCGGCAATTGTATCTGGATACGCGCCGGGCGTTGCGTCGCGGCCTGGAAAACAATATCGATAAACAGGATTTGATTGAAGAAACCCAGCAGGCGGCCATTCGCAAACTCGAACGTAAAGGTATCAGTGCGGATCGCGCATGGCAGATCTGGGGCGATATGGGCGAGGAATATTTCCTGCGCGAAAGTTTCCAGGATATTGCCTGGCACACCGCCGCCGTCGCCGAGCAACAGGACGATGCACCGCTGATCCTGATCAAGAAAACCACTAATAAAGAGCTGGCTGGCGCGACACAAATTTTTGTGCGCAGCAAAGAACGCAAGAATGTGTTTGTCGCGGTGGCCTCCGCGCTTGACCAACAAAATCTCAGCATTCAGGATGCGCGCATTTACAACTCCAAGTCGGGCTACACCATCGATACCTTTTTTGTGTTAAACCAGAATGGTGAGCCTTTGGGCAGCAATCCCGCCGTGCTGAAAAGTATTCACAAGGCACTGCAAGACGAACTGCGTCTGGCGGACAATTATTCCGAAGTTATCACCCGTCGCACGCCCCGCCGCCTGAAGTATTTTTCCATGCCCACGCGTACGTCACTGAGCAACGATATGATCAGCGGCTACACCATGCTGGAAGTTATCAGCCCGGACCGCCCCGGCTTGCTTGCCTGTATCGGCCGTATTTTTCTGCAATTCGGCGTGCAGTTGCAGAACGCCAAGATCGCTACGCTTGGTGAGCGTGTGGAAGATATTTTCTTTATCAGCGATAACCAGGGTTTCCCGCTCAGCGACCCCGATATGTGCGAGCGCTTGCAGAAAGAAATATGCGAACAACTGGACCGGCGCGTAACCAGTCAATAATGAATGGAGCGCGTAGGTCGGATTAGCCGCAAGGCGTAATCCGACATTATCATTGAACAGTAAACCCGTCGGATTACGCCTGCGGCTAATCCGACCTACAATCTATAAACGCATGTGAAGTGTTGATAATGAATCCGGATTTGCAACAACTCCATCCCTACCCTTTTGAAAAATTGGCTGCGCTGAAAGCGGCGGTGACGCCACCGGCACATCTCTCACACATCGCGTTATCCATTGGCGAACCGAAACACGAACCACCGGCATTTGTGTTGCAAACACTGGTCGACAACCTAGCTGCCTTGTCCCAGTACCCGACCACCAAAGGATTGCCGGAATTGCGCCAGGCCATCGCGACCTGGGCGACGCGGCGCTTTCAATTAAAGCCCGGCAGCTTTGATGCCGAACGACATGTATTACCGGTCAATGGCACGCGCGAAGCCTTGTTTGCTTTTGCGCAGGCCGTGGTGGACCGTCAGCAACCCGCGCCACTGGTCGTGAGCCCGAACCCTTTCTATCAAATTTATGAAGGTGCAGCGATTCTTTCCGGGGCCGAACCCTTCTTTTTAAATTGCACGCCGGAAAATCATTTTATTCCCGACTTTGCAGCGGTAGATCCCGCTGTGTGGCGCCGCTGCCAGGTTTTATTTATCTGTTCACCGGGCAATCCCACGGGTGCCGTAATGAGCAGTGCGCAGTTAAAATCCCTGATCGCGTTAGCCGATCAATATGATTTTGTTATCGCATCAGATGAATGTTACTCGGAATTATATTTTGACGAGCAACAACCACCAGCCGGCTTGTTGCAAGCCTGTGCAGAATTGGGTCGCGACGATTTCGCACGCTGCGTGGTGTTCCATAGTTTATCCAAGCGTTCCAATCTGCCGGGGCTGCGCTCCGGCTTTGTGGGTGGCGATGCAGAGATCCTGAAAAAATTTTTGCTGTATCGGACCTACCACGGTTGTGCGATGCCGGTGCCAACCCAGTTGGCCAGCGTGGCGGCATGGAAAGATGAAGAGCATGTGCGCGCTAATCGTGCGGCTTATCGTCAGAAATTCGAAGCCGTGTTGGAAATTCTTGACGGTGTACTGGATGTCAGCATGCCCGATGCCAGCTTTTACCTGTGGCCCAAAACACCACTGCGCGGCGAAGATTTTGCGCAGCAATTATTTGCGCAACAACATATCACCGTGTTGCCCGGTAATTACCTCGCCCGCACCAGCGGAGGTTTGAACCCTGGCGAGGATTATGTTCGCATGGCGCTGGTGGCGCCGCTGGCGGAATGTATCGAGGCAGCGCAACGTATCAAAACCTTTATTACCCATTTATGAACAGCATAAGAAACTTGACCAAGCAGGAGCGGGTGGATTTTATCCTGCAGCGCTTGCAGACACTTTACCCTGCGCCGCCGATTCCCTTGCAACATAAAGATCCCTACACCCTGCTGGTTGCTGTATTGCTGTCGGCGCAGTGCACTGACGAACGTGTTAACCAGGTAACGCCCGCGTTGTGGGAGCTCGCCGATAATCCGTTTGATATGGCCAAGGTACCGGTAGAAAAAATTCAAGCCATCATCCGCCCTTGCGGCCTGTCGCCACAAAAATCCAAAGCGATTTCGCTGTTGTCACAGATACTGGTCAATGAACATGGTGGGCAAGTACCGGAAGATTGGGACGCGCTGGAGCGTTTGCCCGGCGTAGGACATAAGACCGCCAGCGTGGTGATGAGCCAGGCCTTCGGCCACCCGGCGTTTCCGGTGGATACCCATATTCACCGCCTGGCCCAGCGCTGGGGATTAACCAACGGTAAAAATGTGGTGCAAACCGAAAAAGATTTAAAACGGTTGTTCCCCAAAGACACCTGGAATGCCTTGCATCTGCAAATTATTTATTACGGCCGCGAACATTGCAGCGCGCGCACCTGCGATGGCACCGTCTGCGATATTTGTCGCACCTGTTACCCCAACCGCAAGAAACCGAAGGTTGTACTGAAAGCCTGATTTGAACAAGAGCATTGGTTATGACAATTACCCTCTACGGCATCAAGAATTGCGACACCGTCAAGAAAGCGCGTGATTGGTTAGCAACACAGAAAATCGATTATCGCTTCCACGACTTTCGCGTTGATGGCCTGACCGAAAGCCAGGTTAAAGAATGGATCATTACTATCGGCCTGGATACATTGGTAAACAAACGCAGCACCACCTGGAAAGAACTGGATGAAGCAACCAAATCCGGTTTTGATGCACAAACGGCAGTAGCCGTGATTGTTAACAACCCGACCTTGATCAAGCGGCCGTTACTGGATACCGGCAAGCAACAACAGGTGGGTTTTAAGGCAGCCGATTATGCGCGCGTATTTGGTTAATTGGAGAATATGTCGGATTACGCCGCTGTGCGGCTAATTCGACCTACCCTTCGCACCCTGTAGGTCGGATTAGCTGCACAGCGGCGTAATCCGACACAAAAAAATTTTTACTCGCAAGCAATAGGAAAGACTATGACAACTCTTTATAGCCTCGGACTCGGTGTCGGCACCCACAATGCAAAAAGTGAATGGCTTGAAATTTTTTACGCGCAGCCTCTGCTGAACCCTGCGGCCGCTATCGTTGATGCCGTCACGAAAACCCTGAACTACTCGGGCGGTAATCAAGCAATCAGCATCACCACGAACCAGGCAGCCGATCTGGCCGATGCTTTGGCAAGCGCTGGCGATGACACCCAGGCCGCCATTGCACGCTCGCTGAGTAAAAGCCAAAGACCACTCGTGGTAACCTTGCTGGAAAGCGATACCGGCCCCGCGAGTGTGCCAGAAGCCTATTTGAAATTGCATCTGTTATCGCATCGTCTGGTAAAACCCCACGGCACAAACTTGAACGGCATCTTTGGTGCATTGCCTAACGTGGCCTGGACCAACCAGGGCGCCGTTGATCTGGCAGAATTACCGGAACGTCAATTGCAAGCGCGCGTGAACGGCGAATTACTTGAAGTGGCCTGCGTCGATAAATTCCCCAAGATGACCAACTATGTGGTACCGAAAGGCGTGCGCATTGCACATACGGCGCGCGTGCGCTTGGGCGCGTATCTGGGCGAAGGCACCACCATCATGCACGAAGGTTTTGTGAACTTTAATGCAGGTACCGAAGGCCCGGCGATGATTGAAGGCCGCATCTCCGCCGGTGTGTTTGTCGGTGCGGGTTCTGACTTGGGCGGTGGCAGCTCGACCATGGGCACCTTGTCCGGCGGCGGCAACATTGTGATTTCTGTCGGCAAGGAATCGCTGATCGGCGCTAACGCCGGTATCGGTATTCCCTTGGGAGATCGCTGCAAGGTGGAATCCGGTTTGTATATTACCGCCGGCACCAAGGTGATTGTGCTGGATGACACCGGCGCTGAAGTGAAGACGGTAAAAGCCCGTGAATTGGCCAACGAATCGGACCTGGTATTTCGTCGCAACTCCATTACCGGGCGGGTGGAAGTGGTTACCAATAAAAGTGCATTGCAGTTAAATTCGGCGTTGCACAGTAATTAAATTCTCCACATCGTTTTGTTCATCAATGTTGTCTGTTGCTATGAGTGAAACCTTGTGATGCTGTAACTTCATGTCGGATTACGCCGCGTTGCGGCTAATCCGACCTACTTTTAAACCTATCGGGAGAGAAACATGGGTGCCCAGTGGAAAGCAAAACACCGCGAAGCGGCGGCAAATGCCAAGGGTAAATTATTTACCAAACTGACCAAGGAAATCATGATTGCGGCGCGCAATGGTGCGGACCCCGATATGAATCCCCGTTTACGCCTCGCCGTAGAGCAAGCCAAAAAAGCCTCCATGACGCGCGAGACACTGGAGCGCGCGATTAAAAAAGGTTCCGGCCAACTGGACGGTGCGGTGAATTACGAAAAAGTCACTTACGAAGGTTTTGCGCCGCATCAGGTACCGGTGATTGTTGAATGTCTGACGGACAACGTAAACCGTACCATCTCCAGCATGCGCGTGCTGTTCCGCAAAGGGCAATTAGGCTCGTCGGGTTCTGTGTCCTGGGATTTTGATCATGTCGGTTTGATTGAAGCCTCGCCGGCCAACGCGGATGCTGATCCGGAATTGGCCGCTATTGAAGCGGGCGCGCAGGATTTTGAAACGAATGACGACGGCGTAACATTATTTATTACTGATACCACGGATCTCGATCTGGTGTGCCGCGCTTTGCCTGCACAGGGTTTTACCGTGGAATCGGCCAAGTTAGGGTATCGCCCGAAAAATCCGGTGAGCTTAACCGGTGAAGCGCTGGAAGAAGTGGAACATTTTCTGGCGGCTATCGATGACGATGACGACGTGCAGGAAGTTTACGTGGGTTTGACTGATTAAACAGGTTGTCGGGCTACGCGACCTACGGGTATCGATTATTTGAGGCGGCTAAACAGTGAAGGTATCAACACATTCGGTGTTAATTGGTTACATTACCTGGATCATGGGTTTTATGGGCGCACACCGGTTTTATTTTGGCAAACCGCTCACCGGGACGCTGTGGTTTTTTACCTTTGGTTTGTTGGGCATTGGTTGGTTGATTGATATTTTCTTCATTCCTTCCATGGCCCGCGAAGCGGATACACGCTTCCGCCCCGGTCCGATTGATTATTCCGTGGCGTGGATTTTACTGGCGTTTCTGGGACTCTTTGGCGTTCACCGCATGTATTTGGGCAAGTGGATTACCGGTTTGATTTACCTGTTTACCCTGGGCCTGTTTGGCCTTGGCTGGTTGTACGACTTGTGGACCTTGAATGGCCAGATCGATGAGCGCAATCGCGATTAAATGCAGTAGGTCGGATTAGGCGCACAGCGCCGTAATCCGACACAAGGTTTTAACATTCCATTATTTAAGTCGGATTACGGCGCTGGGCGCCTAATCCGACCTACGGGTTAACCGTTAGTTTTCTCCTTTTCCCCCTCGGTTTTTTGCTCTTCCGCTTTCAAGGCCAATTGCGGCTGGCGTATCTGGGTAATGCGATCATAGTCAAACTGGCTGACGGTGAAAGCTTGCTCCTGATCATCGCGCTTAACGAAATATTTATCGTCCGACTTCAGGAACTCATATTGCCGCTCACCGGTGCCCGTATTTACCGTAATAACAACCGGCTCTCCTTCCGGTTGTTGCTCAGCTACATCAATAATGCGCAGGTTGCTTAAGGCGTTCGCCAGTTCCTGTGCTTTTTGGGTATCAACTTTGAGGCTTTCTGCATCCGTAGCGTCGTTTGCCTCTCCGGCAAATGACCATTGATCATCCGTTTTTTGCAGCGTGTAATCCGGCCCTTTAATCTGCTTTAAGTCCTTGGCGCTGAGCAAGGTTTTATCCAGCCATTCCGTGTCGGCGACCGGCATGTCAAACGTGTTCAGGCTTACCGAATAAACGTCATCCTCACCCGGTCGACGCACATGTACCTTGCGGAAACCGGGCGAGGTGCCCAGCAACACCTCACCCACTTTTTTATCGCCGGCAAACAGCTCAACACGGCGCTGGAAATTATCATCGGTGAGTTCAAAGCGTGCGTGACTTGATGTGGTTGTGGTCACTGGCCAACTCACCTTGGTCGCCTGGAGTTTATCGAGCAGCTCCGGCACTTTTTTATCAACGACCGGCAATGCGTGCAGCTCCGGCAATTGCCATTGATCACCGGACTTTTGCAGCGTCACATGGTTATCCGCATCAGCAATAACCAGTTTATCGATTGCTGCCGTTTCAAAACTGAGCAAAGGCTCGCTGGTCGCCTGGGGCGTTGACTGCTCTTTATAAAAGAACAGCCCACCCGCCAGAACCACCTGTGCTGCCAGGATCCCCGCCAGCCAACTATGGTATTTTTTCATGGTGTGCTCCCTAGTGTGCGAGTAATTGTTGATAAGCTTTTTGACGTGAGCGGTTTATCTGGTAACGCACGCCCGCCACAATCAATAGCGCCAGTAACGCCAGGCCGTAGTTCAAGTATTCCCAGAACAATTGCGTGCTGTGCTCCAGGGTCGGCAAGGTGCGATTGAAATTGCCGCGCGAACGAATGCTCAGCAAGCCGGCATCTTCCAATGACCAGTCGACGGTGTTAGCCAGCAGTTGCAAGCTGTTAAGATATTCACCACCGCCCGCTGCACCGGCCATTTGCAATAATTGATCGGTGAGAAAATCGTTGGAGCTGAACAAAATAATCCGCGCAGACTCCGGCGACCGCTCGATCACACCGGATACCGTCGTGGTATCACCTGCGCCATCTTGCGCGTTTTCTTCATCAGCCTGTGCCAATAACGGCGATGCTTTTCCGGCGAAATAGGAATCAAACCGGCCTGCCGATATAACACCGAGCAAGCGGGATTTTTGTTCGCCCTCCGGCGTAAACCGACTCAGGCTGCCACCGTCAACACGAGGCATGACCTGCGTGGAGTTAGATAACCAGGCGTTGTCGGATGAACGCAGCAATTCCGTTATCGTGCGCGACTTTTGTTTCTCCTGGTCGACAATGATCGGCGATGCCCAGGCCAGGGTCGCTTGCGGCAGGTTGGCCGTAATCGGGTTGTCCTGATTCAACCCTTCACCCCGTACATCAACAAAGTAGGGATAATCCAGCATGCGGATTTCCTGCACGGTAAAGCCACCCACATTCCGTGCAACCGGCACCGGGAAAGGCACGTTTTGAGTGTCCATGACCAGCTGGTTCTCGATCTGCAAGCCGTGATGCGAGAGCCATTCCTGCAAACCGCTGGTTTGTGATTGCACACTCAGGCTGCGATTGGAAACACTTGCCGAATACGGCGACGTTGCCGCGATAACCGTACCGCCCTGCATGAGGAATTGATCCACCGCAAAGAGTTGTTTTTCATCCAGGTTTTTGGGCGCAGCGAGTAACAGGATATCGGCTTGTCCTGACACACGGCCATCGCTCAAGTCCTCCGTTACCACATTCAGTTCAGCACCCAGGAAACTTTCCAGCTGATTAAACTGCGGCGAATTCATACCGCCAAATTGATGAGGCGTCGCCGGTGCAGGGGCAACCAGTGCTACGGTTTTGGTGAATCCGCTAGCGAAGCGTTTAATGGCCGAGGATAAATTTCGCTCAAAACTCGCTTCACTCATATCGTCCAGTGGAATCTGTACGACCTGTTCACCCTGGCCGAGCGTCAGGTAGAAATAAAAGCGATCGTTGCTGAACAGATTGGTCGCCATGGGTTGGAAACCGTAGTCCTGTAAAATCTGTTGGCCCACTGCACCGCCATTGGCTTCCGGTTCCAGGAAATTCACTGTTAACCGACCCTTGGATTGCTGCTGCATGGTTTGCGTGTGTTCGGCTACCACTTTGCGGAATTCTTGCAAAGGTTGCGGCAGACGCGCATCGGCAGAGATATACGCATTGAAAGTAAGCTCGCCTTTTACCGTATCGAACAAATTGCCCCCGGCCTGGTAAGTGTGCAGCACTTTTTTGATGGCCCGGGTCAGGTCATGTTCCGGGTTGCGCAACTGCACATTCAGGTCGCCTTCACCACGGGTTTTAATCTCAATCAACTCACGGAAGCCGAGTACCTGATATTCATCGCCATACTGCACCAGCACGTTGAAATAAGAATTCACCACCGCGGCCTGATAGCGATCTGCCACCTGGAAGGGAACCGGTTGAATGGCGTACTTTTGATTAGCCTCTTCTTCCAGATCCGGTTGCGTCACCGGGTCGACAAATTCAACGCGCACCCGGCCGTCGCTGACCACTGCATATTCCTGCATCAGGTCGCGCAGTTGCGGTACCAACGGCGATAACAGCGGGTGGGTTTTGCTGCTGAAGTAACCCCGTAACAGCAACGGCTCCTGCAATTGTTGCAGGTATTCTTCCGTTGCCGGTGAGATGGAATATTGGTTGCCGGCGGTGGCATCAATGCGCAGGCTATTGACCTGGCCCAGCCAGAAATTTGCACCGACCGCATTGGCAACCAACAGCGCCGTCATTACCCGCCAACCCGTGTGATGCTCGCGGCTTCCGGTCAGTGCCCAGCGTTCGCGTTCAAGTGAGAAGGTATTCAGCGTGAGGAAAACAGCAATCAAACTCAGGTAGTAATACAGATCACGCAGATCAACAACGCCGCGCGTAATGGATTCAAATCGCGAGCCGGTACCGAGCAAGCGCAACCACTCCCCAGCCTGGTTACCGAAAAAGTCTGTCAGGGTTTTGCTGCCCAACAGATAAAAGATACCGCACACCGCAACTGCGGTTATGAGGCTGACTATCTGGTTATCACTGCGCGAAGAAACAAACAGGCCAATGCTGAGATAGGCAGCACCTAACAAAAAGGTTGCGAGGTAACCCGCCCAGACTGGGCCCCAATCAAGCTCACCGATGATGGCGACGGTAATGGGTAAGGGCAAAGTAATCAGCAAGGCAATCGCCAACAATGCCAGGCAACCGAGGAATTTTCCCAGTACAAAATGCCACAGCGGCACCGGTTGGGTCAGCACATGCTCCAGGGTACCGGTACGCCGCTCTTCGCTCCACATCCGCATGGTGAGGGTGCTGGCCAGGAAAATTAACAACAGCGGCATCCACTCAAATAAGGGGCGCACATCGGCGATGTTGCGTGAGAAAAATGCTTCGCCCCAAAAGAAAATAAACAAACTGACTGCCGCAAACACAGCCAGAAATAAATAGGCCACGGGCGACGCAAAAAATAAGGTAATTTCCTTGGCCGCAATACGGCGAATGGTATGTTTAGGCTGCATGGCGCATACCCTCCTTGTCGGTTCCGGTTTGTTGATTAACTTCGCGGAACAGGGATTCAAGATCGCGCACTTCGGCATATAACTGATACAGGTCGGCACCCGCTGCAATCACTGCCTTTGCCAGTGCAGCCCCGACAACATCCAGTTCAGCATCGTCATTCAGGGTCACGCGATGAATGGCGCGCGCGCCATCACTGGACTGAAGTTCACATAAGTGAACACCGGGAATATGTGCGAGTGTACGAAGGCTGTCGTCACTCATCGGGCTGGTAATGAGTTGCAGGGAGCGGCTTTGGCGCAGGCTATCCAACCGCGCATCTATCACCAGGCGACCGCCCCGCACCATCAACACACGGTCACACAGGGCATCAACTTCCTGCATGATATGGGTGGACAAAATGACGGTAGCTTCCTGGGCAATATCGCGAATCAGTTCACGCATTTGTAATGTCTGGGTAGGGTCCAGGCCGTTGGTAGGTTCATCAAGAATTAACAGGCTGGGTTTACCCAGAAGCGCCTGCGCCACACCAACCCGCTGCTTAAAACCGCGCGACAGGGTCGCAATAGGGGCAAGTAATTTTTCACCGATAGCCGTGGCTGATAAAACCCGCTTGACCTCTGCCTGCTTCTGCACGCCGTGTAAACCTTTCAATGAGGCAGCGTAATCCAGATAGTCGGCGACAGTCATTTCCGGATAAACCGGCAAGCTTTCCGGCAGATAACCGATGTTTTGCTGCACCTCTTTCAGATGCTGGCTGAGATCCAAACCATTCATTTTGATGTGGCCGCCACTGGGTTCCAGGTAACCACTGAGCATCTTCATGATCGTGGTTTTACCCGCGCCGTTGTGGCCCAACAGGCCCACAATTTCACCTTTTCCAATAGAGAAAGTCACACCGTCCACGGCAACGACGTCGCCATAGGTGCGCTTGAGAGAATTGACATCAAGCATAATGCCCTCCATTAATAGACGTAGCTAATAGAGAAAAAAATAAAAATAAATTTAATTAATTTTTACGCAAAACAGAGGGGGATAACGTGCGGTCTTGAGACGGCATATAGTCAAGTTATACATTGTTATTATTCCTGGTTAACCGGGGACATTCCCATCAACAATGGTATGAAATGATTACAGCGCCGCTTAGATAGGGGCATTTGATAAAAGTTTCAAGGTTTGTGGGTTGGGTTGTTTTGGGGCATCGTTAATCATGTCGGATTACGGCGCTGTGCGCCTAATCCGACCTACTTTTACGTCGTTTGCAAAATTTTTTTTGCGCGGGTGTTGAAAAGAATATTGCTTGCCCTAGATAAATTATTGCCTCGGGTCTCTTGAGAACGAGGCGTTGATATTAACTGTATTGTTTATCGCTTCTTAATGGAGGATATCGTTATGAATACAATTGATCTCACCCCCCTCTATCGCAGCAGCATCGGTTTTGATCGACTCGGTGCACTGCTGGATACCGCGCTGCGTGCTGAACAGGCTTCTGCCGGTTATCCCCCGTACAACATCGAAGTGGTTGGCGACAACCGCTACGGGATCACCCTGGCCGTTGCCGGCTTCGATCGGGACGAGCTGGATATCCAGGTAGAAAAAGGCGTACTGACCGTTCGCGGTAAAAAATCCGAGGACGGAAAGGAAGAGCGCAAGTATCTGTATCAAGGCATCGCCACCCGCGCGTTCGAGCGCAAATTTAATTTGGCCGATCACGTGGAAGTCACCGGTGCCGAATTGACTAACGGCTTGTTGACCATCAGCCTGGTAAAAGAAATTCCGGAGGCGATGAAACCCAGAACCATCGCCATCAATCAATCCGGCAATGTGCTTGAACACCAGGCCGGGAAAGACAAGGCTGCCTAGTGCAATCAGGGCGACGGCTCAGGCCGCCGCCCTTTTATTTTCGGGCTTCAGCGAAACTGAGAGCCTTCAGCGCAACTGGGAGCCTTCAGCACATAATGATAGAATCGCGGCCTTTGCCAAATCACCTGCCGATTCCCAGGAAGCCGCGTTATGTCTTTGTCCCCCACCCTGCAACTCGCTCTTGACCTTATCCGTTGCCCTTCGGTAACACCCGACGACGCTGGCTGCCAGGAGATGATGATCCAACGCCTGGAAGCTATTGGCTTTCGCACCGAGCGGCTGCGTTTTGGCGACGTGGATAATTTCTGGGCCGTGCGCGGAGACAGCGGCCCGCTACTGGCGTTTGCCGGCCACACCGACGTAGTGCCCACCGGACCGGAAGCCAACTGGAATAACCCGCCCTTCGCACCCCGGATTATCGACGGCATGTTGCACGGACGCGGCGCCGCAGACATGAAAGGCTCACTCGCCGCTATGGTGGTTGCCTGTGAAAATTTCGTGGCGCAACACCCGGACCATCGCGGGCGCATCGCCTTTCTGATCACCAGCGACGAAGAAGGCCCCTCCATTAACGGCACAGTGAAAGTGGTGGAGTGGCTCGAAGCGAATCACACCAAGATCACCTGGTGTATCGTGGGCGAACCCTCATCCACCCAGGTGGTGGGCGATGTGATTAAAAACGGTCGGCGCGGTTCACTGGGCGGGGTATTAACGGTGAAAGGCATCCAGGGTCACGTTGCCTATCCGCACCTGGCCGATAACCCTATTCACAGGTTGGCCCCGGCGCTCGCTGAACTAGCCGCTGAACATTGGGACGACGGCAATGAATTTTTCCCGGCCACCAGTTTTCAGGTTTCCAACATCAACGGCGGCACCGGTGCCACCAATGTGATCCCCGGTACGGTTGAGGTGGTATTTAATTTCCGCTTCTCCACCGAGCTGACCGATGCCATCCTGCGTGAGCGCACCGAAGCCATTCTGAAAAAACACGGCTTGAATTACGATCTGACCTGGACACTCAGTGGCCAGCCGTTTCTTACACCACGCGGTGATTTGGTGAATGCGGTTGTAGCCGCCATTAAAAGCGAAACCGGACGCGACACTGAACTTTCTACTTCCGGTGGCACGTCAGACGGTCGCTTTATCGCCCCTACCGGCGCGCAGGTTGTTGAGCTGGGGCCCATCAACGCCACGATTCACAAAGTGGATGAGTGTATCAGCGCAGCGGACCTGGAAACCCTGACGGGTATTTATGAGAAAGCGCTGGAGAATTTGCTCGCCTAGGCAGCCGCCTGGAATAATCCGGCCACCGGACAAAATCAATATTATTCGGCGCGATTAAATTCCACCGCTTCCTGGACTTATGGGCGCTTTGAAGCGCGTATGAAACTGCCCGGCGGCTGGGGTACCTGGCCGGCGTTCTGGTTGTATCCCGATGATGATTTTCGCTACGGCACCAATCCGGTAACCAACTATGGTTGGCCCAACGCCGGCGAGATCGACATCATGGAGAACGTCGGTTATGACCAGAATGTTATCCATGCCTCGACCCACAGCGCGTGCTGTTTCTGGGCCGTGGGCACCCAGCGTACCGGCACCATCAATGTCGCGGACCCCACAGCAAACTGGCACGTGTATGCCGCCGAATGGTACCCGGATCGCATTGCGTTTTTTGTGGATGGCGTGAATTATTTTACGGTATGGAACGATGGCACCGGTTGGGAATCCTGGCCGTTTAATCACAACTTCCACATTATTTTGAATCTGGCGGTCGGCGGTGATTGGGGCGGTGCGCAGGGCGTTGATCCCATTCGAGCGCGCCGGCGGCGGCCTGATTTACTGCACCCACAAGTAAATTATTTGTCGGTGCAGTTGTTCAGCAAAATTTAATTCACCAAGTTTGTTATCTTCCACTCACAAGACGCCATGGGTTTTGCATCTATCGCTTTTACCGCATACAATCACGCCCCTGCACAACAGTTCAGCCATTTCATCTCAAGGAGATATCAAATACACAGCGGGAAAATCCCGGTGTAATTGCCGCAAATTTATTAAAAAAAACAGGAGGAAAATTTTATGTTTCTGCCCGATGACATGTACCCTTCGCGCACCGGCGCGGATGAACAAGTCATTCCGAGAAAAGATCCCGTTATTTATCACAACCCTTCCCTTTCTGAAAAACCACTCGCAAAAGATTCACTGGATTTCTATGCCGACAACGGCTTTCTGGTGTTGCCAGATTACCTGCCAGAACAG